>JAPOST010000081.1 GCA_026709535.1 Rhodospirillaceae bacterium
TGCATGATGGTGCGCAGACGCCAGAGCCGTGGCGCATCACGGCCTATTGGGCGACCTATCATCGCCGTATGGTCGAAGAGCTGCGTCGCTCGGGGGGGGGGGCTGGCTCGGTTGCGGCGTAACTACCGTTTGCTGAAGGGCTATGCGCATGGCGGCGTGCCCGAGCCGACACTTCCGTCAAATCTCGCCAAGCGTCTGGCTTTCCGTGTGATCGAGCGGGCGCCGGGCGTATCACGGGTTATAGCGGAGTATCGCCGACTGCTGCGGGCTCAGCACGGCACCCTGCTGGCTCAGGAAAAGCGGCTGGCTGCGCATATGCTCGACGCGGTCGCAGAACGTTATCCGACCTTGCGCCTTCCCGATACGACGGCTGGAGACGGGGCAGATCTCATGCGGTGGCGGGATCAGGATGTCGCCGCCGCCTTTGTCGTCTACCTGGTCCGCGCCGCCGATTTCTACGCTGCGGTTCCCGCCGGACATGTGCGCTCGTTGATGGAGGTTGGCCCTGGCCTCGGGTTCTCGACCTTGGCGCCTGAACCCGGACATCAGGGTCATCGTCAATCTTGATATTCCATCGACGTTGTACATCTCGACGCAATATCTCAAGGCGACAGGCGCGGTAGACGTTGTCGACTATCTGGATGTGCGAGACTGGGAGCAGATAGTCATCAAACCTGGTGCCGAAAGAACTCGTGTTTACCAGTTGCCTTCCTGGTGTCTTGATCGGCTGGACGGCAAGGTTGACTGGTTGCATGGCGCCTTCTCCTTCCAGGAGATGGAACGCAGCGTTGCCGCCGCCTATCTGACCGGTGCCAAGAAACTCGGTTGCACCGGTGCCTGGCTGATGTCGTCGATCGAAGGTCACAAGCCGGGAGCTGGCGGGCAAGCGGCACCGGTTCGTTTTGCCGATTTGGAATCTGCTCTGGAGCCTGAACTTCGCTGCAGCGGTGACATGGCACGGCCGCTGTCCGGCTGCTACGCCTCGGTTCACGAGGCGAGCCGTCTCTTCGCCCGTGTCTGATTGGTCGTTGCCGCCGTCACCTCGCACGGTGGTTGGATCGTCAAGCCGATTAACAACGAGGCGCTGATGGAGTTCGCCAGCGCCAGATGGGCGAGCGGTCCGCGCACGAGACCTCGGTCGACACTGCCGACGGCGCCAGGGTCGAGCTGGCCTTGGGGCGTCCGGCTGTCGCGGTGCCGCCGTTCGTCAACCTCAGTGGCGATCCTGAGCAAGAGTTACGTCGCCTTGCGGACCTGATCACTGCGCTGTCGCACTGGCGCTCGTTCTCGGTCATCGCCGGAAATTCTATCTTCACCTGTAAGTGTCTGAATCATAAATCTAAGGGGCAGATCGCGAACATCGGGAGGTCGGGGCCGCCCTCGGCGCACGCCATGTGCTTGACGGAAGTGTGCGCAATGCCCATCAATGATTACGGGTGACGGCCCAATCGATCCCAAATACGGCAGTTGCAGGGTACGATCACCCCGTCGGCGCGCTTCGGGATGGTCATTTCGGGGCCAGCTTCAGCAAGCTGGCGCGGCCTTCGGGGGTGGCAACTAGGACCGACGGCTCGGCTTGCATCCGTGAAGGTACTTCTTGAAAGGGGATCCGGCGCCAATGATCCTCGACGATCAACTGCTCCGAATTTTGCGTCCGGGCTCGGAAAGAGCCAGCGACCTTCCTCAACGCCGCACGTTGGTGTCTGAGGTCATCGTCCCGCTATCGAAATCGACTACAATGTAACGACCCTTCAGGCTTGCAAATCACATCGAAACCGGATCTCACTCTGTGAGCATCGGGCACATCCTCTGCAACTTGACAAGCATCTGTTGCAAAAGAACTTGCTCACATGCACAGCCCTGATGCACATGACTTTCAGGAAAAATGTCGGCCACATGCATTAACCGCTTGCCGGACTGTCTATCGCGGGATTTTGGCCGGCAAATGACTGCGATCAGAATGGATTACACTAGGTGTTGCTGTCACGTGTGATGCATGGTTCCAACCAGACATATCATTCGGTAACCTTGTGGGCCCAACGGGCCTCGGCTCTATTTTTCGGCGCATCAATTCCCTTATTGATTGGCGGCCGCGGGCTATTTTTCGCCCTGATAGGCTTGGGCGGTCTCTTCGGGCTGGCAACGATCCTGCCGCGGGTCAAGCAAACCGCCGCCGATCTGGGGCGATCGGCCTGTTCTTTCACGGGAATTGCGTTCGCACTGCTTTATGTCTGCTGGGCCATCGCAGCGCTTCAGACCATAGATCTGCAGGGTTCTTCGCTACTGTTTGGTCTTGTCGTCGGTGTTTTGTTGCTTGGATGCCTGCTGCACGCTGGATTCGCTAATGATCCGAACGGCCGGGAACTTGCCATGCGATCCATGATTGTCATGGCTTGGGTGGCCGCGTTGACCATCTTTGTAGGCGCCTTCATCTGGTTGGATATTTTCGAAACACTGCGACAACAGCCTGTCGACAATAAAGATGGCGTTTTCCTGATACTGAAACCCTACGGCGCTGTCGTACCCATTCTCAGCATCGTCATCCTGTGGGCGGGATGGCGCTTGGGCAGGCTCTGGTGCACCGCTGCCGTCGCCTACCTGCCAGTCGGCTTCATGATCGTCTACCTGGTTGAAAACAAGTCCGCCGTTCTGGCTTATCTTGGCGCCGGGATCGCTACGGTACTGTGCTGGTGGTTCGCACGATTGTCGAGTCGCGAAGCCTGGGTCGCCGGAATTGTCCTCGTGGCAAGCATCATCTTGAGCCTGATTCTCGTGTTCTCCAATCTACCGGAGATGCCATACACGATGTCCAGCCACCAGACCTTGCCAACTTGGATGGTGGATGCCCATCGCCAGATCATCTGGTCCTTCGTTCTTGATGCTGCAGACGAACGCCCGTGGTTCGGCTGGGGGCTCGGGACCTCCGGCCGGCTGCCCGGGGCCAAGGAGGTGATACCCGGCTTGACGGTTGAGTATGTGCCTTCGCATCCTCACAATTGGGTGATTCAGGTTGCCGCCGAAAGCGGCTGGTCGGCTGTTGGGGCCATGGCACTGGTGATCGTCCTGATCGCTCGACGCATCATCCTGTTGCAGAACCGCCGACATCCGGGCGCCATGGCTGCGGGATCAGTTCTGGGAGCCTTTCTGGCCAGCAGCTTGGTGAATTTTTCATTTTTTGCTGCTTGGTGGTTGCTGATATTTGTCCTTGCGATGGCGTTGCCTCTGTCAGACGCAGAGTCAGCGCGAAGCGCCAGTTGACGAAGGATCTTCCGCTCGTTGTCGCGCTAACGCTTCAATGATAGTCATTCAACAAGAGCGTCTTGTTTCCGCTTCTGAAGTGATCCTGCAATGTCCACCGCCAACAGTACTGCGAAGATGCTTACCCACATCGGTAATACGCCGATGGTTGAATTGCGCCATCTCGATACAGGGCCGTGCAGGCTGTTCGCGAAACTTGAGCAAACCAATCCGGGAGGATCTATCAAGGACCGCATTGCCTTGGGCATGGTGGAGGCAGCAGAGAGGGATGGCCGGCTAAAGCCTGGTGGAACCATTGTCGAAGCAACGTCGGGAAATACCGGGATCGGACTGGCCATGGTGGCGTCCCTCAAGGGCTACAAGATGATCCTGATCATCCCGGACAAAATGAGCGAAGAGAAGATTCAGCACGGGAGGGCCTTGGGCGCCGAAGTAATCGTGACCCGAACGGATGTGCCGCCCGGCCATCCGCTGAACTACCAGACTATGGCCAAGGATATCGCCGAGCGGACGCCGGGTGCGCTGTACATCCATCAACACCACAACCACGACAACCCGACCGTTCATGAAATGACGACCGCCCCGGAAATCTGGGACCAGATGGACGGTGATATCGACTCCGTAGTCGGCGGGATCGGAACGGCCGGTACGATGACCGGTCTGGGCCGCTATTTCCGCAAAGTCGCCCCGCACCTCAAGATGGTTCTCGCCGATCCGGCAGGGTCGCTGCTGGCCTCCTATGTGCACACAGGTCAGATCACCGAGGCCGGCGCTTGGATTGTTGAGGGCATCGGTGAAGACGAGCTTCCGGCCGTCGGCGATATGAATCTCATTGATGAAGCGATCGTCATCGACGACCGTGAGAGTCTGACCACTGCACGAAACCTGTTGAAGGCCGAGGGCATCATGGGTGGCTCATCCACAGGCACGATTATCGCTGCAGCCCTGAAGTGGTGCCAGCTGCAAACAGAGCCGAAGCGGGTGGTCGCCATCATTCCGGATGGCGGGGACAAATACCTGTCGAAGATGTACAACGATCACTGGATGATCGATCAGGGGTTCATTGACCAGAAAAATTATGGCGACCTGCGTGACCTGATCGCCCGAAGGCATGACGAGCGTGAAGATATCACCGTGCCGCCAGATGCGACACTGGCGATCGCCCTGGGCAAGATGCGTTTGGCGAACATTTCACAGTTGCCGGTGGTGGAGATGGATGAAGTGGTCGGCCTGATCGACGAGTCGGACCTGCTGCATACCGTGCTGGGGGGAGGGAATTTTGCCGCCCATGTCGCAGATACGATGACGCGATGTCTTGAGACCCTGTCGCCCGACGACAGCCTTGATATGCTCAAGGCCACTTTTGACAAGGGTTTTGTCGCCCTGATCCGGGATAATGACCAATATTGGGGACTGGTGACGCGAACCGACCTCTTGAACTGGCTGCGTCGAAAACGGCTGGCCGCCTGAAAGGCACTGCTGACTTATGGTTCTGCCAAGAGCCAGCAGTCATGCGGCATTTCCCGTCAGGCAGGACCTTGAACTGCCAGCGGTTCTGCAATGGTCTTCCTTGTCGAACCATGACGCTCCCGACAGGGCGCATGCTCGGTTTTCGGGTTGCCCGATTTCAATCTCTTTCGGTTCTGGAAAGCCCCCCCGTTCCCGGAAACGGTAGTTGACGTGCATCTGTTTGCGTCTGCCGTTGGCGCCTTGGCTGTCAGCGGCGTGCCTGGAACATAGTCATCGCGGGTTACTTGGGCTGCCGGGTCGCGATGCCCGAGCCGTGATCGCTCCGGACGGCTGGCGGCATCAGCCGATTTCTGCTTTGCCGCATTGATCTCCGGCCGCGCGTCCATATGATATCCGATACTTGCGACTCTGGCAGGAGCTCTCTTGTATGCCTTGGAAATCGGCCCGCAACGGTGGTCGGCGCAACAAGAACGTCCAGGTGAAGACGGCTCAAGGGAGACGGTTGTCTTCGACACGATGGCTGGACCGACAACTGAACGATCCCTACGTCGCGGAGGCGCAGAGGGTAGGCTACCGATCCCGCGCAGCTTTCAAGCTGATCGAGATCGATGATCGGTTGCGCCTCCTGAAACCCGGTCAGATCGTTGTCGATCTGGGCGCTGCGCCGGGTGGTTGGACGCAAGTGGCTTTGGAGCGCGCGAAGGCGGATGGGTCTGGTGGTCGGGTGGTAGCGCTCGATCGTCGGGAAATTGATCCCATCGCCGGCGCCGAAGTGCTGACCGCGGATTTTCAGGCGCCAGAAGGGTTCTCTGCCTTGATGACTGCAATTGGCGGTGCACCGGTCGATATCGTCCTAAGCGATCTCTCACCTTCAACGACCGGGCACAAGAGCACTGACCAACTCCGTATTATAGCACTCGTAGAAGATGCAGTGCAATATGCTGAGGCTGTGCTCGCGCAAGGCGGCATCTTGGTCGTCAAGGTTTTTCAGAGCGGCGCCGATACGGATGTACTGAGACGCGTTCGCTCGCGCTTCGACAAGGTCCGGCATATCAAGCCGCCAGCCAGTCGATCCGATTCAGCAGAAACCTACTTGGTGGCGCAAGGATACAAGGGAAGGGGAAGCAAGGTCCCGTAATAACGCTATCAAAAATCCTGCGTAATGCCTTCTGGCGCGACAACCTCATGGTTGTCTGCCGAACCACCAGACCGGTTGTGGCTGATTTCATAGCGTAAGCGCCCGAGACCAGACGTAGACAGCATTCTCCGATTCGACCCGCGATCCGCATTGCACCGGACAGGAATATTGACGCTGTCCCAGCGCGATGGCGTCGGCTGGCGCGCATGACCGACATCCTGTGGTGGCTTGCTTCGATGCGCAGCCCCTCATCGGACCAAAAGCTTGCCGTCGATCACTTGAAGCAGGAATCGGGTGAACTAGACCAACAGGGCCGGAATTGAACCAGATCCCACAGCAATGCTGCATTCCCGACGTCATTCAACGATGCGGCTTTCACAGGGCGGGTCGGCCTAACCGGACGGTTGAAGCACAAGTACACCGACTGCGTTTTCGCGGGCTGTCGCTTCGTTGGGCGCAAGCCGCCAGTGCCGAACATCGCGCCAATCCTTCACAAGGTTATCATAGAAGAAGGAATACGGGTTACCGGATTGTCCAGTGCTGATCGTGTAGACGGATTTGGATAGGTCTGAGAGATCGTAGACGCCCCGGAAACCCGGACCTTGACGAGCGGCAAACGGGTTCTTTTCCCGAAAGTTCATGGCTGCCTTGTTTACTGTCCGCGGCGATCCGTTGGCGGGAATTCTGATGGTCGTCAGGTCATTGAGAAGCGGAATCATTCCAAAGAGGCTATGCTTCATTTCCATGTAGTGCAGCGAGCCCCAACGCCACAGGATCGGGTCGTCGCCGAACTTTCCGGAGAGAAAAACCAAGGACGCCTCCAGACTTTCGCGCAGGATGATCGCGCAATCCTCGATCTTGTCGGTCATGACGTCGTTGCACCAGTCACGGTGGTTGGAGAGGATGTTGATTACCACGTCTGGACGATAGCTGCTGTAGAACTTGGCCAGATCCCCCAGTTCGTCAGCATACAGCCGGATATTCAGCTCTCTAAGCCAGGCAGTGTAGATTAGCGGTTCGGGGCGGGTCATAGACATGGAGCCGTCCCAGGATTTCAGCATGTCGGTGATCCGTTTTTGCAGATCGGTTTGTGGCTCGAACCTGAGCATCAGCGGCAAGGTGGCCCGAACAGCAAGCGATACATGATCGGCCTGTATGCGAGCAATATCCTCAGGGCTGAATTTCTCCTTGGCCTTCAGCAGTTCCTCTATCCGGCGCGCTCGATAGTGATCGCCCCAGCTCTTGGACAAGAAGTACGGGTAATTCTCGCCGACGATCCTGTTGTTGGCGGTGACTAGGATTCCGTCCGGTGGGTTGAAGCTCCGGGGCAATTTCTCGAACGGGATGTAGCCTATCTTGACACTTTGAGAATCTGAGCCATCCTGAGGAAGGTAGCCGGATTCAGCGTTCTTCCGCACCGGGATCAGACCGGGAACGAAGTGGCCGATATTACCCTGCTTGTCGGCGTAGAGGAAATTCTGCACAGGACCGACGAATCTCCTCAAGGCGTTATTGAAGTCGTCCCAGTTCTTTGCCTTGTTGAGCGCCAACAGAGAGCCAGCACTGGTGTCTGCTCGGCTCAGCCAAGGCGCGCGCAGCACGGCAAGACGCCTGTTCTCCTTTTCGAATCTTTTCAGTTCGGGCCGGAAATCGACTGCCGGTCCATTCCTCGATTCGAGGATCGTGATAATGAGGTCTTTGCCAAACCGGACTTTGATGACTTCGGTCCGAATCTTCAAGGCGATGGACTTGCTGTCCGCCAAGTAACGCGTGGGATCGCTGGGATCAATCGCTTCGAGGATGATGTCGTCAGTATCAATATACGTCGTGGTCAGGCCCCACGCTATATGCCCGTTATGGCCCATTATGAGCGCCGGCGCGCCAGGAACTGACGCGCCGCTGAGGTTGATATCCGGCGCGTTGACGCTGACCAAGTACCAGAGTACTGGCGCATCCATGCCCAGATGTGGATCGCTGGCTAGAATCGCGCTGCTGGTTGTCGTACGATTGGCCCGGATGGCCCAGGCATTTGAAGCGCCCTTGCTGATCAACTGGCCGGGCAGCGCGGCAAACAGTTTCCTGAAATTCAGGCCGTCCAGCATTCCCTCTTGGTAGTGCTCGATGGTTGTAGGGCCGTCGCCCGGATAGCTTGGGTACAGAACCGGGATTGCATTCTTTCCCAGCTTGCGGATTATCTGCGCGCGAAGCAGTTCGTCTTGCCAGTTTGTGGAGAGCCGGATGGCCATGAGCTTGCCCCAGACCAGTGTGTCCGCGGGCTTCCACGGCTCGAAATCCATGCCTATCAGGTTGAATTCTGGCGGCAGGCTGCCCTTGCGGGTTTCCAGCCACTGGTTGACGCCGGCTGCGTAGGATCTCAGAGCCTTACGCTCATCCTCCTTCAGATGTTTCACGCTATCCTGGGCGCGGCGGTACAGACCCAATGACCGGAACAGTCGATCGAACTGAAGGCCTGGCGATCCCAGTATTTCTGCGACACGGCCCTGACCGATTCGGCGCTGCATCTCCATCTGGAACAGACGGTCCTGAGCGTGCACGTAACCCAAGGCAAAAAAAGCGTCTTGCTGGGACTTGGCGTAAATGTGCGGTATGCCTCTCTGATCACGCACAATCGTGACGGCCTGCTCAATACCGGTGACAGCGACTTTCCCGTCAAGATGCGGCAGGGACGTCCGGAACCAGAAGAACATGACCACACCAGAGATCACGAGCATGAATGCCAAGGTTATGAGCCCGCGGAATGCCCATTTCAGCGTTTTTCGGATCATTCAGAAGCCTCGCTCAATTCTGATCTCAGGTTGTCGTCGTGCCGGTTAAGGCGCGGCACCAAGTGACTGTTTTCCCGAACTTCGGTGACCAACATCTCGATGGGCGCGCTCGACAACCGTATTAGCCTTTTACATTAGCGCTCATTTTCTAGTTGTTATTCTGCGAATCGCGAAGCTGGTTCAAAACCCGATGAGTAGCGGCGCAAAGAATACCGGCGCATTTCAGCACTTGAAGCCTGTGATCAGTCGATTCTTGTCCAAACAACAACTCGATTTCCGTGCTCGGCACGTTGATTGTTTTACAATGTCCTCAAACTGTTGATAGCCAAGCAACTTGAGGTGCCCGAGCCGCCGTTGCAAAGCGGTGATACACAGTACCATGACAAGCGGTGACAATGATATAGTCATAGACGGCGCAGAAGATGCCAAATAGCGCGGCAGTCGCCGAGACTGCCGACGATCTTCACCGTTCCGCCTAGTACGTATGATCATGTCGGGCGCAAGCCGATGGTGGCTGAAACTAGGATATGACCGCGCCTCTTTCGCATTGATTCCATGGCTTTTGGGATGTCAACCAATATCACGCCGACATTTCAGCCATAAGTGGCGGCAATCTCGATTCCCATACTGAACTCGAGCCGTGCTCGACCCGCAAGAGTCCGGGTCGATAGCGAACCGGCCGAAAGAACTTGTCGCCGCCAACGACATGAATTCTGTTGGACGGCCTTGATTTAATTTAGAATAATTCTAGATAGAGGATATCATCATCCGAAAGAGACATAGCAATGCGCATCCCAAATGTTACATTCAAGACCCGCATACGGGACGAATCAATCGACGGTCCCAATCCATACCGATGGGAAAACCGGACGACTGACCAGATCTTCCTCAATCGCAATGTGGTCCTTTTTGCCTTGCCAGGAGCATTTACGCCTACATGCTCTTCAACCCATCTTCCCCGCTACGAAGAACTTCACGATAATTTCCGTGCGCTTGGCGTCGACGAAGTGATCTGCCTGAGCGTCAATGACGCTTTTGTGATGTTCCAGTGGCGTAAGCATCAAAACGTGAAAAAAGTCACAATGCTGCCTGATGGGTCGGCATTATTTACGCGTCGGATGGGTATGCTGGTGACCAAGGATAATCTTGGTTTCGGCATGCGCTCGTGGCGTTATTCACTATATGCCGAGGACGGTGAAATCCTGAAAATGTTTGTCGAGTCAGGCTTCGACGACGAATGTCCTGTCGACCCGTTTGATGTGTCGGACGCTGATACCATGCTGGAATGGCTAACCGACTGTGTTGGCGTAAAGCAGGATGCCATCAAGGCTGCTTGACCCGGGTCCCGGAGGATCGCGCGACCCAACGGCGGGATGTGAACGGGCTGGTAGTCTAGACAGGCATCTTACCGAAATTGGGTTTGCGTTTTTCTTTCAACGCCGCAATGCCTTCCTTGGCTTCCGGACCATCCCAGGCCAGGAACTCCAAGCCTAACGATGCATCAAAGGAGGGGCCGTTGATGCGCAGCCAGTTGTTCAGCGCCGTCTTGGTGTGGCTGATGGCTGTCCGCGCGCCGTTCGCTAACTTCGACGCGACGCGTAACGATTCGGCATCCAGAGCATCGTCGTCGACCGCCAGTGATATCAGACCAATCCGTTCGGCTTCTTCCCCGGTCAGCGTATCGCAGGTTAAAAGATAGTATTTCGCCTTGGCCATGCCGCACAACAGTGGCCAGCAGATTACCGAGTGATCGCCTGCCGCCACCCCCAGATTGGTATGGCCATCGATAATTCGGCATGATCTGGTGGCGATCGTGACGTCGCAGACCATGGCTGCCGCCAAGCCAGCACCAACGGCAACCCCGTTCATCGCCGCGATGGTAGGCCGTGAACAGTCAATTACATTATAGACGATGTCGCGGGCCTCCTTCAGCACCCTCATACGGAAGCCATGGTCGGCAATGATCTGGTCAATCATGCTGAAATCGCCGCCAGCGGAAAACGCCTTGTCCGATCCGCGCAGAATCACGGCGCCGACATCCCGGTCTGCATCAATATCTTGCCAGATACGGCCCAGTTCTTCATGCATCTTGATATCGGTGGAGTTCAAAGGATTGTCGGGATTATGCATGGTTACCCGCAAGACGCCATCGGCCGGCCAATCGAATTTCAGGCGTTCATAGACGTCATATCGGCTGCTGGGCATGATGGATTCCTTCATTCCTGATCGGTGGAACCGATCTGTAGCATTGCATCGAACGCGCTGAAAACCCGGGAAGTGACGATCAGTAACGTGTCTCAAGGAGCGAGATTGTCCATGAAATCCTGGTTGGCTGTCAGACTGAGGTTACCGCTCATGTCAAAGCGAATGACTGGTCGGTCCCATCCTTACGGGACTTATCAAGATAGATTAGCCTGATATTTGTGCAATTGACCAATGTAATAGCTCGTGTTGACAGCGACGGCAGTCGGCTTCGCTTTCCCAAATCAACAGACATCGGCCTAGTGCTTCTTGGCCAGACGTTACAGGATGGAAACGCCCACTACTGCGATGTCAATTAATTGCGCAGCAACATGTGCTCTGCTTTCATCAGATCAGACTATCCGAGATGTCTGGAATTTCAGCACTGCAATTCGGTCGCCGCGCTCATCCTATATCATCGGGAGAGGCAACGGGATGGCGTTCGGCGCAAGCGCCGAGGCACAAAATCGTCTGTATTCACTCAATTGACCGATCTTGATCTTCGGCGGTCCGCTAATCACCGAATACCCGATCAAAAATCGTATCTACATGCTTGGCATGATAGTCGGGGTCAAACATCTCATCAATCCGGTTATTGGTCAGGCAAGTAGCTATTTCAGCGTCGCTTTTCAGGAGTTCGGAGAAGTTGGCCCTCTCTTGCCAGACTTTCATCGCGTTGCGCTGAACTGCGCGATAGGCATCCTCCCGGCTCATGCCCGCCTGGGTCAGCGCCAAAAGGACTCGCTGCGAATTATGCAGACCCCCAAGGCTGTCGGCATTTTCCAGCATTCGCTCCGGATAGACGATCAACTTGTCCATGATGTTCGTCATCCGCGTGAGAGAGAAGTCCAGCGCAACGGTTGCGTCCGGTCCGATATTGCGTTCGACGGAAGAATGGGAGATATCGCGCTCATGCCAAAGCGCGACGTTTTCCATCGCCGGGATGACCATGCTGCGGATCAGACGCGCCTGTCCGGTCAGGTTTTCTGTCAGGATCGGATTACGTTTGTGCGGCATGGCAGATGAGCCTTTCTGACCTTCAGAAAAGAACTCTTCCGCCTCTCGAACCTCGGTGCGCTGCAGGTGTCGGATTTCGACCGCTAACCGTTCGATGGCGCTGGCAACAACGCCTAGGGTCGCAAAATACATCGCGTGACGGTCGCGCGGGATTACCTGTGTGGAGACCGGTTCCGGATTAAGACCGAGATGTTCGGCAACATACGCTTCAACAGCGGGGTCAATATTCGCGAAGGTGCCGACCGCACCGGAGATGGCGCAAGTGGTAATTTCTGCGCGGGCGGCGACCATGCGCCTGCGGCAGCGGGCGAATTCTGCGTAGTGGCTAGCCAGTTTTACGCCGAATGTCGTTGGCTCGGCATGGATGCCGTGGCTCCGTGCCATGATCCATGTGAACTTGTATTCCTCTGCGCGCTGCTGGAGCGTCGCAAGAAGAGCGTCCAAATCGTCGAGAAGCAGGTCCGTCGCCTGGGCCAACTGGACGGCGAAGCAAGTATCAAGGACATCCGATGAGGTCATCCCTTGATGAATGAAGCGTGCCTCTGATCCAACATGTTCTGCCAGTTCGGTCAGGAAGGCGATGACATCGTGTTTGACCTCGGCCTCGATGTCATCGATTCGCGCGATCCGCTCCGGCGTATAGGATTTGTTGCCTTTCCGCCAGACCGTTGCCGTCGTGCCCGGCGGTATGATACCCAGATTTTCCTGCGCTTGACAGGCATGCGCCTCAATCTCGAACCAGATGCGGAACCGGTTCGCCGACTCCCAGATGGCAGCCATTGCAGAGCGGGTATAACGCGGTATCATGGGCGGACTCGCTTGGCGCTCGGTCAGTAGCTTGATCTTAAGAAAGAAAAGGCGGTTATTCCAGATCGCTAGGCGACAATTCAGCCGTCGATGGCTCGCCGCGCCGGAACTGGCGTGAGACGAGCTACAATGCTAGATTGCCGGATGGAAATTTCTCCGAACCTGATACGAGAACACCGGTAATGCGCAAAGCTGGCGAACTATTGGCTCCACACCTTGCAGCCCTTGGCATCATCCTCGGCATGGCCGCCGTTGCGCACGCACAGAAGACGAACAATCCACCTGCGGCGACCTACGGCGAAAAACTGGCTTCAGCCCTCCCGGCTCCGTTGGAAGGATTTAGCGCCCGCGAGCGGGTCGAGGACAATATAGAAACCGGGCAGGTCCGCGTCCAGCGTGTCTACCTCGACACCGACAATAAACCCGTCATCATGATCATGGTGCGCAGCGAGACGCCAGCGACCTTGAAAAACCGCAAGGATACCTTCATGGATGCCAAGGTCGTGAAAGAGAAGAATGGTGAATTCAAGAATATCAACGGCCAGAAATTCTCGATCCTGAAGGTCAAAGGCGAATATACCGCCATGACCATCGTCGAAGACACTTATTCAGTCCTGTATTTTGGCGCCATAGACCGGACGATGTTATTGGCTCACATTGTGTCGACAGACTTCGCTAGGATAGCGGCGGCCAAGTAGGACGACTTGGTGTCGAACCGTACGCACGAGTGTTGCTCCGCGCCCAAAATCCGGCGAAATTCTCAAGGTCGTCTTCGTGTGACCATCGATGGTTGTCACCTTGAATGCGATTTCTTGGGGATAACTTTATCCACAGAAAAATATACCTTTATCAAAATGCTTTGAGCCAAGTTGTGGATAAATTTAAGGTAAATTACTCGACTTATCTACCGAATTTCCAAGTATTTGTCATAATTTATTGTTGATTATTGCGTCAGAGCATTGCATGTTTCTCCATGTAACCGGCAGCCGTAAGGAAGCAGGTTGCAGCAGCAGTTGGAGCCTTAGGGCACTGGTTGCTATAGCCGGAAAGCAGATCGTGGACTTTCGGGTCAGCGGAAAGATGGACCGGCATCCGGAAAGCACTCTTCTAGGAGTGTGGACTGGACGGGGCGTCCGAAGGGATGCGCCGAAAGGATCGAAACCTGCGGGTCGATGATCCATGCGGCGAGCCCTTCCGGGCGGAGCCGCAGAGAAGGTGTCAGGGGCTCTTCGGAGCCATGCTGGGGCGTCCGCGTCGAAGCACCTGACGCCTTCTTTTTTCCCGAGTCAAAAATCAAGCAACGTCAAGCAACATCAGCGGCGATCTGGGCTTTCATCGAAAAGCCGATTTGTTGCGACGATCAAATCGTTGCTGCATTCAGAACTGACGCAAACAAAACCCGGTCTTGTAGAAAAGAACCGGGTTTTGCTGTGTCAGGGCAGGTCCGCGTCTGTGCACCTGTGAAGTAGCAGATACCTGTGATATGAAAATCTGTCAACTAAATTTTGTGGAGTTCCTTAATGGTTCTCCAAGATGTTGTAGTAATTTCCCATGTTTGAAAGACCTCTTGGGATGCCAGTCTTTCTGCTGGCGACGACAAACGTCTGTCGACGTCTGTCCCGGATCGGTGGCCAACCCGTAGGATGTTTCTGGTTCATGTAAATCCTGCAGCAAGGCTTAGGAGCGCTGTCACGGGCACATGACGGGCGGATACGACCAGTTCTGGCTTTTCCTCCTTGCCAAGGACATTTGACGCATGCGCCCGAAGCTGGTTGTCGCCAGCTACTGGACACCGTATTTCCCGGTCCATCAAAACCTCACGCGGACTTGCGGCAGCCGGGAATTCCGGACTTGTCGATCCGGTGTCCGACCAGACCGCCGCGATGGCGAGAGGGTTGGAAAGAGCGTCCGCGGCGGTCAAACCGGTAAAGGAAATTGCCATGGCGATGCCTAGCTTCACCATGCGCCAGTTGCTTGAGGCTGGCGTGCACTTCGGACACAATACGCGCCGCTGGAACCCAAAGATGGAACCCTTCATCTTCGGTGCTCGCAATAACGTTCATATCATCGACTTGCAACAGACGGTGCCGATGTTGCACCGGGCCATGAACGCCCTGCGCGAAGTGGCGGCTGCCGGCGGACGGGTATTGTTCGTCGGTACCAAACGCCAAGCTTCGCGCATGATCTCGCAATCCAACGAGCGCTGCGGACAATTCTATGTTGATCATCGCTGGCTGGGCGGGATGCTGACCAACTGGTCCACGATACAACGATCGATTGCGAGATTGAAAACGGTCGACGCACAATTGTCGAGTGAGGAGGAAACACAAGGCCTGACCAAGAAGGAAATGCTGCAACTGACCCGTGAAAGAGACAAGCTGGAGCGAGCCCTGGGCGGGATCAAGGATATGTCTGCGCTCCCAGAGATCATCGTCATCATTGATACCAACAAAGAAGCGATCGCCGTTGCCGAAGCCAACAAGCTGAAGATTCCCGTCATCGCAGTGATCGACAGCAATAGCGATCCGAAGGGCATCGATTATCCTGTGCCCGGCAACGATGATTCACTGCGTGCGATTGAGCTGTATCTTGATCTGTTCTGGGGTGCCGTTCTCGACGGCCTGGCGCAAGAAGTGGCCCGGACCGGCGGAGATATTGGCGAAGCCGAGGTGACGCCCTCCGAAGAACTGCCGACGGCTGATGCCGGCTTGGAAGCGGACACAATTGTCGCGAACCCAGACGCCACCATATCCGATGGTGGCGCGAAGCCGGACGCAGTGACGAGATAATTCTGAGTCGCGTTTCACGAACCGCATTGACGCGGCGACCGCCAGACAACCAATCCACAAGAGGACAAGATGTCACAGATCAGCGCATCAATGGTAAAGGAACTGCGTGAACGCACCGGAGCCGGCATGCTGGACTGCAAAAAGGCGCTGGTCGAGGCCGACGGTGACGTCGAAGTTGCCAGCGAGTGGCTCCGCAAGAAGGGTTTGGCCGCCGCCGCCAAGAAAAGCGGCCGGATAGCAGCAGAAGGTCTGGTTGCCCTGCGGATCGACGGCGACAGGGGCGTGCTGGTCGAGGTGAACTCGGAGACCGACTTCGTTGCACGCAACAGTGGCTTCCAGTCGTTCGTCAGCCAGGTTGCCGATCTGGCTCTGTCCGTGAACGGCGACATGAGGGCCTTGAAAGCCACGGGCTATCCAGGTTGCGACAGGACGGTAGAAGGCGAGATGACCAACCTGATTGCGACAATCGGTGAGAATATCGCCCTGCGCCGTTCAGCGGGCATCACGGTTGATCAGGGCTTCGTCGCCTCGTACATGCACAATGCCGCAGCACCCGGTTTGGGCAAGATTGGCGTGCTGGTTGGCGTGAAGTCTGCCGCCGACCCGGAAACCTTGCAGGCTTTAGGCAAGCAGATGGCGATGCATGTAGCGGCAAACGACCCCCAAGCCGTTGGAACGAAAGATCTCGACGTTGCTGCAGTCGAGAAGGAACGCGACATCCTGCGCGAGCAGGCCGCCGCCAGCGGAAAACCGCCCGAAATTGTGGAAAAGATGATTGAGGGCCGGATTCGTAAGTTCTACGAGGAGGTCGTGCTTCTGAATCAGACTTGGGTGATCGACGGTCAGTCCAAGGTTTCGGAAATAGTTGAATCGACATCCAAGGAGCTTGGCGAGTCGATTGAGATTACCGGCTTTCTGCGCTATCAGCTTGGCGAAGGCGTCGAAAAGAAAGAAGATAATTTCGCGACCGAAGTGGCGCAGCTTACAGGCTGATGAGCTTCTCGCCAGATACGGGCGTTCCGATCGCGCGTGCAAGACAATCGAGGAATTAGACGACCATGAAGGATGAACCGAAATACCGGCGAGTCCTTCTGAAGCTTTCCGGCGAAGCACTGATGGGTCATCGAAACTTTGGTCTCGATTCCAATACACTGGAGCGTATCGCCGCCGAGGTAAAGTCTATCCGGGATATCGGTATAGAAGTGTGCCTCGTGGTCGGCGGCGGCAATATCTTTCGCGGTATCCAGTCGGCGGCGCACGCCATTGAGCGGGCAACCGGAGACTATATGGGAATGCTTGCCACGGTGATGAACTCCTTGGCAATCCAAGGCGCGCTTGAACAGTTAGGCGTACAAACCCGGGTCCAGTCCGCGATTCCTATGTCAACGGTCTCCGAACCTTACATTCGCCGTCGCGCCGTTCGACATCTTGAAAAAGGTCGGGTAGTGATCTTCGCAGCCGGCACTGGAAATCCCTTTTTCACTACCGATACAGCCGCCGCGCTACGCGCTTCAGAAATGACTTGTGATGCGCTGTTCAAGGGCACCAAGGTGGATGGCGTCTACACCGATGATCCCGTGACCAACCCGGACGCCAAGCGCTACCAAGCACTCACTTTTTCGGATGTCCTGAGTCGCGATCTGAAAGTGATGGACACCACCGCCATTGCCTTGGCCCGGGAAAACGGTATCCCGATTCTGGTCTTTTCCATTCAGCGGACCGGATCCATCGCCGAGGTCGTTCACGGTAAGGGTGAATTCACGATTATTTCTGAATAGGGCGTTCCCCCGACACGCCATTCTGATAAAATCGTTGCCGGGAGACGCCGCATCAACACGCTGGCAGAAGGCGCCAACAAGAATGAGGAGGCTGAACCATGATTGACCCGATCCTCAAGGATATCAAACGTCGAATGGATGGCGCGATGGCAGCGTTTCGCAACGATCTGGCGGGCCTGCGCACCGGTCGAGCAAACACCAGCTTGCTGGAGTCGATTAGCGTTGAAGCCTACGGCGCCCAGATGCCGATGAAGCAGGCCGGCAATATTTCGGTACCCGAGGCCCGGTTGTTGTCAGTCCAGGTCTGGGACGTAAATCTCGTTGGTGCCGTCGAAAAGGCCATCCGCGAATCCGATCTTGGGCTTAACCCGCAGACGGAAGGGCAAGTAATCCGGGTTCCGCTGCCGGAACTGACGGAGGAGCGGCGCAAGGAACTGGTCAAGGTTGCGGGCAATTATGCGGAGCAGGCACGAGTCGCCGTGCGCAATGTCCGCCGTGATGGCATGGAGCGGTTGAAGAAGGCTGAGAAGGCAGGTGACATCTCTCAGGACGAACAACGCGCCCGGTCGGAAGACGTTCAGAGGACGACCAACGAGCATGTCAAGGATATTGATGATCTCCTCGCCCAGAAACAGGGCGAGATAATGCAAGTTTGAGTAGTGCTGATGGAAGCGGTCTCGCCCCAAGCCATAACAGAAGCGCCACCTCGTCATGTCGCCATCATCATGGATGGTAACGGGCGGTGGGCGGCAGCCCGCGGGTTGCCCAGAACCCAAGGACACCGTCGTGGCGTTGAAGCCGTCCGGCATACGGTCAAGGCGGCGATCGCGGCGGGGATCGGATTTCTGACGCTGTACGGCTTTTCTTCAGAGAACTGGAAGCGCCCGGCTGCCGAGGTGAAGGAACTGATGAGGCTGTTACGGTTTTACTTGCGCAGCGAAATCGCAGAACTGCATAAAGAGGGAGTCAAGATCCGTTTCATCGGCGATCGCTCTCGTCTCCCGAAAGACATCATCAAGTTGATTGAGAGCGCCGAATTGCGAACGGCAGGAAATGATACGCTGACTCTGGTCATTGCCCTGAGCTACGGCGGTCGCGACGAAATTCTTGGAGCCGTTCGGCGCCTGGCGTCTGATGTGATCCGGGGCGCTGTCGATTTGGAAGCGATTTGCGAGGAAGAATTTTCACGTCACCTTTTGACCAACGACATTCCGGATCCAGATCTGGTCATTCGCACTAGTGGTGAGCAACGCCTCAGTAATTTCCTGTTATGGCAGTCTGCCTATGCCGAACTGGTTTTTACCAAGTGCCTGTGGCCTGATTTCGATGCTGAGGCGCTGTACGCAGCAGTTTCCGAATATTGTCAACGGGAGCGCCGCTATGGCGCTGTTGTATAAGCCCGGAACGGCATCGGATTTTGCTATCGCCGTTCGAGTAACAGGTCAGGTGTCCGGCAGCGGGCGAGAAATGTTGGCGCGAACCGTTTCTTCGCTCGTTCTTTCGTCGATCTTGATTGCCTGCCTTTATTTCGGCCGACCATTTTTTCATTTGCTGGTCTTTGGTGCGGCTGGCCTGATGGCATGGGAGTGGGCGAGACTATGTGGCCGCGGCGCAGTGGGGGCAGGGGGTGCTGCCGTGCTGCTCGGCTGCCTTGTCGTGGTCGTTTTGGCCACCTTCAAGGTGAATGGCGGAGCGTCTTTGGCTTTGATTCTGGCAGCGTTGACAGCCGCTTTGATCGGGCGGCAAAAGACATTCGGTGAGTCGGCATGGCTGGGGGCGGGCGTGATCTATGTTGGCGGCGGCGCCTGGGCAGCCATCGCCTTATATGACCAATTCCAGAACGGCGTCTGGGTCGTGGTCTGGGTTTTCTGTGTAGTCGCCTTCACCGATATCGGCGCTTTTCTGGCCGGGCGCGTGCTGGGTGGTCCCAAATTGGCGCCGCACGTCAGCCCTCGGAAGACTTGGTCCGGATTCTTTGGGGGTCTTTCCTGCGCCGCGTTGTCAGGACTTGTATTTGCCTTGGCTGCTGATCGCGACGCAGTTGGCTTCCACATCGCGGCTGCGCTGGTCGTCAGCCTGGTCGCCCAAGTGGGAGATTTGTTTGAATCCCTGCTGAAACGACGGTTTGAAGCCAAGGATTCGAGTAGCCTGATCCCGGGGCATGGTGGCTTTCTGGACCGGGCTGACGGCCTTATCTCAGCAATGATCGTAGTCGCACTGCTGGCTTGGTGGCGCGGCGGAGTGGAGACACCATGGATTTAGCATTGCCTGAAACACCCGGTGAGCCTCGTCGGATTACCATTCTTGGCGCAACGGGTTCGATCGGCGAAAGTACGCTGGATCTGGTTTCCCGCCAACCAGACGCATACTCCGTAGAAGCCTTGACAGCCTATCAGAACGTTCCCTTGTTGGCGAAACGGGCTAAGCGCTTCGGGGCGCGGTTGGCCGTGATCGGCAATTCTGACCTTTACACCGATCTAAAGGAAAACCTGGCCGGAACCGGTATCGATGTGGCGGCCGGCGCCGCGGCGATTGCCGAGGCTGCAGCGCGTCCGGCAGACTGGATAATGGCTGCAATCGTGGGTGCCGCCGGGTTGAAGCCGACGTTGAACGCAGTGCGTCAGGGAAAAATAGTCGCTTTGGCCAACAAGGAATCCCTCGTGTGCGCCGGCAACCTCGTCCACGCAGAAATCCAGCGATGCGGCGCGACGTTGCTACCCGTCGATTCGGAGCACAACGCCATCTTTCAGGTTTTCGACTTCGAACAACCTGAACGCGTGGAGCGCATCATTTTGACAGCATCAGGCGGACCTTTTCGGTCGTGGAGTCAAGAAGCAATGGCCGCCGCGACGCCTGCGCAAGCCGTGGCGCACCCGAATTGGGATATGGGAGCCAAGATTTCCGTCGATTCCGCAACCCTCATGAACAAGGGACTGGAGGTCATCGAGGGGTGGCATTTGTTCCCGGTCGAAAAAGATCAGATCAGCGTTGTCGTTCATCCGCAATCGGTGATCCACTCCATGGTCGAATATGTCGACGGGTCGACGTTGGCGCAGATGGGTTCACCCGACATGCGGACACCTATTGCCTATACCATGGCTTGGCCGCGCCGCATGGCCACGCCGTCTCCAAAGCTGGATCTGACCGCCATCCGCTCGTTGACTTTCCATGCGCCGGATCGTGAGCGCTTTCCAGCCCTCGATCTGGCCTATGCCGCCTTGCAGGAGGGAGGCTCCGCGCCAGCGATCCTGAATGCTGCCAACGAAGTTGCAGTCGCAGCGTTCCTTGAACATCGTATCGGATTTCTTGAAATAACCGAAATTGTAGGAGAAACGCTGACGCGGATGTCTGGCGGCTCCATTTCTTCGATCGAAGAAGTGATAGCAGTCGATCAAGAAGCGCGTAACACCGCAGAAGACTTGATTGCGAATTTATCAAAATAGCCAAATAATACCTTAAGTTGACATGAATTTTTTTGTGAATAAATATTTTCTCGTAATGATTTACTTATGTCAAGTTACCTTTGTAATTCCCAAAGATATCCCATCTTCCGCCAAGCGCGGTTTCAAGGAATGCTGGTGACAACTGGTTCAATCAATTAATAACGGGAATTAGTGCTTTGATTCTAAATTACTAATTCCTCATCAAACCTAAGTCAGGGAAAGTAGGCAACAGCAAAAACCTGCTCCTTGGCGCACCCTTGATCAGGTCATCGTTCAATGGAATTCATTGCGGTTCTCTGGACTTACGTCCTTCCATTTTTCATCATCTTGACGGTGCTCGTGTTTGTCCACGAGTGGGGTCACTATCATGTCGCCCGCCGGAACGGCGTGAAGGTGGAGGTATTTTCCATCGGGTTTGGACCGGAACTGTTCGGCTGGAATGACAAGATCGGGACGCGCTGGAAATTCTGCACCATTCCCCTTGGTGGATACGTAAAGATGTTTGGTGACGCTGACGTCGCGAGCCAGTCAGATGACACGGTCCGTTCCATGACCCGGGAAGAAAAGAAGATCAGCTTTCATCACAAGACCGTCGGACAACGCTCGGCGATCGTTTTTGCCGGTCCCTTCTTCAATTATGTCTTTGCAGTGCTAGTCTTCGCCCTTCTGTTCATGACTGCCGGCCAGCGGCATACGCCCGCGATTGTTGGACACGTTCTTGCTGGCAGCGCGGCAGAGAATGCCGGACTGCGGGTTGGCGACCTGATCGTGGAATTCAACGGTCGATCGATCGAACGTTTCGAGCAAGTCGAACAGCTGGCACTGCTCCATCCAGGCGAGGCATTGCCGCTTATGATCCGACGCGGCGCCGTTGGACGCGCGCTGACCCTGACGCCAGAACCACGCATGATCCCCGACAAGCATGGCAACGAGCAGGAGTTCGGGTTTCTGGGCGCCTGGCGCATGGTGGCGCCAGTGGTCGGTCGAATCCTGGACAATTCTGCCGCTGCCGATGCCGGACTCTCCAGCAACGACCGCATACTGAGTATTGATGGCCAGAGGGTCGCCACTTTCCAGGAGGTGCGCAAGATCATCGTCGCCAACCCAGAAAAGCCGATGGCCATGCGAGTTCTGCGAGATGGTCAGGAAGTAACGCTGACTGTTGTGCCAAAGAAACACGACTATACCGACTCCGACGGTATTAAGCGCACTGTCGGTCAGCTGGGAATCGGCGTTGCGCCGCCGCCCAAAAAAGTGTACGCGCCATTAGCCGCAATGTGGGCTGCGGTGAAGGAAACTTGGTTCCTGACGACCACGACAGCCACTGCGATCCATCAGATGATCGTGGGTAAACGAGAGTTCCGTGATTTGGGCGGCCCCCTGCGCATCGCAGAAATGTCCGGCGACATGGCGCAAATTGGGCCGTATGCCTTCGTCTGGTTCATGGGCGCCTTATCGCTCTCTCTCTGCCTGATCAACCTTGTTCCGGTGCCAATGCTGGACGGCGGACATCTGTTGTTCTATGGAATCGAAGCGATTCGCGGCAAACCTTTGGGACCTAAGGCCCAAGAATATGGTTTTCGTATCGGAATGGCTTTGGTATTAACGTTGATGGTCGTTGTAACGTGGAACGATTTGCTCCGACTGTTCGGAGCACACAATTCGTGATATTGCCAGCAGCGCGGTTACCGGTTGGGGTCGGAAATCGCGCTGAATTGTTGCGAAAGGGACGGCGTGCGGATATTGACGGGTTTGTTGCTGGGCGTAGTGCTGCTAGCAGGGATCATGGCGGCAACATCCGTCGGTCCTGCATCGGCCCAGACCAGAGACGGTTTTGTACGCAACATCATCGTCCAAGGGACGCGGCGCATTGATCCCCAAACGATCGCCGGATATTTGATCATCAAGCAGAGGGACCGCTTCGATCAATCCAAGATCGATGAATCCCTGAAAGCACTTTACGGCACCGGCTTGTTCCGGGACGTGTCATTCCGACGCCAAGGCAACGACTTGATCATTCGCGTCGTCGAAAATCCCATTGTCAATCGTGTCGCCTTTGAAGGGAACGTCCAGATCAACAACGAGGATCTGGCGTCCGAAGCCAATATTCAGCCCCGCACTGTTTATTCCCGCGCCAAGGTCGAAGAGGCCGTCCGTCGAATGCTGGCTGCCTACAGGGTTGCCGGGCGCTTTGCAGCGACCATCACGCCAAAGGTCATCCCACGCTCGCAAAATCGCTTGGACATGGTTTTCGAGATTGAGGAAGGTGATAAGACGCTGGTGCGCCGGGTCAGCTTTATCGGCAACAAGGTCTATTCCGACAGCACGTTGCGTGACGCGATCAATACCAAGGAATCCGCTTTCTGGCGTTTTTTCGGAAGTTCCGACGTCTATGATCCGGCCAAGCTGGATGCGGACAAGGAAATCCTGCGCAGCTTTTACTTGGATCGCGGATTTGCCGAATTCCGCGTATTGTCGGCGGTCGCCGAGTTGTCGCCTGACAGGCAGGGCTTTTTCATCACCATCACGGTGCAGGAAGGACCGCGCTACCGGTTCGGAAAGCTGACCATCGAATCACAACTGCGGCGGATCGATTCCAGTCGTCTTCGCGGCGCCGTCAAGGCGGCTGACGGCGGCCGCTACAGTGCAGACAAGGTACAGCGAACCATCGTCGCACTGGCAGATGTTGCTGGCAGCTACGGGTATGCTTTTGTTCGGGTGCTCCCCCGTGTCAACCTCAACAAAGAAGCCAAGACGGCCGCCGTCACCTTTGTGGTTGAACAGGGGCCAAGGGTATTCATCGAACGGATCGACATTATCGGCAACGTGCGTACACGGGATTCCGTGATTCGACGCGAAATCCTGGTTGCCGAAGGAGACGCCTTCAACACCACCAAGATTCGCCAGTCACGTCGGCGCCTGGTCAACACGGGCTATTTTGAAAAGGTCGACATCAACCGATCTGCCGGTACGGCGCCTGACAAGGTGCGCCTGACGGTTGAAGTTACTGAAAAGTCGACCGGAGAATTGTCAATAGGCGGGGGATTTTCAACCCAGGACGGCCCGCTCGGTACCATCGGTGTCAGGGAAACCAATTTCTTGGGCCGTGGCTACGACCTTCGCTTGTCTCTGCAGTTGTCTTTACGATCATCCCAGATCGACTTCAGTTTCACGGACAAGCATTTTCTGGAACGAGATGTTGCTTTTGGCGTCGATGTCTTTCGGATAGATCGAGGCTATCAAGGCAACTTCTCTCAGGATTCGTCTTTTCGAGTCGAATCAATTGGCGGTCGTCTTCGTGCGGGATATTGGCTGACAGAGAATGTCCGACAAAGCATTGTCTACGAACTGTCCAATCGACGTGTAAAGGGTGTCGCATCGTCAGCTTCCGAATTCATCAGGGCCGAGCGCGGCAGTTCGACGACCTCCATAATTGGCACGGCAGTTACGTGGGACACGCGAGACAACCGGTTTGACCCGACGGATGGTTTTGTCGTCCGCGGCGGCAGCAATTTCGCAGGCTTGGGTGGATCTGAAGCCTTCTACAAGATATCCAGCAATGCTGGATACTGGATGTCCGTGAGTGAGGGCTGGGTTATCTGGCTCCTCGGCGAAGCCAATCACATTGGCGGTATCGGGCAGGATGTGCGCCTGCATGAACGCTTTTTCTTGGGCGGTAACAACCTGCGTGGGTTTGAATTCGGCGGCGTAGGCCCACGTGATCGCCGTACAGGCGATTCGCTCGGTGCCAACAATTTCTGGGTCGTCACAGCAGAAATGGCGTTTCCGTTGGGGCTGCCCAAGGAGTTGGGACTGAAAGGCCGCGTTTTTACGGATGTCGGCAGCGCGTTTGGTATTGATGTCTCTGGTCCCGCGCTGCTGGACCGGGCAACGCCGCGCGTCACGGTGGGTTTCGGCCTATCTTGGCGGTCGCCGCTGGGGCCCCTGCGGCTCAATTTCGGCTTTCCGGTCGCAAAACAATCTCTTGACCAAACCCAATTGTTCAACTTTCGATTCGGAGTCAGATTCTAGATCATGATCAAGACCGGATTAGCGGCTATTGCCGCGACTTTGACAATGGCCATGTCGTCTGCTGCCATTGCGCAGTCGGGCAACCCCACCGCAAAGGTTGCCGTTGTCGATGTTCAAAGGGTTCAGCAGTCATCGCGGGCCATGCAGGCCATTCGCGATGCGTTGCAGGCGTTGCGGAGGAAGTACGAAAAAGAATTTGTTTCCAGCGACAAAGAAATGCAGGCGGAGTATACTCGACTTCGCAAGGACAAGGAAATGTCCCGTGGAGAGTACGAACGGCGGGTCCGGGTGCTTCAGGCAGACATGGTCAAGATGCGCCGCCAGAGTCGGGCACGCAGCGAAGCCCTTAGCCAGTCTTTCCAGCAGTCTTTTGCCAAGTTTCGCCAAGAAGTCGTTCTGGTCGTGAAGTCGCTAGCTGTAGAAGCAGGCTACACGCTGGTGCTTAACCAGGCCACATTGATCCACGCGGCGCCCCAGTATGATATTACCGATAAGGTCGTCGCCCGCTTGAACAAACGCTTGCCCAAGTTGCCCTTGAGGTACAAGGACCCCGTAAACAATAAGAAGGACGAAGTCCGGCAAGGGCGCGGCCAGGCGCAGGAAGACAAGAAATAGCGCGGCTGCGGCTGGATTTCCCGAGCCGTTGCATCAGGGCGGTTGACCGGTGACTGACGATAAGCTTCCATCGATACTTGATATCAAGCGGATCATGCAACTGCTGCCGCACCGCTATCCTTTCCTGATGGTTGACCGTATGGAGGATGTGGTCCGCGGTGAAAGCGCTATCGGGATCAAGAACGTAACGATCAACGAACCCTTTTTTTCAGGTCATTTCCCAGATGCGCCAGTAATGCCCGGCGTACTGATGGTCGAGGCCATGGCGCAAGCGGCCGGGATTCTGGTGGTCGAGACGATGGGCTCGGAGATGAAAGGAAAGCTGGTCTACTTCATGTCGGTCGAGGATGCGCGGTTTCGAAAGCCTGTTGGACCCGGTGATCAACTGAAAATTCATGTTCGAAAGCGCCACGCCCGCAAGCTCGTCTGGAAATTTGATGGTCAGTGCAAAGTGGGTGACGACATTGTGGCCGAGGCTACGTACACCGCCATGATCGTCGCTGACAGCGGTTGAAATCGACTGCAGCTCATGCCCGACATCCCGTCTTCAGCCATCGTCGATCCGGCGGCGTCGGTACCTGAATCGGTCAGCATTGGGTCGTATGCCACAATCGGGCCAGACGTTATTTTGCACGACAACGTTACGGTAATGCAACATGCCGTGGTCGACGGGCATACGACCATTGGCGCAGGAACCACCATTTACCCCCACGCCTGTGTCGGTCTGCCGCCTCAGGATTTGAGCTACAAGAGCGAGCCCACCCGTCTGGTGGTCGGCGAGAACAACATCATTCGCGAACACGCGACGTTGCACACCGGGACCGTAAAAGGGCGTGGCGTGACTGTGGTCGGCGATAGTTGCATGTTCATGGTAAATTCTCACGTCGCGCACGATTGCACAGTTGGCAATAACGTGATCATGGCCAACAATTCTGTAATGGGCGGACACGTTACGATCGGCGACCATGTGATTATTGGCGGCAATTCAGCAGTGCAGCAATTCTGCCGTGTCGGCAAGCATGTCATGATTGGCGGCATGTCTGCAACCGAAGCCGACATTATTCCGTACGGCCTGGTCACGGGAGTGCGGGCTGGACTGTCCGGTCTGAACCTGATCGGTCTCCGGCGGCGCGGATTTACCCGAGATCAAATCCATACCCTTCGACGGGCCTATCGCATGCTATTTGCCGCAGAAGGAACGCTGACGGAGCGCACCAACGATGTGGCGGACCTTTTTGGCGAGCATACGGCCGTGCAGGAGATTATCGAGTTCCTGCGGGCAGACCCCGTGCGGCCGATCTGCCAGCCCGCGACAAGCAGTGGCTGACGACGAGAATCGCAAGCTTGCCATAATCGCCGGCGGCGGTGATATCCCGGCGCTTGCCATCGAAGCTTGCGAAAAGGCGGACCGACCCTACTTTGTCTTCGCCTTGGAAGGACATGCCGACGACCCGGCGGTCTTCAAAGCCCCGCACGAGCGTATCCGCTTGGGTTCCGTGTCCCAGTTTGAGAAGAGCGCCAAGAGGGAAGGCGTCCAGGATGTGGTCATGATCGGCCGCGTACGACGTCCGGGAATGCGCGAACTGCGCCCCGACGCAAAAGGCGCTGCCTTCATGGCTCGGGCAGCGATGAAGGCGATGGGTGACGATGGTCTGTTGCGCGCCGTTATCGGCGAACTGGAGCGAATGGGTTTCCGGATCCTGGCCATCCAAGACCTCGTAACGGGCCTGTTGGCGCCCGAAGGCGTCATGACGAGGCGAAAACCCGATGCCAAGGCGGAGATTGACATTGCGCGCGGCCTAGAGGTAGCGCGCAAACTCGGCGATCTGGATGTCGGCCAAGCCGTGGTCATCCAGGAGAAGCTTGTGTTGGGCGTTGAGGCGATCGAAGGCACTGACGCCTTGCTTGAGCGCTGCAGGAACCTGCACCGCAAGGGCAGTGGCGGTGTCCTGGTCAAGATCAAGAAAGTCCGCCAAGACCGCCGCGTGGACATGCCGACTGTCGGCGTAGCGACGGTCGATAAAGCGGCTGACGCCGGCTTGCGCGGCATCGTCGTCCAAGCTGGCGGAACGCTGGTTGTCAACCGCGAAGCTGTGCTGGCGGCAGCGGACAACGCCAAGATGTTCCTTGTCGGTATTCGGCTTGATGACAGCCAGATGCGCCCCGATGCCGATGGCTGAAAGCCTGGAATGCGCATCGAAACCGCCGCTGGTCTATTTCATCGTCGGCGAACCTTCCGGCGATCAGATCGGCAGCCACCTGATCTCGGCGCTGTTACACCAGTCGGAAGGCAATATCGCGATTGCCGGCATCGGTGGGCCGGCCATGGCGACAGTCGGCATGGAGAGCCTCTTTCCGATTGATCTGTTTTCAGTCATGGGCCTCGATTTTCTGCCAGGCATCTGGCATATCCTGCGCCGCATGCGCCAGTTGGAGGACGATATTGTGGCCTGCCGGCCGGACTGTATCGTCATGATTGATGCCCAGACCCTGTCTCAAAAAATGGGCGAGCGCCTCCAGCCGCTGAATATCCCGCTAGTCCAATATGTAGCACCGACGGTTTGGGCATGGCGGGCGGGTCGAGCCAAGCGCATCTCCCGCCATCTTCGTCACTTGCTGACCATCTTCCCGTTCGAAGCGCCTTGGTTCGAGGCACATGGCTTGCCTACTACTTTTGTAGGTCATCCAGCTGCCGAGCCGGATCCACCGATTGATAAAGAGATTAAATCTTTTCGTCTGGCCCATTTGGCAAACACCGCAACACCTACTCTTGCCCTCCTGCCCGGGAGCCGCAGGAAAGAAGTGCGGCGCCACCTTTCGCTCTATCGCACCGTGATGCAGCGGTTGACAGCTCAAGGGATGACGCCCACCTGCCTCGTCCCGTTGGTCAGATCGGTTGCAGACTACGCCAAGGCTTTTCTGGAAGACTGGCCGACATCGCTGGTAACCGTGCCGGCCGAACAGTACAAGCATGTCGTCTTTGCCATCAGCGACGTAGCGCTCGCCGCGTCTGGCACTGTTACGATCGAACTGGCGGTGGCAGGCACGCCGACAGTGGTCTGTTACAAGCTGCCTTGGCACGAAGGCAAGGCTGCCCGCCTTATCATCAATACCCCTCATGTGTCGGCAATCAATATTCTGGCGGCCGCAGAGATCATGCCGGAATACGTACTCGACCGATGCACGCCAGATGGCATCGTTTCGGCGTTGGCACCGCTGTTGCACGACCCGTCATTGCGTGCAGCGCAAGCGAAGCGTATTCGTGACACCGCTGCACATCTTTCGGTGCCAGGACAAAAACCAAGTGACATTGCCGCACGGGCGATCTTGAGGATCATTAGCGAGGGCTGCGAGCATGAATGACAACAAACCTGTTTTCCGCCTGCTGCACACGATGTTGCGGGTTAAGAATCTCGACAAGTCGATTGCCTTTTATACCGAGCATCTGGGCATGAAGTTGCTGAGGAAGAACGATTATACTGAGGGCCGGTTTACCCTGGCTTTTGTCGGTTATGGCGATGAAGCATCGAACACGGTTCTGGAGCTGACCTACAACTGGGATCAGGAAGAGCCCTATGAACTGGGCACTGGCTATGGCCACATTGCGCTTGGCGTTCCGGATATCTATCGCACCTGCGAAAAGTTGAAAGCTGCAGGCGTCAGCGTCCCCCGACCGGCGGGACCAATGAGGCACAGCAGGACGCTGATTGCTTTCATTGAGGATCCGGATGGCTACAAGATCGAGTTGGTGGAGCGTTCCTAGCGCTTAGCGCTGGTCCAACGGCACATAGGGGCGGCGTCGTTTGCCAGTGTAGAGTTGGCGGGGGCGTCCGATCTTCTGTACCGGGTCCTCAATCATTTCCATCCACTGCGCGATCCAACCGACGGTCCGCGCCAGCGCGAACAGTACCGTGAACATCGAGACCGGGAAGCCTGTCGCCCGGAGGATGATACCCGAGTAGAAATCGACGTTCGGGAACAATTTGCGATCCTGGAAATATTCGTCTTCCTGGGCAATCCGTTCCAGTTCCATGGCCAGTTCCAGCAGCGGCTCGTGGCGCACACCCAACTCGTCCAGCACCTCGTCGGCCGACTTCTTGAGGACCGCGGCTCGCGGATCATAGCTCTTGTAGACCCGATGCCCGAAGCCCATCAGGCGGAACGGATCGTTCTGGTCCTTGGCCTTTTGCAAGTATTCCGGAATACGGTCCTTGGATCCGATCTCGTTCAACATGTTCAGGACGGCTTCGTTCGCCCCGCCATGCGCCGGTCCCCATAAGGATGCGATGCCGGAGGCAATGCAGGCAAAGGGGTTGGCGCCCGACGAACCTGCCAACCGGACAGTGGAAGTCGACGCGTTCTGCTCATGGTCGGCGTGCAGGATGAAGATGCGATCCATTGCGCGCGACAGTACCGGCGATATGGGCTTGTCGGCGCAAGGTACTTCAAACGTCATGTGCAGGAAATTTTCCGTGTAGCTGTAATCGTTTCGTGGATACAAGAATGGTTGGCCAATCGAGTATTTGTAGGCCATGGCCGCAATGGTCGGCATCTTGGCAATGAGGCGGTGCGATGCAACCATCCGCTGATGCGGATCGTGGATGTCCGTACTGTCGTGATAGAAGGCAGACATTGCGCCAACAACACCCACCATGATCGCCATGGGATGCGCGTCGCGACGGAATCCGCTGAAAAAGGTTCGCATCTGCTCGTGCACCATGGTGTGCATGGTGATGGTTTGTTCGAAGTCCGCTTTCTCCGCGGCGTTCGGCAGACTGCCGTAGAGCAGCAGGTAGCAGACTTCCAGAAAATCGCTTTTCTCAGCCAGATCCTCTATGGCGTATCCCCGGTGCAGCAGCACGCCTTCGTCGCCGTCGATGAAGGTGATTTCCGATTCGCAGCTGGCTGTGGAGGTGAAACCGGGATCATAGGTAAGAATGCCCATATCACGGTACAGTCGCCGAATATCGGCAACACGCGGTCCTTCAGTTGCATGAAAAACAGGAAGTTCCAGGCTCTTGCCCGTGACGTTATCGGTAACCGTGATTGTTTCCCTGACGACGGCGCCGACAGCTTCGGACACTTTTTCCATAATTCTCGCGTTTCCTGTTCTATCGTTTCAAGCGGCGCACCATCATTCATGCTCTGCATTCAACTCGCTCGTCGACTGCCTGTGGCCCAGAGTGCAGTGCAACATGAAGCCAGAAGATAAACTCTTAAGAGACTCAGGCAAATCAAGAGCTGATACGAATCAGGAAGTTGAGCGCGGTTAGGGGCAATCTAGCCTGCGACTTACTGGAGCACATCATCAATCCGGCTGATGCTTTCCGTTTTTCCAAAGACTCCAAGGACTTCAAAGATGCCTGGCGATACCGTGCCGCCCGTCAGCGCTACCCTCAAGGGCTGGGCAATCTTGCCCAATTTCTCGCCAGCGTCGTTGGCTGCCGTGCGCAGTGCCGCCTCGGCGGCGTTCTCCGACCATCTCTCGACGGCTGCCAAAGCCTCGCGCGCCAAGGCCAACTTGGCCTTGGCCTCGCTGTCCAGCAGCTTGATCGCGTTGTCGTCCGGCTCCAGTGGCCGCTCGCGACAGTAGAGCAGCGCAATTTCCGACAGCTCCAGCAGGGTCTTTGCCCGTCCCTTCAACCCAGGCAGACCAGCCGCAAGCCGGTCCCGCTGTTTGCCAGTCAGTGCCCGACCTAGCCGGTCCGCAATCAGCGGCATCACCTTCTCAATCAGTCGTGTGTCGTCCATCTCCTTGAGATAGTGGGCACTGAGGCTGGTCAACTTGACGAGGTCAAAGCGGGATGGCGACTTGCCGATATCGCCGATTTCGAACCAGCCGGAGGCTTGCTCGATGGAGAAGATTTCATCATCTCCATGGCTCCAGCCCAATCGTGCGAGGTAGTTGCACACGGCTTCTGGCGGAAACCCCCTGTCGCGGTAGGCGTCAATGCCCAGCGCCCCGTGCCGCTTCGACATCTTCGCGCCGTCCGGGCCGAGAATCAGCGGGATGTGGGCAAAGGCGGGCAATTCCCAACCCATTGCCAGATACAGCTGTTTCTGCCGGATCGCGTTGGTCAGATGATCGTCTCCACGAACTACATGGGTGATCGCCATGTCGTGATCATCGACTACCACGGACAGCATGTAGGTCGGCGATCCGTCCGCGCGAAGCAGCACCATATCGTCCAATTGATCGTTCTGGACAGTGACTGCGCCCTGGACGATGTCCTCCACTACTGTTTGTCCCTTGAGCGGGGCCTTGAAGCGTATCACCGGCGCAACACCCCTTGGCGCCTCCGACGGGTCCCGATCACGCCATTTCCCGTCGTAAAGCCGCCCGCTACCGCGCTTGCGGGCGGCTTGGCGCATCACTGCCAGTTCCTCGGGGCTGCAATAGCAACGGTAAGCCTTGCCTTTGCTCAGCAGCGCTTGCGCAATGTCGACGTGTCGGTCCGCTCGAGTCGACTGGTAAACCGGTTCGCCATCCCATTCCAAGCCCAGCCAGCGCAAACCGTTGAAAATAGCGCGTTTGGCCTCCTCGGTGGAGCGCGTCCGATCAGTATCCTCAATCCGCAGCATAAACCGCCCGCCATGCTTCCGCGCATACAGATAGTTGAACAGCGCCGTCCGGGCGCCGCCGATATGAAGGAACCCCGTCGGCGAAGGAGCGAAACGAGTAACAACAGTCATGGGACCATCATGCAGATTTCCGGAAAGGGCCGAACACGGCGCAATCCTTTCGGTGTCGGGCGACGTTTGTCGACTTGGGCAAGGTCATATCCCGGCAGGATATAACACGGAAAATGCCGCGGCGCACTCTTTGGCGACTGAACGAGCGAATGATCAGCCGAGCGCCGGCGGCGGTCAAAAGCCCTGTCGGATGGCCATGATAACCGATCAGCAAACATCGGCAGCTTTGCCGATTCGTCTATTGAACCAGCGTGCGCTGCTTCGTTATCATCGCTCCGGATATTGTACAACAGCGGTCAGCGGGCATCCTTGAACGTCTGCACGGCCATGTTGTCTGCTTGATTTACGCATCGCTTTCTGGCGAAGCTCCGGAGAACACCAAATCGTGGAAGGCTAGGCGGGCGACCGGTCAAGCTGCCGTCCATCAAGGCGCACGCCTTCTTGTGTCATACTGCATTTACTTTATGCCGACTTCACGAGTATGGAGGGGCCATGCGCAAACTCATCTCCTCCGGCTCTCGGTTGGAAGCCGACTACGCCTATTCCCGCGCAGTCGTTGACGGGGACTGGGTGTTTGTCGCTGGTACTACCGGCATGAATTACTCCGAAGGCACCATCTCGGATGATGTCGTGGAGCAGGCCGAACAGGCCTTTCGAAATATCGAACAGGTTCTGAAGGAATCCGAAGCGTCAATCAACGATACGGTACGGGTGCAGTATACGCTGACAGATTCAGCCGACATGCAGCGCCTGATGCCCGTAATGCATGAATGGTTTGGGGTTGCCCGGCCAGCCGCGACGGCGGTAATCGCGCAACTGATCGACCCGCGAATGAAAATCGAGATCGAAGTAACTGTACGAAAAAGGAATATCCGATGACCAATGTCCTGATCACCGGCGCCGGTCGTGGCATCGGCCTGGAACTTGCACGACGTTTCCTTGCGGCTGGCGCGCGGGTCAACGCCACTGTCCGAGACATGGCAAAGGCGGATAGCCTTCGCTCTCTTGGCAACATGGTGACGATCAATGTCTGCGATGTCACATCCGATGCCGATGTCTCGGCTCTTGCTGAAGGTTTGGCCGACAAGCCCATTGATGTTCTGATCAATAATGCAGGTATCCTGTTGAACCGGGGCGAAGCATTTGGAAACATTGACTTGGAGGCATTCGAGGAAGTCCTGCGAGTCAATACCATCGCTCCAATTCGGGTGGCGCAAGCCTTCGCCGACAACGTCGCCGCTTCGTCGAAGAAGTTGATCGTCAATGTCTCCAGTCGGATGGGCAGCATCGGCGAGGGTGGGGTCGCCGCGTATTCCTATCGGGCGTCCAAAGCAGCACTGAACATGGCGATGACGACCATCGCGAAAGACCTTGAAGGGCAGGGCGTGACTGTTATTGTGGTCCACCCTGGTTGGGTTCGAACGGATATGGGAGGTTCATCGGCGTCGCTTTCAGTCGAAGAAAGCGTGGATGGATTGATGCATGTGATTGACAGCGTAAGCATGGTCGATACCGGGAGCTTCTTCAACTATGACGGCACGTCGATTCAATGGTGAGCACATGATTCAGTCTGTCTTGATCACTAACGACAACAAGGATATCGGACCGCCTTGGGTCGGCCCGAAAACCGGTTGCACAAGATCACGCCTGCCTTGGTATCGGGTAGCCAATTCAAGCCGGGTTGTGTATTTTCGTGTCTGTCTCTGACCCCAAAAACATGGCGGTTGTCACGATGGCCTTGCCGGCAGCGGCACTTTGGGAAGCGAAAGTCTGCCGGATCTGTTGCTGACAGTGCCAACAGAATGTCGTGATGCGCTGCTGACACGGACATTCTGACGATTCCGAACATTAACAGCAATATCCCTTGATCCAGTTGTGAAAATATCCGAGCCAGCGCCGCCGTCTCATGAGGCCCATCACCCTTGAACCGCAAGAAAACGACACCTTTGCCGAAAACGTCTCAGACAGTCAGAAGATATCCGGTGAAAATCCGGCCCAGGACATGTTCGCGTTTGCCGGGTTTCTGAGAGCGCTGGTGACGTCAGGATGATTGCCAGCCAAGGTATCACGGCCTCACGATTATGGCGGTGATTTGCAGCCGTTGAATGGTTCTGTGAGTGATCGGTGTTGGACTGAAGTCAAATGAGCATCTGATCGGAGTCTCCGCTTGACTGCCCGAGCCGCAACCAATCATGCCGAATTTCCGCAATACAAGCGGAATATCAGCCTTCTTTTCGTCTGCTGGGCGCTCGCCAGCACCTCCATGATGCTTGTCGTAACGGTGACTGCACTGGTAGGGGCCAGTCTGGCTGAGAACAAGGCATTGATGGCGCTGCCGATCGCGATCCAGTGGTACGGCTCAGCCTTTTTTACCGTCCCCGCCAGCTTCATCATGGTGCGGGTCGGGCGCCGCAATGGCTTCCTGCTGGCAGCGGGATGCATGTGTATAGGCTCCGGCCTGGCCATACTGGCAATCTTTGAGGGTAGTTTTCCTCTCTATTGTCTGGCCAGTTTGCTGGTCGGATTTGCCACCGGCTTTCAGTGGTACTACAGGTTTGCGGCAGCTGAGGTGGTGCCGGAATCTTTCCGCAGCAGGGCTATTTCGCTGGTCTTGGCCGGTGGCGTGGTCGCGGCCATCATTGGTCCGACTCTCGCACTTTACTCCGTCGATTGGCTGGCGCCGGTGATGTTGGCCGGCGCCTACGTTGCCGTGATTGGTCTGCAGTTTGTGATCATGCTGATCATGCTGATGGTCAATATTGCGAAGCCGCCGAAAATGGCGCTGCGTGGAGGCCGGCCGCTGATGGAAATCGCCAAGCAGCCAAAGTTCATGCTGGCGGTGGCGGGTGGCGTCATCGGCTACGGCATCATGGTGCTCCTGATGTCGATCACGCCCAAGGCCATGGAGATGTGTGGACTGGACTTTGCCGAAGCGACCCAGGTGATTCAGTGGCATGTTCTGGGAATGTACGTACCAGCTTTCTTCACCGGTCATCTGATCAAGAAGTTCGGGCCACAACGTATCATGCTTGCAGGCGGCATGCTGAATGTCGCCTGTCTGATCATCGCAATGTCCGGTATCGCCTTCGAGAACTTTCTGGTAGCTCTCCTGCTGCTGGGCGTTGGCTGGAATTTCCTCTATACAGGGGCGACGACCCTCCTGACGGAAACCTACACGGTCGCAGAGCGCGCCAAGACCCAAGCGTTGAATGAGTTTCTGGTATTCACTTTCGTGGCGACGGCGACCTTCTTTTCTGGCGTGACGCTACAATACTACGGCTGGCAAAATCTGGCGATCGGCGTCCTGCCGCTTCTGTTGATCGTACTGGCGGCTACTGTATGGATCATGATGTTTTCAAACCGCCGCGCGCAAGCAAGTAGCTGAAAATCATCCGCTTCTAGCCATGATCCGCGTCGTTGATTGCTGTGCGCGGTAGCTTGTTCAGTTGCCATCCTCTCGCAAATGATGAAATGGGCGCCCCTTAGGACGGTATCGCGAGGTGCCAAGTTGATGGTGTCGCAAATACTAGGAAAGGAAAGAGTGCGTCTACTCTCCATCGCTAAATCCCCTTTTCCAGACCGGTTTTTCTTGAGAATTTCAACCAGAAGAAATTAACTAAAAAAAGTAATTATATCAATGTTTTATGATCAAGTTTCTCGATCTTCTTCATCAATGACGATACGAAGGTCCGCGATGTGCGTGTTGGTGAAGTATACGCTCACCGGTCGATCAGCGAGAGTGAGTGCTAATTCATTTCCATCAAGGGCAAGAAACAAATCCTTCATGCCCTCTTTTGAGGCGTTGGCATGCCTGAACATCGCCGCGTGATTGGGGCATAGTGCGAGGTAGTTCTGGAAGTGGTGCCTTTTGAGCTCGGGCAGAAACTCGACTGCTTCGAAATAATAGCGTCCATCGGCGAGCTTAAAGGGTAGTCGGATCCGACACGCTTGGCAGATCGTTTCGCCATCCGTATTGGTATAGAGATCGCGAAGGTAGGGATCGGTATTTTCCTTCTTGACCGCGTCTCGGTCCACCGAGACTGACCGTTGACGCTTCTCTTTACTGCGCCCGGGTGCTTTACGAGCTTTCTTTCGAAACGATTCCGCTCTTCGGTCAGGGTTGCGCGGTTCGTGCGTTGGCAGGCTGGCGGGGCTGGTGTGCTCTGCAAGGATTTTCTGACGGGTGTCGCGTGACAGTTCGGCAAATCGTCTCCCGTCGGCAAGGGCAGCTTCATCAGTAAATCCGAGTTCGTCAGCAATATACTGGGTTCTGCGATGTTGTGCGGCGCGTTCTTCGGTTTCCGCGCCGAAGTGGATGGCAGCAAGCCAGGGCCAGTCGGGATCGAATGGAAAGTCGTCCGGCAGCAGATCTCTCGCGGCCTTGGCGGGGCGAACGAATTCGTTGTCCCGCTGCGGAATCCAGACGGCGTTGCGCAACTGGTGAACGAGCTGGGATTCGGCGTCGCGCGGGCAGTTGGATCGATTGCGCCGATAGATCGCTTTCAGGACGGTTTCGTCGTCCGATTTGTCTGAAAGAGTATTCCAGACGAGACGGGAAAGTGCCAGGCTCGGTGTATCGAACAAGACTTGTAGCCTGTGGATCTTGAAGTCGCAGTCGATCCCCGTTTGAGTCCACATTGACCCCGGGGCGCTATGCAAGTGAGCCCTCTCGGGATTGTCGGAGCAACTGACAGGTGTGATCTTAAGGCGGTCGGCTACGCCGCATGTCTGGGCGAAGGAGACGAGTTTTGCCGAAAAGTCGATCGTCCGGTAACTGTCGGATAATGCGACTCGATCTGCATCCGCTGCGAGCGGTCCGTAGTAGGCTTCCAAACCGGTTTCGATGTGGGGAGAATCGAGGTAGAGGCTGCTCGGTTGATACCAGAGACGGTCCGCCCCCTGAAGGATAAAAAAGTCCACGAAGATGTCGCTTGCGCTCTTGTTCTTTTCGACGAGCGAGATGAAGCGCCGTAGGTCGGATACATAGATATTCCAGGAAGGGATGCCTTCGGGGTCCGCGTAGCGCCGTTCGAGGATAGCCTTGATCTGTTCGCGTTCTCCCACTTCGCTGACGCCGATGCCCTCCAGAAACGCCCGGGCGTGTTTCTGCTCGGTCTTGGTTCCTCCACCTGCGTACGTGTCTTTCGCCACGCGAGGATGGATGGAGTCTTCGCGTGTCTCCAGGGTAGGGAAATAGCATTCGCTGCCTGTTCCGTATTGGCCGTCCGAGCGTCTTACGATGCAGATCTGATTGAATCGATCGAGATCATCTCCCATCTCCCGGTGAAAGAGCGCATACAGTGCACGGTGCCACCCCGGCGGCTTTTGGCGCATCCAGTCGAGAAATTGTTGATCGGGTGCATGCTTCCAATCCCGTGTTGCGCAGCAAAACCGTCGCCGGTTGGAGAAACGCTCGTCCAGCGTTTTCACGAATTTTTCTACCCCCCATTCCTCGATATCGAGATCGCTCAGGAAACGATCGACCCGGTTGTTCCTTTGCGTGGCTGCGATTGCCCAATCGCGTTGGTCATCGTCGCTATCGGTCAGGAAGCGGATATCCTCGCCGTCAAGCAGGTTCTTCAATCCAGCCTCAGCCTGCAGCAGGAGACCGGCCGGCGCATGGCCGCTGGTATGCTTTGGCGTCAGCGGCTCTTGATTCATCGCTTCAAAGATGGCGTCCCGAATCGGCGCATACGGAGCCGGAATTTCGTCGTGACTGTTCGGCAAGACGTCCAGAAACTCGCGGTCGAGCAATCCGTAGTCGCAGATAGTGAATAGCGACTGCGCCGCGAGTTTTGCAAGCTGCTGGAATAGTGGTTTATTCGTCGGCGTTTCCTTGATGCTAGAACGGCTAAGTTCCGGAACGAAGGGAGCATGGAGATGGAAGTGCAGGTATGAGGTCTCTTTGGCTGCAGTGAAGTAGACCGCAACGCGTCCCGGTTTAGCCGGAACAATGCGGAACTGTTCGGCGAAACGTCCGCGTGTATCAGGCAACTGCTCTCGGAACCGCGGCTCGAGTTCGAACGCGATGGCGATGTGCTGGTGTTCCAGCCCGTCGACTGGTTCGCGGAAGCGGAGGAAATGCGAGCTATCGGTCCGTCCGCCGTCGATCTCGCGAAGAATCTCCAAGTGGTGATCCGAATGCGGAATTCGGAGCAGCCGGCCTTCGCGGCCACCGTCAATTCGCCACTGAATCTCTTCGAGGTGGGACAGGAACAGCAGGGTGTTGTCGGATATCTCCTCCAGACCGGCTTGGATCTCGGTGACAGCTTGATCTTGCGGCTTCTTCCCGGAATTGAAGGGGAATTCAAATCGCGTGCGCTCACCTAGCTCCGAATGCGACGGAATCTCCGAGGGGAGCACCATTTCGGAAATAGCAAAGGAATAGCTTGGTGACCAGATGCGCGGCGTGTCCGTGTAGGGGAATACGGCCTTGAAGCCGATGCCGAAGCGGCCGATCTGCTCCTCGTCCTGGGCTTTGGTGCCTTCGCCAATATCGGTAATGCCCCTTATGTCCTGTTCGTCGAAAGTTCGTCCGTTATGCTCGAAGACTAGTCTGTCCGAGGAAAGGATGAAGGCTACCGCTGACGCCTGCGTGTCCTCGGCGTTCTGAAGCAACTCGTAGATGAAATGCGCGTTATCGGGATACAGATCCTCCACGATTCGCCGAATTCCGGCATGGTTTTTCAGGACTCGAGCTAGATCCTTTCTGTCACGGTGAACCCGCTCGATCACGCTCATTCTGTGTCGCTCCCGGTCACCTCAAGGACGCCTTCGACGACCAGGGTGGTGTGAATGTCGGCGCTGTCCGCCAGTCTCTGTAGATCTTCAATCCGCCGCTCATAGTCATAGTTGGCGCGCGCCAGTTCGCCCTCCTTCATTCGGCGGATATTCTCGTTGGTTGCGCTGTCGATCTGGTCCTCCAGCAGCTTGCAGCGGGCTTGATGACTGACTGTGAAGCTCTGTTCCCGGTACTGGACAAGATCACGGTTTTCGGCCATGTGGTTTGCTCGCGCTGCTCGCCACAGTTCGTGATGCCGCTCGTCAAGAGCATCTATCTCGGCAGCATCGGGCGTTTCGGCAGGAGCATCAGCAGCCTTTTCCAGAAGAGACATCACAGTGCCATCAAGCTTCGAATCCGAGGCTACGGCCACGAGAGAGTCGTCGGGCCGGACGCCGACTTTGCGCCACTGGTATACGGCGAAAGGGTAGTCACCCTTTGGGACTGCCTTGCTCGCTACGGTCAGATTGACTTGCACAGCATCCGAGCGTTCAAGATGCCGGGCCGCTTGGCGAACGAGGGGATGAAGAACGTTGAGATGGACAGCCCTCTGCTCCGTAGCGGCGGTTTCCTGGTCGAACGTGACAGATAGCAACGGCTCGGCGCCCCTAAGCCACCTTTCCCACTGTCGGGCCACAGGATCAGTGGAGCGAGGCAGTCGGCGGAAGTCGTCCAGAAGTCTGGTGCGCAGTTGCTGGCCTAGTCTCAGCGTTTTGAGCGGCCTATCGCCCATGAGAAATCCGCCGCCGGTGTTGGAAATACTGGACAAGTAGCGGGAGACGCACCGTTGCAGGGCTTCAGGAGAGAGCCAGAAATTCTCGGCCTCCGCTATCTCCTCGCGCCAGGACTGGTTGGGGACCGCTAGGCCGAACAGCTCCGCCTGCTTCTCTTCCAGTGCGGTCTCTTCCTGGACTTGGCGGATCTTGTTGTCGCCGAGTTGCTGTAGCCGTTCGGCGCGCTGTTCCGACGTGAGCGTGAAGCTCTCGGCGATGTTGTGTATCTCCCGCGTGATCTCGCCGAGGATTTCCTCGCTGCCGCCGACTGCATGGTGGAACACACCGATGCGCATCAAGCAGCGTTCATAGATATCGGCATCGACCGTACCCGGTGTGATAAGGTTGACGATCGCTACGCTCTCGCTCTGCTGGCCGTAACGGTCGATACGGCCGATGCGCTGCTCAATACGCATGGGATTCCACGGCAGGTCGTAGTTGATCAGCAGGTCGCAAAATTGAAAGTCGAGGCCTTCACCGCCGACCTCTGAGGAAAGCAACACGTCCAACGCCTCCGGATCGTCCTTGGGCAGGGCGAAACGGTGGCGCAACTCTGAGCGCTGCTCATCGGGGATGCCGCCGTGCACTAATCCGTAGCGCAGCCCCGCGTGCGCAACGTGATTCTCGATATACGCGAGCGTGTGCCGGAAGGTACTGAAGGCCAGAGCCTTGTTGTTGGCCATCCGGTGTTTGTCCTGCAAGACCTTGACGAATGCCTGCACCTTGGGATCGACGGAATCGAGATTGTCGGCCATGTCCAGCAGCGCTTGGATATCGGCCCGGATTTCCGCAAGGAACTCGCCGTCGACGGAGGTTTCGCTGTCGATGTCGTCCGTCGCTTCGAGACTATCGAGCCTTCCGGCGAGTATGTCGCGCAGGAGAGGGGCGAGGCCGTAGAGACAGCTTGCTGCCTGACGACGGATCGTGGTCATCATGAACTTGACGTTCTGCTCGCCGTGAACACGTGCTAGGATGCGGCTCACGACGTCGAGCAGGCCGTCATGCAACTGACGCTGGTCGGGTGTGAACTCCACCGTGAGCGTTTCGGGTTGGCGGGTCGTGAACTCGCCAATATCGCGCCGACGAGTCCGGTTGATCATGGGGCTGAAGGTGTAGAGTTCCTCAAGCGATCGGACGAGACGGACGCGGTCCTTGTCATCAATCCTTTCTTCCGCCAGTTGGTCGTAAGCGTCCTGGAACGCGGGAGCCTCACGCAGGAACAGTCGGCCCCATTCGGTCTGCGCTGCCTCTTCCAAGCAGGAACGGGCCTCATTCCGCCAGCCCTTCTCAGCAGCGCGGCAATGGCCAACGGCGGCGTTAATGAACCCGTTGGGCGCAGCCATCTGCTCGAAGCTCGTCCGGTCGATGACAAGATCAGGGCGCAACACATTGAGCAAGGTGAATAGATCCTGGCTTCCCAGCTGAACCGGAGTGGCGGTAAGAAAGACGGCGGCTTGGGCGTTGTCGCAGAAATAGCGCACGGCCTGGTGGAGGTATGTGTCCGCGTTGCGGATGTGATGCGCCTCATCGACGATCACGAGATCGAACCTGGGCGGCGGGTCGAGGGCAAGTAGGCCTTCGTCGGTTCGCGAACCTCTTCTGTCTCTGCCGAACAGGAGGTCAGAGTCGAACAGCGAGAACGGGACGATCACTCTCGAGTGCCGGTCGGGCCATTCGCCCTCGAGATGCGTTTCTCGCAAGCAGTGACGCAGAGTTCGACCGTCGAGTGCCTCGAAATGTTCGTCGAAGCGCTTCATTTCCAGGAACCATTTGCGCTCGGAAACCAATGCCTTGGGGCAGATGATCAGCACCGAAGAAATGTCCATTCGAGCCCGCAACTCCCTGACTATGAGTCCGGCTTCGATGGTCTTGCCGACGCCGACCTCATCGGCAATCAGCAGGCGCGGGCGGTCGGCTCTGATCAATCTTAAGACGGGACGATATTGGTACGGCACGAATTGAACGCGCCCTGATCGAAGCGAATAGAGGTTGGCAGTAGACGGCGACAGCAAATGGAAACTGGTGATATAGGCTCGCAGGTCACGGGCGGTGAGCAAGGAGGGTTTGTCAGTCGTTTGGAACGGCTGAAGTTGGCTCTCGTAATAGGTCGCCTGACGATTGTGCTGAAACACTCGGTAGCGGGTCTCGGCGGCACCGGCTACGATACCGATGATCGGCATTGCGGTGTCGGGATTGGAGCGCAGAGCGACCAGTTCGCCGACGCTGAACAAGGCATCACCTGATCTGGTGGAGACGGGTGCTTCACTGGCTGCCGATTGGGCTGATGGTTGCCCTTCCTCATGTGTCGCTTCCCGAACCGATCCATTCGGAACCATTGCCGCAAGTGCCGCCGTCCTTGCTTTTTCGACAGTTGCCAGCGAAGCATCTTCCGCCTCCAGCATGTTCAGCAGCCGGCCAAGGGTATCTGCATCGCGGAACTGTTCGCTCGCAGGAGACTCCTCGATTGATGCATGCGCCCACCTGTTTCGCGCTGTCTGAAGCTCCCTGACCCAGTTTCTTCCTTCTCGCGGCATCCGGAGTCGACCCGACAGATCGAACCAGTTCTGGTCAAGAATCCGAAGTAGAGCGGCGAGATCGAGTTGCTCCAGTCGCTTGTAGTCTCGTTCCTGTACTGTTCGCTGTTGCTGGAAGGTGAGATGACCTACGACCTGTTTCTCCCACCAGTCGTCCGAGATGGCTGGCAGATGCATTGTGAGGAACCGCACGAGTTCGGCCATTGCGATGCGGACCAGATCATTCATTGGTTGTGCCCTGTCATAGCCAACCCATTACTTCCGGATTGTCTGGAAGATTGTTTGCCAGCAAGGCAATGCGCTCGATCAGCGAGCAAACCGCTTTGCCATGAGCTTTTCTTGTGCATGTAAGGACTTCAAAAGCCCGCATTATAGCATGATGGCTTTTTGATTTCTTCATTGGTGTTGAAAAACAATGGACCGGCGCACCGACTTCCACAGACGCCGTAAATTGGACGAGGCGCCCTCAGTGCCAAATTCGCGCGCTACCCAATCGGGTCGGTCATGCTCTAAATCATTGCCTCTGGCATCTACTGGGGACGCTTCCGTGGCGGCTATCCGCTCAACTCTCAATTCGCGTACTGAACAATTCCGGGCAAACGAGGCATACAACAGGGCCTTGGTCGCCGATCTGCGTGAGACTGTTGCAAGGATCAAGCAGGGCGGCTCGGACCGAGCCCGGGAAAAGCATCTGTCGCGTGGCAAGCTTCTACCCCGAGAACGGGTTGGCGCCTTGGTTGATCAAGGTTCTCCTTTCCTGGAGTTCAGCCAGCTGGCTGCCCATGACATGTATGGTGGCGATGTTCCTGCTGCCGGGATCATTACAGGCATTGGCCGAATATGCGGCCGCGAGTGCGTCATCGTCTGCAATGATGCAACGGTAAAAGGCGGCAGCTATTATCCGATGACAGTCAAGAAACACCTTCGAGCTCAGGAGATCGCGATCCAGAACCGGTTGCCTTGCGTGTATCTCGTCGATTCCGGCGGCGGCAATCTCCCCACCCAGGACGAGGTTTTCCCGGATCGTGATCATTTTGGACGAATATTCTATAATCAGGCCAACATGTCGGCCATGGGCATTCCACAACTGGCTGTCGTCATGGGGTCCTGCACGGCTGGCGGAGCGTATCAACCGGCGATGTCGGACCAGGCCATTATCGTCAAGGAACAGGGGACGATCTTTCTGGGTGGTCCGCCATTGGTAAAAGCGGCAACGGGCGAGGTGGTGAGCGCAGAGGATCTGGGCGGTGCTGATGTTCATTCCAGGCGCTCCGGTGTGACGGATTACTACGCCTTGAATGATTGTCACGCCTTGACAATGGCTCGCAGGATCGTGGCCGACATGAATCTGGTCAAACCCATGACAACGACGCTCAAAGAACCTGTGCCGCCGCTATATGATCCCGAAGAACTCTACGGCTTGATCCCGACCGATGTCAAGAAGCCCTTTGACGTGCGGGAAGTCATTGCACGTGTCGTGGACGGCAGTGATCTGGACGAGTTCAAGGCTCTTTACGGCACGCAGCTGATCTGTGGTTTCGCTCGGATCTGGGGTTACCCGGTCGGCCTCGTGGCCAACAACGGCATCTTGTATTCGGAAGAAGCGCTGAAAGCCGCGCACTTCATGGAGCTATGTAGTCAACGGTGCATCCCGTTGATTTTCTTGCAGAATATTGCCGGCTTTATGGTCGGCCAAAAGTATGAAGCTGGGGGGATTGCAAAGGATGGCGCCAAGATGGTGACGGCGGTGGCTACCACCAAGGTGCCTAAATTCACTCTCATCATTGGCGGCAGCTACGGTGCCGGCAACTACGGCATGTGCGGTCGAGCCTATTCTCCGCGCTTCCTGTGGATGTGGCCTAATGGACGGATTTCGATCATGGGCGGAGAACAGGCAGCAAGCGTTCTTTCCACAATCCGCCGCGATGCCCTTCAGGCGAGGGGCGACAGTTGGTCGGCGGCAGAGGAAGAAGATTTCAAGATGCCGATTCGGGAACAATATGAACGTCAAGGGCACCCATATCATGCGTCCGCACGATTGTGGGACGACGGCGTCATCGACCCGGTCGATACCCGGATGACCCTGGGGCTGGCCATTTCCGCGGCCTTGAATGCACCGCTAGAAGACACGCACTTCGGCGTCTTCCGGATGTAGGACCCGAACAGATGACCGAAAAAAAAACCGTTTTAACGGATATAGACAACCGGGGGGTTGCCCGGATCACGCTGAACCGGCCTGAAGTTCGCAATGCAATGAACGAAGTCTTGATTCGCGACCTTACGGATGCAGTGGACGTCGTGGCCGCGGACGATGGGGTCCGGGCCGTCATTCTGACGGGCAGAGGCAAGGGCTTCTGTGCTGGAGGCGACTTGAGGTGGATGCGCAAGACAGCAGACTGCACCGTCGAGGAAAACCACGCCGACGGCCAGAAGCTGGGCTGGATGTTGAACAAGCTCAACACGATGCCGAAACCGATCATTGGGCTGATCAACGGGCACGCGTTCGGCGGCGGTGTGGGAGTCGTTGCTTGCTGCGACATCGCCATTGCAAGTACGGGTGCAAAATTTTCGTTGTCTGAAGTGCGTCTGGGGCTGATACCCGCTACCATAGGTCCCTATGTCGTCAGGAAGATCGGCCAGGCCCACAGCCGCCGGTATTTCCTGACTGCCGAGATATTCGATGCTCATCGTGCTGAGGCCATCAGTCTGGTTCATGCAGTGGCGGAGCCTGACCAACTGGAGGCTAAAGGCGAAGAATTTGTTGGCCATCTGCTGCTAGGCGGTCCCAAGGCTCACGGCATCTGCAAGGACCTGATCCTCCAGGTCAGTGATCGGGAAGTCGATTCCGATCTGATCGAATGGACGTCCCGCCTGATTGCAGATACCCGCGCATCGGCTGAAGGCAAGGAAGGCAGTAGCGCCTTCCTGGAGAAACGGAAGCCTGCTTGGCAGGTCAGCGATTAAGGCTGTCCGTAGCAATGTTTGACAAGATTCTCATAGCTAACCGTGGCGAGATCGCGTGTCGTGTAGGACGCACGGCTCAGCGCCTCGGCGTGCGAACCGTTGCGGTCTATTCCGATAGCGACATCGACGCGCAGAATGTTTTGCAAGCGGATGAGGCTGTGCGCATCGGGCCAGCACCAGCGGCAGAAAGCTATCTGGTCGGTGAACGGATTCTTCAAGCAGCAAGGTCTACCGGAGCTCAGGCCATTCATCCCGGATACGGGTTTCTCTCGGAAAACGCAGCCTTCGCCGATGCATGTGAAGCAGCAGGCATCAAGTTCATCGGCCCATCTGCCAAAATCATCCGCACCATGGGCTCAAAGAGCAGCGCCAAGACCTTGATGGAAAAGGCGAAGGTTCCGGTGGTGCCGGGCTATCACGGCGACGATCAGAATCCGGATCTCCTGGCCGAAAAGGCGGAGAGCATCGGCTATCCTGTCCTGATCAAGGCGTCAGCGGGTGGTGGCGGCAAGGGTATGCGGTTGGTCAGTTCGGCGCAAGACTTTGGAGCCAGTCTCGAATCGGCGAAGCGCGAAGCAACCAGTGCCTTTGATGACGATCATGTCCTGATCGAGAAGTTCGTTACCAATCCACGCCATATCGAAATTCAGGTGTTCGGTGATAGCCACGGCAACGTGGTGCATCTGTTCGAGCGCGATTGCTCGATTCAGCGGCGGCATCAGAAAATCGTGGAAGAGGCACCAGCGCCAGGTATGTCGCAACGTCTTCGGACGAAAATGGGCGCCGCCGCAGTCTCGGCGGCCAGAACAATCGGCTACGAGGGTGCGGGAACTGTGGAATTTATCGCTGACGGGCTTGGCGATTTCTATTTTATGGAAATGAATACCCGATTGCAGGTCGAGCATCCGGTGACGGAAATGATTACGGGACAGGACCTTGTGGAATGGCAACTGCGTGTTGCAGCAGGTGAAGTACTGCCCGTACACGAGAAGGACCTGGCGATATGTGGACATGCCGTTGAGGTCCGCCTGTATGCCGAAGATCCGGAGCGTGAATTTCTTCCCCAGACTGGAACTCTACGGCGGCTGCGCCTGCCCCAGGGCGAGGGCATCCGTTGTGATTCGGGCATCGCAGAGGGAGACACCATCTCGATACATTATGATCCGATGATTGCCAAGTTGATTGCTTGGCATCCGGAAGGACGCGCCAGAGCATTGCGAAGGCTTCGCCGTGCGCTTGACCAAACGGAAATTGTCGGGCTGGCCAATAACATTGCCTTGCTTCAAAGGGTTATTGATCATCGTGCCTTCGCAGAAGGAGATCTTGACACGGGTTTTATCGATACGCACGCTGACGAGTTGATGCTCAAGCCATCTTGTCCCTCCGACCGGACGTTGGCCTGTGCTGTGCTGGCGATTGAATTGGATCGTCGGGAAAAGGCTGTAGCGCAAGCCGCACAATCCAGTGATCCATGGTCACCATGGAACGAAGTAAACAGCTGGCGACTAAACGATAGCGGCAGGCATGAAATTCGCTTGGGGCAGGGCGAGCAGATTTTCGTGGTGCAAGTCAGTTGTGAAGCGACGGGGCATGAACTCGACCTGCCGGGCCACCATTGCCAGTGCGCGGTGGAGCGGGACGGCGAGCGGCTGCGGGTATGCATCGACGATACCTGGCTTTCTGTCAGCGCCCATGTCGAGGATACCCTGGTTGCAATCTGGCTGGACGGACGGCAAACGATCTTCAACCGCCTTGATGCGTTGGTCGATGAGGCCGGCATCGAAGAAAGCAACGACCGGATGGTGGCACCGATGTCCGGGAAGGTCATTCAAGTGTTTCTTGATGCCGGGACCGCGGTGGAGGCTGGGACGCCGATTCTTGTGCTGGAAGCAATGAAGATGGAACACATCATCACTGCGCCAGCCGATGGGACGGTGTCCGCGGTCCACTTTCTGGCTGGTGATCAGGTGGAGGAAGGAGCCCGTCTGGTGGATTTCGAGCGCAAAGAAGGCTGAAGATGACATCAATGTCGCGTAGTTCCGACACATATGTGCGCGTACAGGAAGTTGGTGTGCGCGATGGTCTGCAGAATGAAACGAAAACTGTTTCCACTAACGTAAAGGTCGAACTGATCGAACGGCTGGCCGAAGCCGGCCTGCCTGTCGTGGAGGCTGGCGCCTTTGTATCCCCCAAGTGGATCCCGCAAATGGCGAACTCGGAAGATGTGTTCCGCCATATCAGGCGCAAGGATGGGGTCAGCTATCCGGCATTGGTACCAAACATGAGGGGGCTCGAGCGGGCCGTCGCGGTTGGCGTGACGGAAGTCGGGATATTCATTGCCGCTTCCGAGAGCTTTTCGAAGCGCAATATCAACTGCTCCATTGCAGAAAGCATTGAACGATTCCGTCCCGTGTGCGCCGCCGCGGGTGCCGGGGAAATAAAGATACAGGGCTATGTCTCGACAGTACTCGGGTGCCCTTATGAAGGTGACATTGACCCGGGGATAGTCGCCGAGTTGTGCGGGGCGCTCCATGAGATGGGCTGCTACCGGGTATCTCTTGGTGATACCATCGGTGTCGGTACGCCGGCCAGGGCTGCAGCACTCATTGATCGTGTCGCCGATTCGGTTCCGCTGCCGGTAATCGGCATCCATTTCCACGACACCTATGGTCAGGCGCTGGCCAACACACTGGCCTGCCTGGACCGCGGTGTACGCACTATCGATTCTTCCGTTTCCGGCCTGGGGGGCTGCCCATATGCTCCAGGTGCGACAGGCAATCTGGCGACGGAAGATCTGATCTACATGCTGGACGGGCTGGGCATGAACTCCGGAGTCGACTTGGATGGTGTAGTTGCTGCCGGTGCGTTCATCACGGATTACCTGGACAGGATGCCGGCTTCGCGCGTCGCGATGGTCTATGCCGGAAAGAAAGCGGCTTAGGAACCGGTGTCGCTCCACCTGCTGAAACTGAGCGTCGGATCGGAATCCGTGGAAACGATGGCGCGATGGCAGGCTGGCCGTTTGGCCCGCACGAGAGCATTGTTTCACGAGACGCGCAATTTCCCGCGACGGGCTGGCGAAATTCTGGATGGCGGATCGATTTACTGGATCATCAAGGGCCATGTACGAGTCCGTCAACGGATCATCGGTCTGGAGCGCCGGGAGGATGAAGAACGTGGGCGGGTATGCCGAATCATGCTGGATCCGAACCTGATTCCGACAGAAATCCAACCCAGGCGACCCCATCAGGGATGGCGCTATCTTGAAGCGGATGACGCTCCGCCAGACGCCCGTCACGCAACGTCGGCCGACGACCCGGCGCCTGAAATGATCGCTGAACTTCGGGAATTGGGTCTTTTGTGATGCTGTGACATCCGGTGCATCGCCAGCGGCAGCAGGCGTATCGCTCGTTGAAAGAAGCAAGCGGCTGCGCTTTGTCGCTTGGCGCTCCAGATATCAGCACATGACAATGTCCTCGTCATCACAAGAATCACGAAGAAGCCGGGAATGGTATATGGTTCTGTCGGGGTTGCTTCCGGGCTGGCGTCTCAGGGCCAGCCTACGATTGCCCTTTGATTGTCAGGTGGAAAAATTGCTTTCCATCCTGTAATTCCGAGTATCGCACAGGATCAGACATGCAGCCAGACTGAACGTGTCAATTATTGGGTGCGATCTTGCCGCTGTCGCTGTGTCATTTGCCCTGGCTGAGCCAAGAACAGGGATATTGTGGATTAGATCGATTGATCTGATCGACATTTGGAAAACGTCAACCATATACATCGCGTAATTTGTTCTGGACTGATCAATCTTGAGTCTTGGCGGTGAATAATCAGAAACACACGAAATGAACCAAAAGGGGGACGCGCAAGGACGTATAATAGTACTCGGCAATGAGAAGGGCGGCACCGGCAAATCGACGACTGCCATGCATCTTGTGGTTGCCCTGATGCGGAGTGGCCATGACGTAGGCACGGTCGATCTGGACAGTCATCAGGGTACCTTCAGCAGGTATGTTGAAAATCGGAAAACCTTTTCCGATTTGAAGAATATGAACCTGCTGTTGCCGGACCACAGGCTCTTTCGATATCCGCCCAGCGGCGATGTTGCCGATACGTTGTCCAGCGTCGACCAACTCGTGACGGCACTTCGGGCAGAGAACGACTATGTGGTATTGGACTGTCCCGGGTCGGACAACCCGGTCGCCCGGCATGCCATATCGCTCGCCGATATACTGATTACTCCGGTCAACGATAGTTTCATCGACATTGACCTTTTGGCGCTGATTGGCGGCACACCACCCCGGATTATAGGTCCCAGCGTCTATGCCCAGATTGTATGGGAACAGAAACAGGAACGTGCTGTTAAGGACGGAGGCAGGATCGACTGGGTCGTTCTGCGCAACCGTTTGAGCCCTTTGGGATCACGGAATCAGAAGAACGTTGGTATTACTCTGGAGCAACTGGCCACAAGAATCGGTTTCCGCCTGATCGACGGTTTTCTTGAACGGGTAATTTTCCGGCAACTGTTCCTTCAGGGATTGACCGTCCTTGATCTGCGCGACGAAGGCGCCAATGTCTCCCTGAATCTGTCTCACGTCGCTGCCCGCCAGGAAATTCGAAGTCTTCTTGAAGCCTTGAAGTTGAACGACGATCCGGCGCTGGTTTCCGTGCCGGTCGACAGAGCGACTCTTACCAGTTCCAAAGTCGCAAGGAATCCAGATTCTGATGGTGAATACGGAAAAGGCGAGAACTGCAAGCCACTGGACGCCTGACTGGCCGGTCACTATCTACGACAAACGGGTGAAAGGCGAGACACCGATGGCCAAACCGGTTGCGCCCCGGAGTGGCGCGATGGCAAATTCCGATTCTGTACGTGAAGTTGACTCGTTTCTGCAGTCAATGGCGATGATGCCGACGCCATCGGCGGGACAGCGCGGCCGGCTGATCTTTGCAATGGACGCGACCGCCAGCCGCGAACCGACTTGGGACATCGCCTGCGATATCCAGGCAGAGATGTTTGCAGAGACCGATACGTTGGGTGGCCTCGAAGTGCAGTTGGTCTTCTATCGCGGCATCGGCGAGTGCCGATCGACGAAATGGTTGTCGTGCTCCAATGACTTGGTCGATCGTATGGTCAAGGTACGGTGTCTGGGCGGACGGACTCAAGTCGGTCGGGTGCTGAAACATGCTGTCAAGGAGGCTCGTAAAGCCTCGGTTGGTGCACTGGTGTTGGTTGGCGACGCTTTCGAGGAAGCGATTGATCCTGTTTGCGAAATTGCCGGCCAGCTTGGCCTTCTGGGCACCCGCGCTTTTCTGTTCCAGGAAGGCGATAACCCTGAAGCGAGACGTGCATTTCGGCAGATCGCCCGGCTGACAGGGGGCGCCTGCTGCCGCTTCGATGCCGGTAGCGCGCGACAATTGCGCGATCTTCTGTCCGCAGTAGCCGTATATGCGGCGGGAGGCAGGCAGGCGCTGGAGAATTTCGCCGGCAGCCGCGGAGGGGCTGCCCGTCAGATTACCTCGCAGATCAGCGGCAAGGACTAGATGGGGTATTTCCTTCTCGGGATCACGCTGATCGTGGCGGCGATTCTGATCCTGTTCTCGTTACCGAAGGCCAGCGTGGGACAGTTGACCAGAGTCTTTCGCGCTGTCGCCCTGGGATGCTCCGCTCTATTTGGTCTATTTGGCCTCTTGACCGGCAAGTTGCTCTGGGCGGTTGCTGGCCTGGGTGGCGCCCTGATCATCTATTTCATGGGCGGTGCTCTGCCATGGAACATAAACCGGCCTGAAAAAGGTACTTCAGCCGTCGAAACGCCTTGGCTGAGACTGCAATTGGATCATTCGACCGGCGGTATCACGGGCGACGTCTTGGCGGGTAGCTATGCCGGTGCGCGTATCGAGCAATTGGTCCGGGATGACCTGATTATCCTCCTGCATGAATGTGCACAGGACGACGCACAGTCCGCCCGGTTGATCGAAGCCTATCTAGATCGTATGTGGCCCGATTGGCGCACCAGCACCCAATCCTCGGACAGTGGAGGCGGTCCGATGGAACGCTCCGAAGCCCTGTCGGTTCTTGGACTGGAGGACGGGGCAAGCGCCGAAGAAATCCGTCGTGCGCATCGTGAGATGATGCGTCGTCACCACCCGGACCGTGGCGGTTCCGATTGGCTGGCTGCAAAACTCAACCAGGCCAAGGAAGTACTTCTCGGCGAGTAGATGCTGAGTTGTGCGCTTCTGCAACCAGCAGTCGTTGATGCCAAGCGACAAGAGGATGTGTCGTCGCGCAATCAAGGCCGATCTGGCGAGGACCATCTTCTGGCTCCAACGCTTGATCCAGGTGTCAACATTTCTGTTGACGCGTGGAATTGCAGTTTTCCAGGATCTGATTGATGTCGGTTGTCGATGCTTGATGATCCCAACCTGGATTCGCCGGAAATTATCCATGAAGAGACAGCCTGCCGCCAAAGGAGCTTGAGGCAATACATTCAACGATTTCCAGGCAGAGTTCAGATCAGTCACTCGATCGGAAGAGGAGGCACGCCACGATACTGATGCGCAGTTGAGCATGCTGGTTATCCTCGCGCGCGCCAACCGGTTGGCGCACATTGGCAGAGTGCTGATAGCCGAGAAATGCTTGTGTTACAAACGGCGTGCTCGCACAGATCCGATCTGTCCGATCCGCTATTTCGCGCGTATTCAGATATTCTGATGTATGCTGCGAAGCGGAAACTTACAGAAGATAGTGTGTACGTTCGATCTTGTTCATCATTCCAGAAACTGGGCCGAGACGCTGATGTCCCATACCATTCGCAAGGCAATATTTCCCGTCGCCGGGCTGGGTACCCGTTTGTTGCCGGCGACCAAGTCCATTCCGAAAGAAATGCTGCCTATCGTTGATCGGCCCATCATAGAATATGCGGTTGCTGAAGCCACAACCGCTGGCATCACGCATCTTATTTTTGTCAATTCGCGAGGCAAATCGGCGCTGGAAGATCATTTCGACCGCCATGTCGAACTCGAAGAAGCCTTGATGCAAAAAGGAAAGACGGCGGAACTACACAGACTGACCGACATTATTCCGACCGGTGTATGCTGGAGCGTGGTGCGCCAGTCGGAAGCCCTGGGATTGGGACACGCTGTATGGTGCGCTCGTCATCTTATCGGTAACGAACCGTTTGCTGTCCTGTTACCGGACGATGTGATCATGGCCGACACGCCGTGCCTGCAACAGATGATGGACCGGCATCGGGAAGTGGGAGGCAATCTGGTAGCCGTCGAGAACGTGCCGGCAAATCAAACCAATCGTTACGGAATTCTGGATGCCGGTGCCGATGACGAGCGGCCTGACGGCCTCGTCGAGGTACACGGGCTGGTAGAGAAGCCCAGGCCGGAATACGCACCATCCACGCTGTCGATCATCGGCCGTTATATTCTGCAGCCGAATGTGTTTGACGCGCTTGAGAGCAGCAAAAAGGGTGTCGGTGGTGAAATTCAACTTACAGACGCCATGGCCGCCTTGATTGATCATCAGCCCTTTCACGGCTACAGGTTCGATGGAGTCAGATACGACTGTGGCGATCGTCTGGGGTGGCTCAAAGCCAACGTGGCTTTTGCCTTGCGGCGGTCAGACTTGCTGGATGTGCGAGCAGCCCTGCAGGATATCCTGTCTCAATCTTCATGATCTGTATTGGCGCGTAACGGCGCGCTATCCCGGAGGACCTGATGCGAATCGCAATGATCGGAACCGGCTATGTTGGACTTGTGTCCGGCGCGTGTTTCTCGGAGTTCGGCACGACGGTCGCTTGCGTCGACAAGAATGCTGTCAAGATCGACATGCTCCGCGCCGGCAAGATGCCCATCTACGAGCCCGGCCTGGATGATCTGGTGGCCCGAAACGTCGAAGCTGCCAGGCTGACCTTTACCACTGACCTGAAGGAAGCTGTAGCGGCCAGTGACGCTGTCTTCATTGCCGTGGGCACGCCATCACGGCGCGGCGACGGGCACGCGGACCTCAGTTATATCTATGCTGCGGCGGAGGAAATCTCGGCGGCGCTGCGGGATTACACGGTCGTCGTAACCAAATCGACAGTTCCGGTTGGCACCGGTCGCAGGGTGGAAGAGATCATTCGCAAGGCGAATCCCGATGCAGATTTCGACGTCGCTTCCAATCCGGAGTTTCTCCGTGAAGGATCAGCCATCAACGATTTCATGCGCCCGGACCGGGTTGTAATCGGAACAAGCATCGAACGCGCCCGTAATGTCATGCGCCGATTGTACCGACCGCTGTACCTCATTGAGACGCCCATTATATTCACTCGCCGGGAAACATCCGAGTTGATCAAGTACGCAGCAAACGCTTTTCTCGCGACCAAAGTCACGTTCATCAACGAAATTGCGGATCTGTGCGAGAAAGTAGGGGCGGACGTGAATCAGGTGGCTCGCGGGATCGGCCTGGATGGACGTATCGGATCGAAATTTCTGCATGCTGGGCCTGGCTACGGGGGATCCTGCTTTCCCAAGGATACCCTTGCTCTGGTAAAGACAGCCCGTGACTACGCCTCTCCCTTGCGCATTGTCGAGGCTGTGGCCGATATCAACGACACACGCAAACGATCAATGGCGCTGAAGGTCATCGATGCATGCGACAGCGATGTCGACGGCAAGACAATTGCGGTCCTGGGTGTCACCTTCAAGCCTAATACCGACGATATGCGCGAAAGTCCTAGTCTTGACGTGATCCCGACGCTGCAAAATGCCGGCGCTTCGATTCGCGCCTATGATCCGCAAGGCATGGAAGGAGCAGAGTTGCTGCTACCTGACGTTCAGTGGTGCGATAGCGCCTATGATGCCCTGTCGGATGCCGACGCTGTGGTGATCTTGACGGAATGGAATCAGTTTCGGAACCTGGATCTGGATCGGGTGAGAAACTTGCTGAAGACGCCGGTGTTTGTTGACCTCCGGAATATCTACGATCCTCGGGACATGCTTGAAGCCGGGTTCCGCTACAGTTCGATCGGGCGACCCGTCGAAGCCCGTGTCGACTGACAACAGTGAGAGCGGATTTCTTTTTCGGCAGGACGCTGGCGATGGATACAGCAACATCACAAACGAAGGACGCCGGCACAGGAGTACAGCGATGACGGATGGTCGCTCGGGGCTGGTTTTTTCCGGCCTGTCAGGAATGTCGGGTCGGGCTCTCTTCTCCGGTATCCGACCAAGTCCGCGCCCCGGCAGGCCAACCCGTCGGTGGCACACCATGCAACTGCGCCGCCACGACAGGTCTATCGAACAAGTCTTCCACTTTCATGAAAAATCCAGACTAGCTGTTGGCCAAGACTTTGACTGCGAGGCAGCGCAAGCTCCTTTTTTTCAGAATATCACAGGCCTTGTATGCCTCAGCCCGGGACATACCGGTGATCCGCGCTCGGTACAGCGCGTTGTTCGAGTTGTTGCGACGTGCAAGGATGCGAGTGTTTTTGCCCCGCGTAAATCGGTGGGGTAGCGCTTTCTGTGCCCGGTTCAGACCCTTTCTTGCCATCTTGTACTTGCTGAAAGCGCCAACCTGGATGGCGTAGGTTGACTTTTGGGAAGAGACCGTATCAACCACTCGCTGTGAAACGGTTCGCGTGACCGGTATGCGGCCGCTCACCGCAATGCATTCGATACCTCGACGGCGCAAGGAGCCACAGACCCGGCGCGCCTGGTTGGCGCGATAGCCCATCAGGCGGGCGATATAGATCGAGCGCCCTCGCTTGAGCCTGCGCTTGATTGAGGTCCGCGCCCGCGAACGATCATGCCGAGACAATCTTTTTCTGGCTTGCCGGATTGCCAACTGCGCCCGCCGCTGATTGTAAAAGGCACCAACCTGGACACCGTGGGACTGCTGGTATCGTATGACGCGTCTCTTGACGTAACGGGTGATCTGTTTGGTGCGCCGCCCATCATGCGACTTCTGCCCCGCATTGGGCTTGGAAGCAGAAGCGGATCGGGCCTCACTTCTGGATGAATTTTGTTTCGCAAGTGTCGATGAAATCTTTCTTTTTTGTCCTGATGAAGCAACCGCTCTGCGCGAGACAACCGATTTCGATTTCGCCTGTCGCTGCGCCAGATTTCCGCCCACGCGAGAACGGGACGCAACGTGAATCTTGTGGATGCCACGTTTCCCCGCAACCCGGATGCGCCGCGCTTTGCGCCACCCGCTTGCGATCAGTTGGCTGGTTGCGCGATAGCGAATTTCGGAAGTCCTGGCTCCCAGAACGATGGTGACAAGCCGCTCTCGGCCTCTGCGAGCGCTTGATGCCAGATTAAAACGCGCGCGCCTCGTGTATCCCGTCTTCATTCCGTCAATATCGGGGTGAGAATGGAGCAGCCGATTCGTATTACGAAACGTCCTCCGGCCAAACCTGTAATAGCGGGTTGCGAAAATTCGATAGTGTTGCGGGTAATGGCGGATCAGGGCGCTAGCCAGTACGGCCATGTCCCGTGCTGTGGTGCGTTGTCCGGAAGCCGGCAGGCCGGAAGCGTTCCGAAAGACAGTCCGGCGCATGCCCAATTGTCGTCCGCGGACAGTCATCAGACGGGCGAAACGCCGTTCGCTGCCGCCGATCTTCTCAGCCAGGGCCGCCGCCGCGTCATTGGCAGACTTTAGCGCGGTGGCATAGACTAGGTCACGCACGCTCACTCGAGTGCCAGCACGAAGATTCAGCCTTGTCGGGGAACGAGTAACGGCGTGCCGTGATAGTGTGACACGGGTATTCCAGTGGATACGCCGTTGCGACAGGGCTTCGAAAACCAGATAAAGCGTCATCATCTTGTTGAGCGACGCTGGCGCGTGACTGGCATCAGCATTTCTGGACTGCAAGATCGCGCCTGTTGCCGCATTCACGGTGATCGACGATTTGACACGTCCCTGCGCTGCGGTCGTTGCGACAACCAGAGTACCCAAAATGCAAGCGCCAAGGGCGAGGCTGCCCAAGGACCGCCTCGTGACAATCGCGCCGGTTTGTGTTGTACGTGCTAGCATCAAGGATATCAACGTTCCACTGCCCGGTTTCGATTTGTCCCAACCTTGGCCTGACCTGCGTTTGCAAATGGTTGACGTCCGAACCGGTCATCAATTTTTTGCAATATCAACCGGTGCAGCATCGGAACGCGTCCAGCAACATTCTCGGGCTTTGACATTTGACCATGCCAGTCTTTCCGCGACCTCATTGACCGGATACTATCAGCATCTTCGCAACCTTGCAATGATCAGGATAGTCAGCAAAAAATACGCAAGAAACAAAAAATGTGAGGCAAAGTCAATCAACAGTTCTAATCTTGGTCAATAATATTGGCTCATTTTGCGAATCGCAGCATGATGGCATCCTTGCTTGCGTTCTGCTTTGGAGGGTCAAGCGGTTTCTGGACCGGTTTTGGCGTGTTGACGAGTTCAGGGTGCCGCCATTGCTTTCTGTCGGCAACGTGCCTTGACGCCGGACCGGCTGGCCGGGATCGTGGAGGCAGATAAGATTTTCGTCCTTGCAAGCCGTAAGGGGAATCGAAAACTGGATTACAGGCTCTGCCGACGCAGTGGCAAGGCTGGGAAGCGCGGCCTTTCATGCAAGCCATTGCCGCTGCCGACTGTGAGCAGGAAGGGTGAAAAGACGCGAGAGCCGTTTCTTGCTCCGAATGCGCTGCTTGTCTCCGACGTCAACCGCTGTTTCCCGCCTGACGTGGCGTCCCTCACGAAGGCATCAATGCTTCAGCTGGCGAACGGATCCACGGCGCGGTGCACATCCAGACGATCAACAACCAATATCGCCAGTTCAAGGGCTCCCTGCGCCGCCAACGCGACATCGCCACCAGATGATCTGAGGTGGTTCATCTCATTGCACTCGGACATCAGCCAGCGCCCAAAGCCTGCCTCCAACCGCAAGGGCAGGGTTGCCGTTGACGACGTACTCCCATGCCGCGTCGGGGATGTCGCGAATATGGCTGACGTGGAACGGCTTGTTCAGGAAACATGACGGCCAGACCCGGTTGATGATCAGGTTGCCTGTTCCTCGGCAGGCGTCTGCTCTTCGACTCCATGTCACCGAGACGCGGCGGAATGATTTCCTTGCAACCGGACCAATTCTCCGAAGCCGCCTGAAGCCAATAATGCGCACGTTCATCGACCTGCACGGAAAAATCCGGATCCGATAGCGGCCGACATTGCGTTTGTCGACAGCAGGAGCTGCTTGACAGCATAGTACGGCGACATAAAGCATGCTGCGGGCATGACCGACATAGTGAGGGGAACGCCAGCGTCATGGTTGACATGATCCGAATTGGCGGCGCGAGTGGTTACTGGGGCGAATCGGCAATGGCAACGCCCCAATTGCTTGCTGACCGGTCAGTCGATTTTCTGGTCTACGACTATCTGGCCGAGATCACGATGTCGATTATGTCCCGCGCCCGGGCGAGTGACCCTGCCATGGGCTACGCTACCGATTTCATATCGACGGTACTCAAGCCGAATATCCGGGATATTGCCGCTCAAGGCGTGAAGGTGATCAGCAACGCTGGCGGCATGAATCCCCAAGCCTGCGCAGCGGCGGTTCGCGCAGTCAGTGACGCGGCAGGGCTCGACCTGAAAATCGGCGTGATTCGTGGTGACGACCTGTTGGCAGAAAAGAACAGGTTTGCCTCCGCCGTCCCGACCGAGATGTTCAGCGGTCAAGCTTTCCCGCCGCCGGAAAAGCTGGTCAGCATCAATGCCTACATAGGTGCATTCCCGATCGCAGCGGCGCTGGATGCAGGCGCCGACATCGTCATTACGGGCCGATGCGTTGACAGCGCGGTCACGTTGGGAGCCTGTGTTCATGCCTTTGGTTGGCAGCCTGGCGACTGGAACCGACTGGCGGCCGGAAGCTTGGCCGGTCACGTGCTGGAGTGCGGGCCGCAGGCGACCGGTGGCAACCACACCGACTGGGAGGATATAGCAGAGACAATCCACGCCATCGGATATCCGATATGTGATATCCAGAGGGACGGCAGTTTCATGGTGCGGAAGCCGAAAGGAACGGGCGGCAAGGTGACGATCGGTACGGTCGCCGAGCAAATGCTCTACGAAATCGGCGATCCGCAAGCCTACCTGCTGCCTGACGTCTCCTGCGACTTCTCGACCGTAGAATTGAATCAGATCAGCGAAGATTGCGTCCGGGTGGCGGGCGCGACCGGATTTGCCGCGCCGTCCACCTACAAGTCCAGCATCACATGGGCCGATGGGTTTCGCGCCGGCGCATATTTTACCTTTACCGGCCGTGATGCTGATCGGAAGGCGACAGTGTTTGCGAATGCCGCTCTTGCGCGGGCACGGGCGGCTTTGCGTGGTCGGAGCATGGACGAATTCACCGAAACCAGCGTCGAAGTCCTCGGCGCCGAAAGCCAATATGGCGACGCGCGAAAGATCGGCAGCGCCCGGGAAGTCGTGCTGAAGCTGGCTGCCAAGCATCCGGAAGCAGTCGGCGTCGACATCCTGTTGAAGGAAGCCTCCGGCATGGGATTGGCGACTCCATCGGCGCTCTCAGGGTTTGCCGGTACACGGCCGAAGCCTTCTCCGGTGGTTCGTCTGTTTTCCTTCCTGGTACCGAAAGAAGATGTGACATTGCTGGTCGAAGTGGATGGCCAACCACTCGAATATGCAGAACCTGTGACGCAGGACGACGGTCGCCGGCCTTGCCGCCCGGAGCCTCCCTTTATTATCACGAATACCGAAGACATGATGATGATTCGGTTGGAGGAGCTCGCCTGGGGCCGCAGTGGCGACAAGGGCGACAAGGCCAATATCGGCATCGCCGCCCGCAACGCGACTTACCTGCCGTGGATCTGGCAGGCCCTGACCGAAGACGCAGTTGCGCAGTACTTTGCGCATTTCCTGACCGGTGCCGCCGGACAGTCGGTCGAGCGCTTTCTGCTGCCCGGCATCAACGCGATCAACTTCCTTTTGCATGACGTTCTGGGCGGCGGCGGCATCGCCAGTCTGCGCAACGACAGCCAAGGCAAGGGCTATGCCCAATTGCTGCTGGATTATACCATTCCGGTCCCACGAGATCTGGCGCTACAGGCCGAATCAGGGCGAGAGGAGCGGGCTGCATGAACCGGTTTCAATCCCGAATCGATCCGTCCGGCGGGGAATTCAAGAACAATCGGGCCGACATGCTTGGCCTGATCGACAAACTTCGGGAATTGAACAGCCGCGGGGCCAGCCGCTCGGAAGTTCGCAAACCGCGCTTCGAGCAACGTGGCCAGATCACGCCACGCGAGCGGCTGACGCGACTGCTTGATCCCGGGATGCCTTTCCTGACAATCGGCAATATCGCCGGATATCTGTTCGATGCCAAGAAAGAGGAAGAATCGCTGCCGGGCGGCAACGTGATCGCCGGCATTGGCTATGTCAACGGCGTGCGTTGTGCGATTGCCGTTGACGACAGCGGAATCCAGGCTGGCGCCCTGACCGGCGCCACGGTGTATCGAATCCAGCGCAGTCAGGAAATTGCGCTTGAACAGAAGATGCCCTTCGTTCATCTGGTCGAAAGCGCCGGCGCGAATTTGATGGAATACAGGGTCGAAGGCTTTCTTGCCGGCGGAAAGCTTTTCGCAAACCAGGCTCTCCTCTCGAAAGCCGGGATACCCGTCATCACGATCCTGCACGGTTCATCCACGGCGGGTGGCGCCTACATGCCGGGGATGAGCGACTATGTCATCGGCGTAAGGGGCAGGGGCCATGCCTTTCTGGCCGGACCGCCGCTCCTCGAGGCTGCGACGGGAGAAATCGCGACAGAGGACGAGTTGGGCAGCGCGGCGATGCACGCCACCGTCTCCGGCCTGGTCGAATATCTGGCGGAGGATGACGGCGAAGGAATCGATATCGCTCGCAATGTGATCCGACACCTGCACTGGAATAGCGGTGAGATGTCAGGATTTCATGAAGGCCGCCCGCCTGCCTACGACCCGGATGAGATCGCCGGGATCGTTCCGGTCGATTATCGCAAGCCATACGACGTGCGGGAGGTCGTGGCGCGGGTCGTCGATGATTCGGACTTCCTGGATTTCAAATCAGGCTTCGGTATTTCGACAGTTTGCATGCAGGCGGAGGTTCATGGTCAGGCCTGCGGGCTGATCGGCAACAACGGCCCGATTGATCCGGACGGGGCCGCCAAGGCTACCCAATTTCTGCAGCTCTGTGACCAGTCCGGTATTCCCGTGGTGTTCCTGCAGAACACCACGGGCTACATGGTGGGCGCAGCCTATGAACGCGCCGGAATGATCAAGCACGGTTCCAAGATGATCCAGAGCGTGCGCAATATCGATGTGCCGCGCCTTACCTTCATGATCGGCGCGAGTTTCGGAGCCGGTAATTATGGCATGTGCGGCCGCGGTTACGATCCGGATTTTCTCTATACCTGGCCTAACGCCACAACTGGCGTTATGGGTGGCGACCAGGCGGCAAGGACCATGTCCATCGTCGCTGAACGGGCGGCGCAGGAAAAAGGAGAAAAAATCGATCCGGAGATGCGGAAACAGCAGGAAGCCATGCTGACGCATCACTTCGACAGCCAATCAGGCGCTTTCTACACATCCGGCCATATGCAGGATGACGGCATGATCGATCCGCGGGAGACGCGGCAAACGCTCGGGTGCCTGCTGTCGATCGTCAATGAAGGACGACGGCGTACGGTGCGTCCCAACAGCTTCGGCGTGGCGCGGATATAGATGATTGCAATGGGCATCTCCGGTTGCATCTGTAGCCCACCGGACAACCCGACGCCGGACGCTGTATTGCGCCCCATGCCGACAGCCTGGCGGGTGCTTCAGGCCGACATCCGCCACAATGGAACGCGCTACGCAAGAGATGCTGACGCCGAGACGACGGAAACCATCGTGCAGACCGTTCACCTACCGTGGGACCAGATGATCGCATGTGCGGCGTGCGTATCGGGCGACAGATCGACAGAAGCATTGCGGTCATTTCGAGTCGATGTCGAGAAGACCCGATAACGCCATGCCTCGCATCAACACCATTCTTGTAGCGAACCGAGGCGAGATTGCCGTCCGGATCATGCACACGGCGCAATCGCTGGGTTACCGGACCGCCGCGGTATACTCGGAGGAGGACGCCGGCGCCCTGCATGTCCAGATGGCTGACATGTCGGCCCTGATCGGTCCGGGGCCTGTGAAAGAAAGCTATCTTGTCATTGAAAATATTCTGAAAGCGGCCGAAGAGATGGGCGCGGACGCGGTGCATCCGGCTTACGGACTCCTGTCAGAGAACGCTGCGTTTGCCAGGGCTTGCGCAGAAGCCGGTCTGACCTTTATCGGTCCGACTGCCGAGACCATCGACCTGATGGGCAACAAGGCGGAAGCCAGACGCCGGATGATGGCTGCCGGCGTCCCCTGCGTGCCGGGATACGAAGGGGAAGATCAGAGCGACGTGGCTTTCCTGACCGCGGCCCGCGATATTGGCTTTCCGGTCATGGTCAAGGCGGTGGCCGGAGGAGGGGGGCGCGGGATGCGTCTGGTCAACTCCGAGGAATATCTGCCGGATGCATTGGCTACTGCTCGTTCGGAGGCGGAAAGCGCGTTTGGGTCCGGCGAGCTGATCCTGGAAAAGGCCATCGTCCGACCTCGGCATGTGGAGTTTCAGGTTTTTGCCGACCGGCAGGGCAACACAATTCATCTCGGCGAGCGGGATTGCTCGATCCAGCGGCGACACCAGAAGGTGATCGAGGAAGCGCCATGTCCGGTCATGAAAGAGAATCTGCGGGCGACGATGGGCGCAGCGGCGGTCGACGCGGCAAGGAGCATCGGCTATCGGAGCGCAGGTACCGTCGAATTCCTGCTCGATGACGACAGCTGTTTCTACTTTCTGGAAATGAATACCCGGTTGCAAGTAGAGCATCCGGTAACGGAGATGATTACCGGTCTTGATCTGGTCGCACTCCAGATCCAGGTCGCAGAGGGTCGACCCCTGGGTCTGGTTCAGGACGACATCAACTTCTCGGGCCACGCCATCGAGGCCCGGCTGTATGCCGAAGACACGAGCAACGATTTCCTTCCGGCGACGGGGACTATTACCCGATGGCTCCCGGCATCCGGCGATGGAATCCGCGTGGATGGCGGCGTTGCCAGCGGCTTTTCCGTCTCGCCGTTCTACGATCCGATGATCGCCAAGGTCGCCGCACACGGCGAAAATCGCAATATCGCGCGCCGACGTCTCGCCCGAGCATTGGAACAAACTGTTGTCTTTGGTCTGACAACCAACAAGCCCTTCCTGATCGATTGTCTGGAAGACGAGGTCTTCGCCGACGGCGGAGCAACGACGGCCTTCATCGACGAGCGCTTTGCGGCGGATGATCTCTCAAGGACCGAACCGGGTTTTGACTTGGCCGCAGTCGCTTCTGTTCTGCAGTTCGTGGCAGATCGCAAGAATGCGGTGGCCCGCAGTTTGGGACTTTCCCGGGAGTTGCTGAACTGGAGCGGTAGCGGCGCCTTGGTCAGCCGGTACAAGTATGCAGTCGGCAAGGCGACATTCGACCTGGCCGTTTCTCCGACCGGCGAGGCGACCTTTCGGGTAACCGATGACAGACAATCCGCAGACATCGCGATCATCATTCTCGACGACGGCCGTGCGAAGCTGATCGTCGACGGATGTCCGCAAGTCATTTTCTTCCATCACGACGGAAGGTCGGTGTTTGTCTCCGCGAACGGCCATGATTACCGCTTTGACAACATGCCCATCGGGAGTCGCTGGGGCGAGGAGGTGGTCGATGGAAGCCGTGTTGCGGCACCGATGCACGGCAAAATCCTGAAAGTCAGCGTGGCGCCGGGCGATACCGTATCCAAGGGCGATCGTCTCCTGGTCCTGGAAGCGATGAAGATGCAGCACGAAATTACGTCTGACGCTGACGGGACGGTTGCAACTGTTCTGCACAAGGCAGGAGCACAGGTGGCGACCGGCGATCACCTGATCGAAATCACGGTAGCGGAGGAATAGTAATGTCCTTTCTCCTTGGAAGCGGTGGAACAGGACAGTAAGGAAAACGGTCATGATTCTGACACAAGCGCTGGATTTCAACGCTGAAAGCGATTTGCTCCATGATCTGTTGAAGGACAGGGACAATTCCGATTTCGATCGGGTAACCCTGTTCAGGAACTGGTCGGTCAACGATGTGTTGGGACATCTGCACATGTGGAACCATGCGGCCGATCTCTCGGCAACCAACGAGGCAGGGTTTCGGGAGTTTCTCAGCGCTTTTGGCGCAGCCGGCGCGCAGCATTTTCCTTATACTCACGAGTGGTCCGGTGGTTTGAAGGGCCAAGCCTTGCTGGACGCCTGGCGTGAACTCTATAGCGACATGGCTCGTCGGTGGCAGTCTTTCGATCCAGAGAAACGGGTCAAGTGGGCCGGACCTGACATGAGCGTCCAAATGAGTATCGTCGCCCGACATATGGAAACCTGGGCGCATGGCCAGGAAGTCTTCGATCTGTTCGGTGTACGGCGGCAGGATGAAGATCGTATTCGCAACATTGTCGATCTCGGTGTTCGGACCTTCGGTTGGACCTTTGCCAATCGGCAAATCGACCGGCCGCCGATAAAGCCCTTCGTTGAACTCACCGCTCCATCCGGTGCCACTTGGAGGTGGAACGACGAAAGTGATCGCGATTACATCAAGGGGGCGGCTACAGATTTCTGTCAGGTCGTCACACAGACTCGGAGCGTTGCCGATGTCGCCCTTGATATTGCCGGGGTCTCGGCACGGCAGTGGATGGCGATTGCCCAATGCTTCGCGGGTCCACCCGTTGACCCTCCGGCCCCGGGGATGCGTTTCTGCGCGCCGCCGACGAGCGATTCGACAGCCGGTTCGTGCTGACGGCCGGCTGCGAAACCGCCGCCTCGTTTGCGCCCATGATTGTCCTTCTCTGACTGCTGCGGCCGGATTCGATGGTGGCAATACTGCAGGAGCGGGTCATACGGTCCAGGCAGAGAATTGCTGGTCCGGGGCTGGCGATAAAAGCGTGGCAATCACGACCTGTTCCTCCGGCCTTGCCCTTTCCTTGCCGCCGACCCAACCGGTGCAGTTGCCCACGCAAACGGCAGTTCCCGAATCGAACACGCCATCATTGCCACACCCGCGGGCAGGCGGCGTTCGCCCCGAGAGACATCATGTCGGCTGCGCGGTCGGACTTGAGCACGGCATACACCTTTGGCCATGGCTTGTCTTGGGTCGCCGACAGGCCTTTCGTATCCCGATGCAGTGCGCGCCGCCATCCCCGGCAACGCTACCGCGTCTCTCGCTGATAGACGCTTCATCTCAAGGCGTTCCGGCACATCCTCCAACGTCTTCATCCCGCTCTCCCTTGAGCCTCCGAGCGTCCTGAAGGGAGGCCGGGTTCGAGAACCGGATCGTCACGCAGAAGCCAAGGGAGACCCTTCAGCAAACTCCTTCAAACGCGATTGTCCTGCACCATGTGCGGGGCGGGATAGCGA
>JAPOST010000149.1 GCA_026709535.1 Rhodospirillaceae bacterium
CAAGATCAAGGTGGTCGGCATCAAGGTGCCGGGGCGCGGATGGTGGCACAACACGCCGCTGTCCAGATGGAACATCAAGGGCCTGCCCACCGTCACCATCCGGGATGCCACGCCGCCACCGCAGGAGCAGCAGCAGAACGTGTCCAGCAACAGCGCTTCCAGCAACAGCGGTCACCATGGCTGCGGATCGAACGCGGGCGGCTGCTAGCGTTTCCGGGGCCGGCAGCGCCGGGCGCCAGCGACCATGGTTGGCGCTCGACAACTGCTATGAAACCCGGTGGAGTTGCCGAGTAGAGCATCGGGCGCATATGTGAGCGCGCAGACCCGGCAAGTGCCGCGGCGAGTTCAGCCCGCTGGCGTCGGTCTGCAACTTCAGGCGGACGATGAACGATCCGGGCGTGGATGCATTCAGGGAGCATTGCCTGCAAAAGCGGCGGCCCGCGGCGATCGGTGCGTGATATAGCCAGGCGATCCACACTGGCAGGCCGGGCACCGCCGCGACGACGGCGATCGCCACCGGCCCGATCAGCCCGGCGCGACCACCCCGACCGGAACCGTCAGCAAGCCTAGCCCGATGCCCGCCATCCAGCGCCGGCATGTCCACTTCACCCCGACCGGCGCCTCTTGGCTCAACCAGGTCGCGCGCTTCTTCGCCGCCCTGACCGAAAAGCAACGCCGGCGCGGGGGCCATCGCGCGACCCGGGAACTCGAACAGGTCATCCGGGACCATATCGATACCGTCAACGCCAACCCTAGACCCTTTCGCTGGACCAGGTCGGCAGACAACATCCTCGCCACCGTCAAACGCTTCTGTCTGCGCACCCTGGATACCGCAGAACGCCAAAAGAAAATCAGCAAAACTTCGGAATCACGACACTAGAGAGAAATCCCGCCAAGGCTTGCGCCGCCGCACACGAATAGGACCTGCCCGGTGACGAAGCTGGCCTTCGGGTCGGCGAAAAACATCACTGCTCGCGTGACGTCCTCGGGCATACCGATGCGGCGCACCGGCAAGTTTTCGGCAAGCTTCTGCTCGCGTTCCGAGCCTTTCGGAATGATGCTCCAGAAATTGTTGGTCAGAATCGGGCCGGGGGCGACCACGTTTACCGTGATGCCATCCGGTGCCATTTCCAGCGCCCAGGTTCGCGCCATACCGTGGACGCCAGCCTTGGTTGCCGAATAGGCCGTTCTGGTCGGTACCCCCATCGACGCCCGCGATGTCACGAAGACAATCCTGCCAAAGCCACGCTTTTGCATTTGGGGCAGGACGGCCTGGGTGAGCACCAGAGGGGCCGTCAGATGGATATGGGTCAGACCTGCAATGTCCTCCGGCTTCACCTCAAGCATCAAGTTGGGCCATACCAGACCAGCATTGTGAACAATGTGGGTCACAGCCGTGTTGCCGCCGATTTCGGCGGCGGCGTCCGCCGTTTCCCTGGAGTTCAACAGGTCAACGCATACCGACGCCAGGTTCGGGTGATTGATCTCGGTCTTGCGCCGCGCCAGGCTGATCACGTTCCAGCCGGCATTCAGCATTTCGTGGCACAACTGCAAGCCTATACCGGCGCTGCCGCCCGTGATCACTGCCGTCATCGGGCCGTCGTAGGTTTGCATGGGATATTCCTTTCTGGAAATTCGGAAGCCATCGTCTCGACCGGCCTGGGGCGGCTGAGGGATTTCTTTCGGATAGGATGGAGGTGACAGGCTTGCCATCGTCCGGAAGAATTGCCCCCTCCAACGTCTTCATCGCTCTGTTCGAAGCGACGAAACTGACAAAGAGGCGACTTCAGATGAACATGTTGATGTTGCCGAACGGCGCGTCGATGTTCACCAGCTCAATCTTCTTCAGTTTAATCTTCAGCGCGCTGTTCACCTCAGTCAGCTCATGATGGGCCCAGCCATTGTAATACTCGCGCTGGTCCGCCCGTGCCTCGACATAGTGAAAGGGAGTGTAAGTCCTGTAGAGATTGGCCTCGGCATCCATGCCGTCGATCGTCGGGCGCTGAAGTACGTGCGCGCATCGGCTTCGGGGCTTCTGGCTGTAAGTCTTGGCCCCCTCAAGCCGTCGCAGGCGGACATCCAGCAGGAACTTGTCCTCATACAGGAAGGCTGGCTGTTTCAGCGGGTCTGTCGCAGGCCATTCCGCTGGCAGCCAATAACGGCCGTCATCTGCGAACAGGTCCAGCCAGTCCTCGAAGCGCAACGCGTCCAGAAGCCGGGCCTCGTGGTAGATGAAGGCGACCAGATCCTCTTCCGTCACGGCCATCAGGAAGCTGCCTCGAGGGTGGCGCCGACGCTTGGGGAACTGGTTGGCAATGGCCGGTCTTTCAGGCTCTCTGTCGCATCTCTGACCATGCTCATGGTCATGAATTTTGCCCAGGCGTGGAACTGGTTACGCATCTGCCGTTCCGACGTTCCACGAACGACGGCAGTCTCGTCTACCGGCTCGTTCTCGACGTACAGGCGCGCGACGTTTACCCAGTCGTAGGCATTGGCGTGCAGCCCTCTCTGGATTCGCTCGTACATTTCCAGATCGTCATGGCCGACAATGGATGTCGGTGCGTTGATCGTCCTGTTGTAGAGCATCGTTCGCTCCAGGAACTGGTCCGGCGCACCAACGACCCGGAATGTCCAGCTCTCGACCAATGTCTTGTCGGCTGCGATCGGCTTGAATATCCGCACGATGTGAAGCGGCCCTTTCACCATGATGTTCGGCCAGTAGACCGTATTGTGACGGACATCGTTCAGGATCTCTCTGGCGCGCTCTTCTCCGTAGGATTCAACCATCGAATCCCAGTAGCCCGGGATTTCGGCATAATCGGCATGAATCGAATTACTGACGCCGGTATGGCCGTGGCCGTTGGGCCAGACACGGATGCCGAAGTCATCATAGAACTTGTATGGTGCCGTAAACGGCGTGATCAGTTCAATCGCAGGGTGAAAGTCGTTGCGGCCGGTCTCCTTCCATACCTTGACCGCCGTGCCGGCGCTGCTCTCGTGCACGATCATCGGGTGGCAGGTATCTGTCTGGTTCTCCTGCAGCATCTTCCAGTTGCAACGGTGCATGTAGCGCAGCGGCGCGCCGACGATCTCCAGCTTCCCTTCCGGCGATCGGTCGATCATGTTGTCGATGGTGGACAGGCTCTCGCCGAAAAATTCATCGAAATCCAGACCGCCCTCGTTCAGCTTCACGAAGATGAAGTCCCGGTAGACCTGAACATTCTTCACCGGCTGTAGTCCTTGGCCTACCGCCATCTCGTCAAATCCGGTGCCGTCATAGCCCTGCTTCAGGGGCACACCGGCAAGAGAACCGTCGGTCTTGAAGCCCCAGCCATGATAGGGACACGTGAAGACACGGCCGGTGTTGCCGCATTCCTCGGCTTGGATCTGGGTACCCTTGTGCGGGCATCGATTGTAGTTGACGTAGATTTTGCCGTCGCGGTGTCGGGAGACGAGCAGCGGTTGATGGCCGACCTTGGTGGTCAGGAAATCGCCGGGCTCCGGTACCTGGCTGCCATGGCCGAGATAAACCCAGGTATTGGCGAAAAGGTGTTCCATCTCAAGTTCGAAGACCTCGTCGTCGATGTAGACGTCGCGATGCACTTCACGCGGTCGCACGAGGGCCCGGATGGCGTCAGGGTTTTCGCGATAGACAGACATGGCAGACATCTTCCCTGCAACTGGACGACACGTGCGGCGCAGCATATGTATGAAAATTCATGTAATCAAGAATCGACTTCGGCCATTCATCTGGCCGATGGACAGGGAGGCAGGATGGACGGCAGCGGCGGCCACGGAGCGGGACACATCGCTGAAACGCCGTTTTCCGACAGTTATCTTTCTTGTCTGCTCAGCCGGGCGGCTCACCAGATCAGTAGTGAGTTTCGTCAGGTTGTCACAGACGCAGGTCTGCGCGTGCCCGTCTGGAGTGTTCTCGCCTGTCTGTGGGATCGCGATGGAATGGGAGTCACAGAACTGGCCTGCCGGACGATCTTTGAACAGTCCCGACTTACCAAGATGTTGGACGGGATGGAAGACGATGGCCTTGTGCGTCGCGAAACAGAGCCGGCTGATCGCCGTCGCGTCCGGGTGCAAATCACCGAAAAGGGCCGTGCCGTGGTCGCGCCGCTGATCGAACGCGCACGCCAACACGAAGCCCTGGTTCTTGCCGACTACGCGCCGGAGGAAATTGCCGCTCTTCAGTCGGCCTTGCGCAAGATGGCGACTTCCCGGAGTTGAGGACCTGCAGCTAGGCCCCTATGCGTTCGGCGATCTTCCTGTGAGGCCGGATCGGCGATACAAGAGAGTTCATGTCGGATAGCACGCCCGCCTCGCGGCATATCCTGTTTTTCGCCTGGATCGGGTGGCTGCTGTCAGCGGGTTTCTTCTTCTATGCCTGGATTCTGCGGGTGGCGCCTTCGATCACTGTCGAGCCGATCATGCGCGACTTTGCGGTCGGCGGCGCGATCGTCGGACAACTGTCGGCTGTCTATTTCTGGAGTTACGCTGCGCTGCAGATTCCCTGCGGCCTGATGATGGATCGCTGGGGCCCACGTCGGGTTCTGACGGTTTCCATGATCGCGACCGGTTTGGGCAGCGCCGCCATGGGCCTCGCGCCGACCATTGATCTGGCTTATGTCGGCCGCGCATTGATCGGTTTCGGCGCCGCTTTCGCCTTTGTCGGCAGTCTGGTGATTGCTGCGCTGTGGTTTCCGGCCCGTCGTTTCGCCTTTTTCAGCGGCGCGGGGATGGCTGTTGGACTTGCCGGCGGAGTCGTCGGACAGGGGCCGCTGGCGGCTGCAGTCGCTGCCCTTGGCTGGCGGGATTACATGCTCGTGCTCGCAGGCTGGGCTATCATCCATGCCGCCCTGATCTGGTTCCTTGTACGCGATCGACCGCCGAGACTGGTCGGACTGACTCCGGCACCGAAGAAGCCGGAGTCCATGCGCGTCAGCCTCGTCCGGGTGGTTCGCCGGCCGCAGAATTTTCTGATCGCCGCCTTCGCCTTCCTGATGTCGGTGCCGATCTTGGCATTCGGCGGACTTTGGGGGGTGCCATATACGGTGGCCCGGTTTGGGGTCGACAATACGGCGGCCGGGTTCGCCATGGCAATGATGCTGTTGGGTGTAGCGACCGGCGGGCCGCTGTGGGGCCTTATGAGTGATCGATTGGGTCGCCGCAAGCCGCCCCTGCTCATGGGCGGAACCATCGGGTTGGGAGCCATTCTGACAGCAATCTATTTTCCGGATCTTTCGTTCGAGATATTCCAGGTGATGGTCTTTCTGGCCGGATTTGGCGGCTCAACCATGGCGACAGCCTATGCCTTGGGGCGGGAACAAAACGACGCCCGGGCGGCAGGCGCCGCGCTGGGTCTGATCAATATGTGCACGGTGCTCAGCGGTGCAGTCAGTCAGCCGTTTGTCGGGATCCTGCTGGACCTTGCGTGGGACGGTAAAACGATCAAGGGCGCTCGGGTCTATGCATTGGCTGCCTATCAAGAAGCCTTTCTCGTCTTGCCGGCCTGTTTCGCAGGCGGGATCTTGGTGTGGTTGTTGTTGAAGGAAACCAAAGCCGAGCCCTTCGCCGAGGCCGGTGAAGGTTGATGATCAAGGACGTTACGGTATCATCTCTGCTGGTGACGAGATATCTGTCGCCCTCAAGAGGTTGTCAGACTCGGCGAAGATGTTTGCCCGGTCAGCACGAGTCCCGCTGCTGCATCAATCAGAGCCGTGGTCCGCAGTTCCCGCTGATGCAGATGAACGAGATTAAGGTCGATCGTGCTGTAGAAGAGTCGTCACTGCAGCGGCGATCTGCTGAAGAAACTGCTCGGCAACATGGTTCGAAGGTTGCATCAAACCTGGTGGCTTGCCGATCATTCCCGCCCTATACTCTCGCTGCCCAATGACCGAATCTGTCTCTGACCTTCCGCTGTCCCAGCGCGCCGCCGTTACTTCGGATCCGGTGACTGAATCTCTGTGGCTGGATGGCCTCAATGATGTACAGCGTCAGGCCGTAGAAAAGACCGAGGGCGCTGTCCAGGTTCTTGCCGGTGCGGGAACCGGAAAGACGCGTGTGCTCACAACGCGCATCGCACATATCCTGGCGACGCGCCGGGCGGCGCCGTGGCAAATCCTGGCCGTCACCTTCACCAACAAAGCTGCTCGCGAGATGCGTGACCGGGTGGACCGATTGGTGACGCCGATATTGGGCCGCGGCGCAACCGAGGAGATTTGGCTGGGTACGTTCCACGCGCTCGCGGCCCGGATTCTGCGCCGCCATGCCGAACTTGTGGGTCTCAAGTCCAATTTCACGATTCTTGATTCAGACGATCAGATCCGACTGATCCGACAACAGCTCGAAGCGGAAGATATCGATCCCAAGCGCTGGCCCCCCCGCATATTGCACAGCATGATCGATCGCTGGAAAAACAAGGGCAAAAACCCTGGACAAGTGACCGCGTCCGAATCAGGCAATTTTGCTGGCGGCCGGGCGGTGTCACTGTACGACGCCTATCAGCAGCGGCTAAAGACCCTGAACGCTGTCGATTTTGGCGATCTGTTGCTGCATAATCTGACCATTCTGATGCAGCACGACGACGTTTTGGTGAAGTATCACAATCGTTTCCGCTATATTTTGGTGGATGAATATCAGGATACCAATGTCGCCCAATATCTCTGGTTACGTCTGCTCGCGCAGAAGAATGGCAATATCTGTTGCGTCGGCGACGACGACCAGTCGATCTACGGATGGCGGGGGGCTGAAATCGAAAACATTCTGCGCTTCGGAAAGGACTTTCCCGGCGCAGCTGTCATTCGGTTGGAACAGAACTACCGTTCGACTGCACCAATCCTTGCGGCTGCTGCCCACTTGATTGCCAACAATGACGGCCGTTTGGGCAAGACGCTGTGGACTGCGGCCGAGGGTGGTGACAAGCTGACGCTTGCCGGAGTCTGGGATGGCGACGAGGAGGCGCGCAAGATTTCCGATCAGGTGGAAACCCTGCAACGAGAGGATCACGCGCTGAGCGAGATAGCTATCCTGGTGCGCGCAGGGTTTCAGACTCGCGAGTTCGAAGATCGATTCATCACGCTCAATATTCCCTATCGCGTTGTAGGAGGCCCTCGCTTCTACGAGCGGATGGAAATCCGCGACGCCGTTGCCTGGCTGCGTCTGGTAAACTCGACGGACGACGACTTGGCGTTTGAGCGGATCGTCAACAAGCCGAAGCGCGGGTTGGGTGATGCTGCGATGCGGGCGCTTCACCAGATCCGCGGCGCGCGGTCGGTTTCGCTATTCAAGGCGGCACGCCTGTTGGCTGACCTAGACGAACTGCGCCCACAGACGCGCAAGGCGCTGGACGGCTTCATCCAGATGATTGACCGATGGCGCCGGTTGATGGAGACGGCGTCCCATATCGAACTGGCCGAAACGGTACTTGATGAAAGCGGCTACACGGTCATGTGGCAGCAGGACAAGTCGCCAGACGCGCCTGGCCGCTTGGAAAACCTGAAGGAATTGATCCGCGCCCTGGAGGAATTCGAGAATCTCCAGGGTTTTCTGGAGCATATCTCTCTGGTGATGGAAACGACTACAGCACAAGGCGACATGGTCAACATCATGACGTTGCATTCGGCCAAGGGCCTGGAATTTGATACGGTTTTCCTGCCAGGCTGGGAGGAGGGCGTTTTTCCCCATCAGCGGGCGCTCGACGAAAGTGGTGAACGCGGATTGGAGGAAGAGCGGCGCCTGGCCTATGTCGGCCTTACCCGCGCCCGCAAGCATGCGCATCTTTCCTTCGCTGCCAACCGGCGGATTCACAGTCAGTGGGTGGCCAGTCTTCCCAGTCGGTTCATCGACGAACTGCCGGCGGACCAAATCGAGGTCACTACGGAGCAGGGCCTTTACGCCGGTTATGGCGATGCCAGTAGTTCGGGCAATGCCAATTATGGCGGTCATGGCAGCCGGTTCACTCGCTATGGGGCGGCAGTTGTTGGCGACAGTAACGACTGGGGCTATCGCCAGAGCGCCTTTGGGGACGGCGGTCAGGATCGCCAGAACAGATTCGACGACGGCTGGAGTAATACCGCACCGCTCAATCGGCGGCGCCATTCCAAGCGCGATGCATTCGGAAAGCCGGTTGGACGGGGCGTGTCTTCGGCAAAGAATAAAGCAGTGATGATTGACGGCGACGCCAACCTGATTCGCAGCAGCGGAGACAGTCCCTACAAGCAGGGCGATACCGTCCGTCACCACAAGTTCGGCAAGGGTGTCGTGAAGTCGGCGGAAGGCGACAAGCTTACAATCATCTTCGAAAACGGTGGTTTGAAGAACGTACACGCCGACTTTGTGGAGCGGGGGTGAGTGGTGCAACCTTCAGCTCCGCCGCATTTGCCCAGCACCCGCCTCCGGGCGCTACCGTTTGCGGCGTCTGGCCAGCCCTGCCATCAACAGTGCTTGCATACCGAAATAGCCGGTAGCTCAGTATTCATGATAGCGTCGTCATTGTGTTAAACGCCTCTCGGCCACGGCTGCGGAGATGTGGCCGATAACTTGTTGAGGCAGAGCAGCAATCGCGTGTAGCCAGTGCCCGCGATCGGCGGCGACCGATGCACGATTCCGCTGCCTGGCCCCGCGCAGCTTCCCTTGAAAATCGCCACGTCGTTACTGCGGATATGCTCTAATGGTCCTTTGAACCGTTTCTGTTCACGCAATGCCTGCTCTGCATGGATTGGTTGGACCCACTCGGTGGCGGGGCCGCGGTACGTTGTCAAGAGACGCGCCTCCACACAATCCTGGTGGAATTTCCAGCAGGCATCGTGGCTGATGCTCTCCAACCTTACATCAACGAGATCACTTCGGGTGATGTCGGCAAAAGCCGAGACGAGATCATCAATGTCCCCGATCAGCAGGTCTCGCATGTCTCCGGGAGGCATACCAGATTCCTTCAACTGCGGTTCCACCGCATTTCGAAGGTCGCCGGGCCGGACAAGAATACGCAGGTCAGGAAGACACGAAGCATCCAATCGGTCGAGCCAGGTCCGTAGCCGCAAGGGAAGCGTGCGCCGCCAGATCACGAGCTCTACGTCGGGCTTGTTGATGACGGCGAGGTCGTCTGCTGCGTCGCACGCAGCGATGCCCGCGGCCAACGTGGCGGAGGTCCTTACAGACTCACTTTCCAGGGATATCGACGGAACGGTCATGATGGCTCGGCCCTCCTCCAGACTGGGAATGGGTCCTTGAGCTTTTTCCAGGCAGCAGGCTGCATGGCCTTGGCGTTGGCATCGCCGACAAGGCAGGCGTCGAGCCGGCGTCGGATTGCGGCCTCGTCCATGTCGGTTCCGATGAAGACGATTTCCTGGCGGCGGTCTCCGTAGACGGAATCCCAGGATTTGGCCATGTACTGACGCCATTCCGGGTGATCAGGCCAACGTTCCTTGGGGACGTCGGCCCACCAGAAGCCCATGGCCTCATGGCGGACAAGGGCACCGGCTTGGCTCAACTCGCCGACCCATTCAGGACGGTTGGCCAACCAGAAATGCCCCTTGGCGCGAATGACGCCCGGCCACGACGAGTTGATGAAGGCGTAGAATTTCTCGGGATGAAAGGGGCGACGTGCCCGATACACGAAGCTGCGTACCCCATATTCTTCGGTCTCCGGCTTGTGCTCGGCGAAGCCATATAACTCCTTGAACCAAAGAGGGTGTTCCTCCGCCTTGTCATGGTCGAATCGGCCGGTGTTCAGCACCTTGTCAAGCGACACACGCGACATGCTGGTCTCAATGAGTTCCGCATCAGGGTTGAGCGACCGGATGATCTTGCGCGCGGCATCAAGCTGTTCAGGCGATGCCGCATCAATCTTGTTCAGAATGATGACGTCGGCAAATTCCATCTGATCAACGAGCAGATTGACGAGCGTACGGTCGTCTTCTTCGCCCAATGCCTCGCCCCGGTCTCTGAGGAAATCGGTTGACGCGTAGTCGCGCAGGAGGTTTGCGGCATCGACTACAGTCACCATCGTGTCAAGGCGCGAGACGTCTTCCAGGCTTTCACCATCTTCCGTCTGAAAGTTGAAGGTGGCTGCTACGGGCAGCGGCTCGGAAATGCCGGTCGATTCGATGAGAAGGTAATCAAACCGGCCATCTTCGGCGAGTCGCCGTACCTCCTTGAGAAGGTCATCTCGCAAGGTGCAGCAGATGCAGCCGTTGGTCATTTCGACCAGAGTCTCTTCGGTGCGGCTCAGATCTGCGTCGCCGGCACGGATGAGGTCGGCGTCGATATTCACCTCGCTCATGTCGTTGACGATAACTGCGACACGCTTGCCTTCGCGGTTGTTGAGGATATGGTTCATCAGCGTGGTCTTGCCGGCGCCAAGGAAGCCGGAAAGTACGGTGACGGGTAGAATGGGTCGTTCCAGGGGCTGGGTCATGGCAACTCTTCAGAGTGTAATTATGAAGTCGGGGGAGCCGGGCGCGAGCGCTGTGTAGAGATGAGAAAGCAGTCAGCCTGATCATCGACGACTGTGCCTTCGCCGTGACGCGGCTCTATGCAGCTTCGCTCAAGGGAACCTTTGGCCAGGCCGCGATGCAAAGCTTGTTGGTCGTAGATCATGAGCAGGATGCTCTGGTCTTTCGTGACCTTGGCAAGTGCGGCCCGTAATGCCTCCTTGATATATCGAACCCGTCCGCGGTCCGGGCGATGTGTTGATCAACGTGTTCTCTCTTCTCCTTGTGATACGGCAAAATCGAATATGGGGCCGGATGGTGTCTCGTTTCGTTCATCTTGCTTCCAGTGCGTCCAGTGCGTCCAGTGAGTCCTTGATCGTAGGCGATGCGCCAGATTCGACCGCCCGTCGACGCTCTGTGTGAAACTTGCTCAAGATGGTGTTCGCCTTGGCAAGGACTTCGATGGCCTCGACGTAGGCCTCAAGCCGCTCGCCCGGAAAGCCCCACAGAACGATGCTGTCGGTGAGCGAATCCATATACGCTCGGGCACCACAGCAACCGAGACTCGCCGCGGCGGCTCTTGAGTTGGCAACTTGCGGAACCAACGCACAGGCTGGTCGGCCCATGGCCGGGGGTGCGCCGCCATCCACGCGCGCAACCGCTTCAGTCAGCGTCAGGCTTCTGTTAGCATCAGCAACGACGAGCACAATACTCACGGGACCCTTCGCATCGGCGAGTGGACCGTAAGTCACGTACGCGTAGCTCTCGCTCATCACGGGAATGCCGGCCACCTCATCAGGCTTGACATAACCCAGCCCGGTCATCGCCCCCAGCGCTGCCTCAAGTTCTGTGCCATGGCTTGCCACTGCATCGCGAAGGTTGTGCGTATGGACTCCAATCGAACAGAACTGATGATCCACAGCAGATGTCGTCAGGCTCTGCTTCGTACCCAGTTCCCAGAACGAGCAGCCGGCGGGCACGGCCGCCTCGGGCGTGGAAGCGCCAACTGGCTCGTTGGAGAACGTGATTGCCAGCGGTGACACGGTGAGGCTCAAAGCATTGGTCAAGCGCTCGTTGAGGCTAGCATCTTTCATCAGTTGGATCCCGCTTCATTGACGTTGAAACAAATGGTGCAAAGACGCTAACAGCCCCGAGAAAATTGCGCCCGCAACTCAGACCGGGCATCTGATAGGGAGACTTGCTTTGCCGAGATAGCCTCAAGAAGTGATTCCGCTGCACGGCTCGCCAGTCGAGGTCTCCTCCAATCGGAACGCAGGCGTCGTGAGTTCCTTGATTGGGGTGGTAATCAGCGTATCACTGGGCATGCCGGCTTGATCGTAACGTGAGATTGCGATGGGCAAATACTCTGGCGAGTCGGCCAAATGGCGTAGCAATTCGACCCCGGGGGCACCATCACCAGGTCCAAGCTTATCTCGCTTTGGAACCATGAGGTACATCTCGTCGTTCGCTCAAAGCTGTGTCGGATTCGGCGCGTCACCGTAGACGTCCTTCGGATCAAATGATTTCCGCGACTCCGTGAACGCAAGCCGAGCAGGTCCATCAGAGGGGCCGCCGAACTCGACCGACCGGTAGAAGCAGGAACGGTATCCGACGTGACAACTGGCGCCCGAACCAGCGACCTGGACTCGCAGCCAGACGGCGTCCTGGTCGTCGTCGATGCGAATTTCGACAACCTGCTGCGTTAGGCCGCTGGCCGCCCCCTTGCGCCAAAGGCGCTGGCGGCTTCGGCTCCAGTAGTGCGCTTCGCTGGTCGCGATCGTTCGCCTTAGAGCCTCGCCGTTCATGTAGCCCAGCATCAACACTTCGCCCGTGTTGGCGTCGGTCGTGATGCAGGGGATCAGCCCGTCAGCACCGAATTTGGGGGCCAAAGCGAGGCCTTCCTCAACCTGCTCGACCGTCTTCCTGGCGGCGAAGGCTGCCGGAACGGAGTTCTCAGGAGTCATCGGAGCCGCTCCTCGGGTTTCCGATCATCGCGAGAAACTCCCGGCGGGTCGCCGGGTCTTTGCGAAAGGAGCCCAGCATGCGGCTGGTCACCATGCTAACACCCGGCTTGCGAATTCCGCGCGTGGTCATGCACTGGTGCGCCGCCTCAATCACAACACCGACACCGTGCGGCTTCAGCCCCTCCTGCAGGGTATCTGCGATTTGCGAAGTCAGCGCCTCTTGGATCTGCATCCGCTTGCCGAACGCTTCGACAAGGCGCGCCAACTTGGAAATCCCGACGACACGGCTTGCCGGCAGATAACCGATATGCGCCTTGCCCAAGATGGGAACGATATGGTGCTCACAGTGCGATTCGAGGCGGATGTCGCGCAAGACGATCATCTCGTCGTAGCCAGCGGTCTCCTCGAATGTCGTCGCAAGCAGTGCGGCAGGATCTTCGTTGTATCCTGCGAAGAACTCCTCATAGGCCCGCACCACGCGCTCGGGCGTGCCCACGAGGCCTTCGCGGTCGGGGTCGTCACCCGCCCATTCGATCAGCTTCCGCACCGCCGCTTCCGCCTCTGAACGGCTGGGTCGTCGCCCGCCCGAGTTGGCGAGCACTGATTCTGTGGGCTGGTTTCCGACCACCGCTGCGTCCATGTCAAGCCCTTTCCGGCGGCCAGGCCCGGCTTCCAAGGGGCTGGGCGCATGCAATCAATTAATGCAACATTATAACGTTACATAGGTAACATATTAAAAGTAGAGATCAAGCCGATGATGCCCCGGTCGCTCTTGCGGTTGCCGCAGGCGATGACCGACGCGCCGTCGGGGAGCTCGTACTCGCCGACCTTGCGGTCGAGCACCAACTGATACAGAGCCGCCTGCACCATCGGGACTGCAGACGGCAGCTCCTCGAGGTTGATGAGCCAGCGGCCGGGGTCGTCCGACGGCGCCCACCGCGTGCGGTCGGCGCCGTCGCGCCAGGGGATGCCGCGCAGATCGACGGGATCGAGCAGCAGCGCCCGGACCTCGACGTACTCGCGGCTCGCGTCGGCCGCGACCTGCTGGGCGATCTGCGATTTGGCGGCGCCGGGCGGGCCCCAAACAATGCAAGGCTGGCGCGCCTCGACCAGGAGGGCGAGCACGGAGGCGAGCGAGCTCGGGCGGAGCGTGTAGTCCGCGGAGATGGTGCCGAGCTGGAGGGCGGGACGAAGGGTTTCCGGACAGGCTGGCCGTGACTCGGGGAGGCCTTGCGAGTTTGAAGATACCCTATTATGCGTCCTGGAAGTGACGAAATTCGGAGCATGTCGAACTTGAAAATAGTTTGAGAAAACATTAATTTCGTCATTATGAGTTACCAAAAGCGCCCGATGCTAAACCGCCTCCACCGGCTGCTGCCGGAAGGACTGGTCGCGGACGCCGCCTGGTTTACCCGCATGGGCTACCCGAGCTCTCTGCGCAGCCGTTACCTCGCGAGCGGCTGGCTGCAGTCGGTGGCGCGCGGGGTGTTTCGGCGCCCGCTGCACAAGCCGGGGCTTGAAGAGACGGCAGCGCCGCTGCGCTGGCAACATATCGTGATCTCGATGCAGATGGTGCTGGAGCACCCGGTCGCGGTGGGCGGGCGCACGGCGTTGGAACTGCACGGCTTCGCGCATTACCTGTCGAGCGAGGGACCGCGGGAGGTTCACCTGTATGGAGACGAACGGGCGCCGGGGTGGCTCGGGAAGCTTCCCATCGTCACGCCCTTCGTCTTTCACAATGCTCGCAAGCTGTTTCGCGCCGAGCTGATTGCGGCCAGGCTCGAAGGGCTGAAGTCGGCGATGGCCGTTGACGGGCCGTCGCACCAGGCGCAGATCCACAGCAGCCTGACCTGGCGGCACTTCGGCGACGGGGACTGGCCGATCGTGCTGTCGACGCCGGAACGGGCGGTGTTGGAGCTGCTGGACGAGCTTCCCGGCGGGGAAACGTTCCACCAGGTTGACATGCTGATGGAAGGTCTGGTCGGTCTCAGCCCAAAGCGCACGAGCCGTCTTCTCGGGGAATGCCGAAGCGTCAAGGTGAAGCGCCTGTTTCTATGGTTCGCCGAACGCCATGGCCATCCGTGGCTCGAACGCCTCGACCGCGACGGGATCGACCTCGGCAAGGGAAAGCGGATGCTGGTGCGGGGCGGGAAGCTCGATCCGAAATACCAGATCACAGTTCCGGAAGATCTCGATGCCGGTGGATGAGCGATACCGGCGGCAGGTCGAGCTGCTTGTCCGCACCCTGCCTCACGTCGCGCGGGAGAGATGCTTCGCGCTGAAGGGCGGGACGGCCATCAACCTGTTCGTCCGGAACCTTCCCCGGCTGTCGGTCAACATCGACCTCACCTATCTGCCGGTGGCTGACCGGGCACGGTCGCTTGCGGACATCGAGGCCGCGCTGCGACGCATCGGTGAGCGTATCGAGGGCGCCCTTGCATTCGCCCGCGTTCAGACCGGAGTGCTGAGAGAGGAGGGCACGGTCAACAAGCTCTTCGTCCGCGAACGCGGCACGCAGATCAAGGTCGAGGTCACGCCGGTGCTGCGTGGCTGCGTGTTCGAGCCGGAGGAGAAGGCGGTCTCGGATGCGGTCGAGGAGCAGTTCGGCTTTGCCGCCATTCAGGTGGTGTCGTTCCCGGACATGTTCGCCGGCAAGCTGGTGGCGGCGCTCGACCGCCAACATCCGCGCGACCTGTTCGACATCCATGATCTGCTGTCGAACGAAGGGATCGACGGCGAGCTCCGCACCGCCTTTATCGTCTATCTGGTGAGCCATCATCGGCCGATCGAGAGGCTGTTGGCGCCGGCGCGCCGGGACATGCGCTAAGAGTTCGAGCGTGGTCTGGCGGGGATGATGGAGGTTCCCGTCGCGCTGGACGTTCTGGAGCGGACCCGCGAGGAGCTGGTGGCCGCGATTGTCGGCCGCATGCCCGATGCCCACCGGGAGTTCCTGCTGTCCATCGCGGGCGGGGAACCGCAATGGTCGCTGCTTGGGATGCGCAGCGTCAGCAGCCTTCCCGCAGTGGAGTGGCGGATGAGGAAGCTCGCACAGCTCGACGAGAGGGAGCGATCGGCGATGGTCCGGAGGATCGAGGCGGCACTGACGGACAGGATCGATCGCGCTTCCATGCCGACGCCTACTGGTTTCGCGGGGTAGGGGCAATGGAGAGTCTCGGGCTGCAGGAACTCGTGGATGCACCAAGGGAGCGCCTGGACGTCGAGTACAAGGCGTGGCTGGACCTCACGGAACGGGAAACGAGCGCGAAGCTCGCAAAGCATCTGTGCGCGCTCGCGAATTTCGGCGGGGGGTTCCTGGTGTTCGGGATCGACGATGACATGACGCCCGCCGGACTGCGGCCTGCGGCGGCGGGTCCGTACGATCAGGACACGCTGTCCGGCATCGTGAAGCGCTATCTGACGCCGGCCTTCCAGGTGGCGGTGCACGAGGTGACTTCGGTCGGGACGAAAACCAGCCATCCCGTCGTCTGGGTTCCATCGCATGAAGCGATACCCGTGTGCAGTGCTCGCGGCGGGCCCGAGGTCGGCGGAAAGCCCGTCGGGATTGTGAGGGGGGACGCATTACACGCGGGGACCCGGTCCGGAATCGGTGGCGATCACGAGGCCGGAACAGTGGGCGCCCCTCATTCGCCGTTGCGTACTTCACGAAAGGCAGGGGTTGCTTGCGGGTCTCGAACCGATACTTCGCTCACCGGGGCGCCCCGGGGTCGAACCGGACGACTCGCTTCGGCGCTGGCATGAAGCCGGCTATCGGCGGTTTCTTGATCTCGCGGGCAGCAAGGGCTGGGGCGAACTGCTGAAGCGCGCCCACTATCAGTTTTCGTACGAAATCGTCGTTGCCGGAGGGGGGCGGCTGGAGATGGCCGGTTTCCTATACCTGGCGCGGCAGATGGGCCACGAGGTCCTGCGGCACGTGGATCCCGCGGGTGGACGATGTTCTGGGTCTTCGATGGGGACGAATTGCAGCCGCGCTCGGTCCTGGATGGGGCTCTGGGCGAAGAGGAGTTCCTGGAATGCAGCCTCGAAGACAGCAGCGAGTTGATGGTGCCGGACTTCTGGCGTATGTCGCCGGCCGGAATGGCCACGATCGTTCGCTCCTACCGCGAGGATCGGCGGCATCCGGTCAGCACGAGGAGTCGGATGGCGGCCGCCGCATGGGCCGAGGCGAGCCGCTTTTCCGGGGCCGCCCGCAGCGCCTCGCCGAGCCGGTACCGCTCCTTGCGGGTGAGGAACCGCTCGTGCTTCTCGACCCGGAAGCGGGGCACGCCCCGGCACGGGTTGCTGCTGGAGGGACGCCAGCCCCACGCATCCGCCAGGTTGAACATCTTGACCAGAATGTCGGCCGCCCGGTTGGCGATGGCGCTGTCAGCCGATATGGTTAGCGTCGGCGTTAGCGGCTACATGGAACAGTGGGTCGCGGAACTGACATCACCGAACCTGCGGACGGCTCCCAAGAGAGCGTCTTTGACATTCGGTCTGACAGCGAAATCTACTTCAAGGACTCGCTTCAATCCGATATGGGCCTGACCTTCGCGGTCAAGGTTGAGCTTGAAGCCGATGCGTTTGGAGGAGGCAGCGGAGGCATCGACGAATCGGTGGCGACCTTGAGCGGCGGGTTCAGTGCGTTTCATATCGGTGCCGAGTATGGCGTCCAGCCGACGACGCACTATGGCGTTCCCGATTTTGGCATCGGCGTAAACGCCGGTGACGTGAGGCCTGTTGCGCCATCGTCGGCCACAGCATAGCGGCGGACCGCAACGGCATCACTTCACTGAGGGGCACCAGCCGACAACTTTGCCCGTTTCAGGCAGGGTCGAGTATCTCTCGCGTAGCTGC
>JAPOST010000151.1 GCA_026709535.1 Rhodospirillaceae bacterium
GAGGCCCCCTTGAGAGATTGCCATCAAGCCTAGACCCAAGACACAACGCTGTCAAGAAACACAGCTAATCGACAGCAACAATGTCGACATCAACAGCTTCGGGCATCCTGGATGCGACACACAAAACCAAGTCGCCTGTCGTGCCGACCAGAGAGCAGCCGCCTTGGGGCAGCGGTATCTGAGCGGGCCGCTCAGGGGAGCCGCGGCGGGCCTCAAAGCCCCGGAAGGCTGTCGTCAGTCTGCTGCGGGCAGACGCAAGCGCGCGTCATGCGTCATAAACCACGAGTTCAGCACGGGCGGAGAACATCGATCCCGCGATCGGCTAAGCCCATACCCGATCCTGCTTCTTGATCCGCCTCATCATTTCAGGGTCGATGTCAGGCGCTGAAGTCCGGCTTCATCCACAAGTCCGGGCGAGGGCCCGGAGAGGTCAGTCGATCAAGGCTTCTGGCCTGCAAAGCGATGGCGAGGCCCGCTATCGTCCAATAGAGCTTGTGGCTCTTGCCGGTTGAAATGCGACTATCCCAAGCCTGTGGCCCTCGGGCGAGAACCCGTTTTCCGATATCGCTATACACACCTTTGGCTGTGGCGATGGCCCATCCGGCACGAAACGGCAGATACCGCAATCCCTTCCGTGCCGAGCCGTAGTAGGGTTCGGCGATAGAGAGAAGGCGGCATACAACGCGGGCGACTGCAGGCCGATGCCGGAGAAGGGTCACTTCGCCCGGAGGAATGCCGGCTTCGTCGAGCCAGCGACTGGGGAGATAGCAACGCCCGTTGGCAGCATCTTCAATTACGTCGCGCGAGATGTTGGTGAGTTGAAACGCAATCCCCAAGTCCGCCGCTCGGATCAGGGCTGCGCGATCCTTGACACCCATGACCATCGCCATCATCACGCCGACTACCCCCGCCACATGATAGCAATAGTCAAGCAGGTCCTCAAGGGTTCGATAGGGGCGGGCGATGACATCCATCGCCATCCCGTCAATCAACTCGATTGGGTATTTGTGCGGGATATCATGTCTTGCAGCCACTCGTTGAAGCGCCTGGAACGGCATCTCCGTGCAATGGTTGCCTGCCAGCGCCTCTCGGGTCTGTGCGTAGAGGTGATCAAGACATGCTTGGGGAGACAGGGAAGATTCGGTTTGGGATGCAAATCCCAAGATCTGGTCGTCGATGACGTCATCGCAATGCCGGCACCAGGCGTATAGAAGCGAGGTACTTTCTCGCATGCCCGGCGCCAACAGCCTTGCCGCTGCGCTGAAGCTCTTTGAGCCTCGCGCGATTGACTGTTTGCTGCTGGCGACGACGGGGCTCATTGTCAGGCGGCTTTCGGTACCGACACAGGGTTCATGTCATGATCCTCCAAGATGATTCCCGATGTCGCCTTGGCGGAACCGACGACGCCGGGAATGCCAGCCCCTGGATGGGTGCCGGCGCCGACGACGTAGAGTCCGGCGATCCGATCATCCCGGTTTTGGGCCCTGAAGTAAGCGCTTTGCATCAAGGTCGGCTCCAGCGAAAAGGCCGAGCCATGATATGCGTTCAACTGATCCTGGAAATCTGTTGGTGTAAAGATTCGCGTGGTAACGAGATTCTTTCGAAGTCCCGGCATGAGCCGTTGTTCGAGATGATCAAGAATTTGATCGCGATAAACGGGACCCAGCGTCTCCCAGTCCAGGTCATTCTTGCCGAGGTGCGGTACCGGCGATAGTGCGTAGTAGGTGCTGCAGCCTTCTGGAGCCAGCGATGGATCCGTCGCGCTGGGGGCGTGAAGGTAAAGCGAGAAATCATCCGACAGGACGCCACGCCTGAAAATATCCGTCAGCAGCCCCTTGTATCGTGGTCCAAAGAGTACGGTGTGATGTCGAATATCCGGATAGGCTCCGCGCAGACCGAAGTAGACCACGAACAACGAATTGCTGAAATTCTTGGCTGCCAAGCGGGCGCCAACTCGGCGACTTTGGGGATGTTTGCGCAAGAGATTCTGATAAGTATGAACGACGTCGGCATTGCTGACAACAATATCGAAGGCGCTAGTCTGGCCGTTGATCAAACGGATCCCGGAAACGCGATCATCGTGAGTATCGATCAGATCAACCGGGCTATTTAGTCGGAGGGTACCGCCAAGATCGGTGAACAGTCGAACCAACCCCTGCACCAGGGCGCCGGTGCCGCCTTTCGGATAATAGACTCCCCATTTCCGTTCCAACGCATGGATCAGCACATAGATCGCCGGTGTCTGGAAGGGGTTCCCGCCAACCAGCAAAGAGTGGAAGCTGAAGGCCTGCCTGAGCAGCGGGTGTTTGATGTGTCTCGCAACGACGTTGTGTACGCTGCGATAGCTGCCAAGCTTCAAAAGCTGTGGTGCAACCCGAACCATGCTCCAGAAATTGGGGAAGGGCACATGGCCCAGCTTGCAATACCCTTCCTCGAATACCGCTTCAGAATACTTGAAGAAGTGACGGTACCCTTCAACATCCGCCGGTGAAAGAGCACTAATCTGCTGTTCGAGTTCATCCTGATTGTTGGTGTAATCGAAGGTATGTCCGTCTTCCCAAATCAATCGATAAAACGGGTCGACCGGCACTAGATCCACATAGTCAGAAAGTTGTCGGTCTGTCAGGGCGAAAAGTTCTTCCAGACAACTGGGATCCGTAATGACTGTCGGACCGGCATCAAAGGTAAAGCCGTGGTCCTCGAAGACGTATGCCCGACCTCCCGGTTTGTCCCGAGCTTCCAATAGTGTTGTCTGGATGCCGGCGGATTGAAGCCGGATTGCGGCTGCCAGACCGCCAAAACCACTGCCAATCACGACTGCCTGTGGGGTTGTCATTCGCCTGTTAATCCAACATCAGCTTGCCCCAGACTACAGCGACAAATCCCTTGCGTCGGACCAGGGCGACCGGATGGTTGAAATATCGATTGAAGCGAGACGGAATCCTCAAAGACGGGATTTCGCCGGGTTGTGCTGGCATGGCTCAGGAAAAGGCTGGAATACGCGTCACGCGTTTGAGACCTGACAGAGCGAGCGTCACGACTTTTTGGGGTCCTTGCTGAGGGATTCAAGGTAGTCGATGACATGCTGTCGAAATTTCTCGTTCTTGAACTTTTGCAGCATCTTGTTCCGGGCTCTCTTGTTGCCGGTAAAATCGCGAAGGAACTTGCGAGGATCTTTGAGATATTCCATCAGGTTCTCGCGGTTCCACACGAGGCCTTTCGCAGCGGCCTCTTGCAGGCCTTTCGAGTATTTGAACTTCGGTGCCTGACCCGCCTTGCGGCCATAGACTTGATACAGGCTGGGGCCAACCCGGTTCTTGCCTTTCTCAAGCGTGTGGCAGGCCGTGCACCGCTTGAAGTTCTTCTCTCCCTTGGCGATGTCTGCGTTGGCAGGCGCCATTGGCTGTACTGTCAGGCAGACGGCAATAAAAGCGGTGGTAATCGAGGCAAGTCTCTTCATTATTATCCTCCTGGAGGCAGTAAGATCGGTCATGAATACGACGGTCCTTGATTGACGGTCTAGTACAGAATTTGTTGCCTGGCCAAATCTCTAAGGACTGTGTCGGTTCACCAGTTGATCACTGGTCCACACGTTGATGTCGTCGCCACCTGATACCAAGGTCGGCAAGGTGGGCTGCCAACGACAGAAACAGGCAAACCGGGATCCAGTACCACGCTCCACCGGCAAGAGTGCTGCGCAGCGCCAGAACAATGAACCCGCCAGCGACCAGGCCAAGCAGCAAAACTGCATAGCGGTCCGGAAACCGACGGCGCAGGACATAGAGAAGCACCGCCTCCACCGCCAAAAACACAATTACCAGGTCGACCAGAGCGGTCACGTGTCTTCGCCTTGTTCGTCCTTGTCCAGATCAATGTAATGGTTGCCCGTGGGCGCTAGGTGAAGGGGCCATTCAGATCAATCACGGCACGGTTCAGCATTGCGGCGAAGGAGACCCACGCCAAATAGGGCAACAACAGCCATCCGGCGCGTCGATCATGCCGACTCACGAGCACCATCAGAATAGCGATGTTGAGCCACAGGAATATGACTTCGAAAAAGGCCCAATCCGGCCGTTCAAGAGTGAAAAACAGCCAACTCCAGAGCAGATTCAGGAAGGCATTCAACAGGAAGAGGCCAATCGCGAGTCGCCTCTCCATCTTGGCTTGTGTATTCCACCACATCAGGCTGGCGGACAGCGCCGTTGCAGCAAAGATCAACGTCCAGGCTGGCCCAAACAGCCAGTCCGGGGGCTTCCAGAGAGGCTGCTTCAAGGTCTGATACCAGTTACCGAGGTCGGTCATGCTGCCGCCGACCAAGGCAACCGCCAGCGCTACGCAGGCGGCAACCGCCACTGGTTTCCAGGTCGGGACCCGGATCGAATTCACGGAGAGACGACGCGCAGAAGGTGCGCAAGGTCCTTGAAAAAAATGCGACTGTGGGTGAGCGGTTTCGCCTTGACCAGCTTCTTGTTCATGTATGCCTGCCATGTCAGCCGCTGAACGTCGGGGTCGCGGCAAATGCTGACGAACCGCTCACGCCTCTGATCGCTGGAATACCAGAACCATTGCATCATGCCGAGAATCTGAAATATGCGGCGGTTCTCTTTCATGAATCTTTTCCGCGCGAGGGCGAGGGCGCGGCTATCGCCGCTCTCCAATGCTTCTGCAACGGCGCCGCCTGCGAGCCTGCCGCTTCGCATGGCGTAATAGATTCCCTCTCCGGAGGATGGGGCGACGGCGCCCGCTGCGTCTCCGGCAAGAATGACGTCGTTTCTGTTGTCCCAGCGCTTGCGCACCTTGTAAGGTATCGGCGCGCCTTCAGTGCGGACAGTCTCATTGTCGACCATGCCACACTGTCGCCGAAGAGCCGATACAGCGCCACGCAGCGAGAACCCCTTGTGCGCGCTGCCGGTGCCAATGCTGGTGGTGGCGCCATGCGGAAAGATCCATGCATAGAAGTCTGGAGACAGGCGACCTTGATAGTAGACGTCGCAACGACCGGGATCGAAGGTGCCGTTGCCGGTTTCGGGTGACTGGATGATTTCATGATAGGCGAACACGCACCGCGGCGGCTTGGTTTCCGGCATGGCGTCGAGTGCGACGCGGGATCGCGCGCCGTCGGCGCCGACGACTATCCGCGCCCCCACGCGTTCCAGTTTGTTCTTCTCGCCAGACCCGTGTGGTGCGAATTCGATCACAGCCTTTCCATCTTCATCTCGTCGAAGAGCCTGATACTGGCCATCGACGCGAACCGCCCCCGCGCGGACTGCCCGTTCCCGCAACCATTCGTCGAAGTCTGCCCGGTCAACCATGCCGACGAAGCCGCCATCAATCGGCATGTCGACTTCCCGGTTTTTTGGAGAAATCATTCGGGCAGACCGGGCGCGGGCCACCAGAAGGTGGTCCGGAATGGCAAAATCCCGGATCAAGCGCGGTGGAATTGCGCCGCCGCACGGCTTGATGCGGCCAGGCCTGTCAAGAAGCATCACCGAATAGCCTTCGCTTGCCAGGTCGGTTGCCGCGGTGGCGCCGGCTGGTCCGCCGCCTACGACAACAACATCGTGGATTTTCATCGCTCAGTACTCCATCAAGAAACAGTGGAATCGGCTGCCAGTCGGCTTCCGGAGCAAGCAGACCTGGCGGGATGGTCTGATTTCACACTTCGAGACATCCGCAGCGACATGAGCGCGGCAAAGGCAAACAAGATTGCCTCGAGCGCGAACACGACGGAATAAGCCGCTCCGGTCGACTCAATAAACGATCGGGACAGATCGACGGCAGCAGTGCCTACCAGCCCGCCGATGCCAAAGGCGATGGCCTGAGCGGCGCCCCAAAGGCCCATCCTTACGCCCTCGCGATTCTGTCTGCCCTTGCCCGCCAGACCCATCATCGATCCGATCGCGGCTACCGCGAAGACTCCATTGGAGAAGCCAAGGATGAAGACATTGATGCGCAAGGGCCAATCCGTGCCGACGATGCCACCGATTGCGAGGCCGAAAAGAGCCGCGCCTGACGCAAGGCAACCGACAACAGTCCAGAGCTTCAACGATCCGAGGCGTGGTCCGCTGATCGCCGATGCCGCAAGCGCCACAACCAGCATGCCAAGAAGCACGCCACCATTCTGGATACCAGCAAGTCTGGTGGATTCGCCAGGTGTCATGCCGAAGACAGCGCCGGCAAAGGGTTCAAGGATCAGATCCTGTGCGCTGTACGCCAGCATGGCGACAAACACAAACGTAGCAAACCGGCGCGATCCTGGTTCGTCCCAGACCTGCAGGAGTGCCGTTCGGAAAGGAATACTTTTCGGCCGGATTTCTGGTGCCACGCGGTCGTCTGGCTTCAGGCGGCTCCTTCGCTCGACACCCCAGACCGCGAGCGTGGCGCCGATGACGGCAACGGCGCAAACCGCTGCCGTGACCTCGACCAATCTGAGTGTCGTGAAGGGATCGAGCTGATTGCCGGCAACGATCGCGGTGATGACAAAGCCGGCGATCATCATCATCCATGTCAGGCTTGCTGCAGCAGCGCGTCGGCGCGGACTGACATGGGTGGCCAGGAGCACGAGCAGGTTGGTTCCGGATGCGCCGACGCCAATACCGATCAGCAGAAAAGCGACCAGACCCAGCAAGATCCCGGCGATGGTATTGCTTGCCATCCAGGCCGTCGCGACGGCGGCCAACAGCCCCCCCGTTGCCAGCACCACCATGCCGCCGACGATCCAAGGCGTTCGGGCTCCTTTCTGGTCAGTACTGTGTCCCCAACGTGGCCTGAGCACCTGGATCGCATAATGAATTCCGACGAATATGCCCGGCAGCATCGCGGGCAAGGCCAGTTCCACGACCATCACCCGGTTCATCGTGGACGTGGTCAACACGACGATCGAGCCCAGCATCATCTGGACCAACCCGAGGCGCGCAATCTCGAACCAGTTCAGGAAACCGTCAGGCGGATTTTTCTTCATGCCGCTTATGACAGCAGTGGCGCGACCGCAATGGCGCTGACGAGCATACCCAGCACATAGAGCGTCGTTCCGGTTGCGTTGTACCAAGCAGCGCGTTCGCGTGGCGACTTCAGCAAGCGCAGCATCAGGAGCAGTTGTGCAGCGATCAGAACTTCGATCGCCAGCGCATGATAGGGTCGATTCCAGTCAAACAGCAGATACACCACGATCGCCTGAGGCACAATCATGACCAGACAGGCCAGACGGCACGCCCAGTCTTGACCGAGTTGGACCGGCAGGGAGCGAATGCCCAACTGCCGGTCACCTTCCACCGCCTTGAAATCGTTAAGCGTCATGATGCCGTGGGCGCCAATACTGTACAGCGCAGCCAGAACGATGACGCGCCAATCGGGCAGGCCTCCGCTCAGAATCGCTGCTGCAGTGAACCAAGGCAGGCCCTCGTAGCAAAGACCGACCGCAGCATTTCCCAGCCAGCCATTAGCTTTCAAGCGGAGCGGTGGGGCGCTGTAAATCCAGGCGAGCGCGAGGCCGAACACGGCCGCCAAGAAGCCCCACAGACCGAGCAGGCTGGCGACCGCGACGGATAGCGCTGTCCAGCCAATGGCAATGTACAGGCCCCATCGGCCCGGAATGCGTCCCGAGGGTATTGGTCGTCCAGGTTCGTTGATCGCATCGACATGTCGATCAAACCAGTCGTTTACTGCTTGGCTGCAGCCACACACAAGCGGGCCAGCCAGAAGAATGCCGATGGCGAGGACGTACCAGCGGTCGCCAGCAACGTGTATTGTGGACACAATGCCGCACCCAAATGCCCACATTGGGGCGAACCAGGTGATCGGTTTGAGCAGTTCGATCACTGCCGACAGTTCGGGTCGTTCCGAGGTGGACGAAGAGCCGGGTACGGCAAGCAGTTTGTCTGACATGCGGCAAGTATAGAATGACACCTGGGACTGTCAATTAAAATTGACAGTTGATCTACCAAGTTCTTCCGCTGGCGAAGTGACCGAAGGAACGGTTGTCAGTCGGGCGCGTCTTGCGCTCTCTCCCGATCGGTACAAGCTTCCGGGCTGGTTACTTTGCGCTCAAGCCGAAGCGTCTCATCTTTACATAGAAGCTTTGTCGGCTGAGGCCCAGCAATTCTGCGGCCGAAGCCCGATTATCGCCGGTAATCGTCAATGCGGACTCAATGCAAAGGCGTTCAATTTCGTCGGTTGTCTGCCGCACAATTTGCTTGAGGGACAGTTTGCCGATGAGTTCGACCATCTGCTCGTTGGTCTTGCCGATCGTCTCCGTGTTCTTTGAGGCAACAATTCGCTGATCGATGTTGCGAAACACAAAAGCGAAGGATCCTGATGCCGAACCCTTCATCGCGGCGGCCGAAATCTCGACGTTGGTCTCAATGCCAAGCTCGTCCCGGACGGACGTTGCGAAGTTCCTGAGATACCCGTATTTGCGCAGATTTGCCATCATCACCGAAAAATCGACACTCGTGCGCCCGACCCACTTTTCGATGGATTGTCCGATGGCGGCGTCTTCCGATGAAAGTTGCGCGATGGTTTGAAAGGCGCTGTTGGCCTGGAAGATACGCCCGTCCTTGTCCGTGATGACAATGCCGTCAGGCATTGCATCAAGAAAACTGTCCGCCAGCAGGTGGCCATTGCTCTTGGTCGACCATGCCGCGATGTCTGCAGGGCTTATCCGGATCAGAATAAAGGAGTCTGGCTGCTGTGGCACGTAACGGATCGAGACGATGTGACGGGATCCGTCATCCGAAGTCAGGATGTCGCTGAAATCTCTCTTGTCTGCCACCTTGGCCTTGGCGACAAGATCCGAGACAAGAGCGGCGTGGAAATCTGCGAAGACTTCGCCAAGCTTGCGATTGATCAGCTTCCGTTCGCTCCGCTTCAGGACCACTTCGGCGGCGTCGTTGGCTTCCACAACGGTTTCGGTCATGGGGTCGACGATTACAACCGCCTCGCCGACGCTTCGGAACAGCACCTTATAGCGTGTATCCGAACTTCGCAGCCTGGCCGTTTCCCGTTCCAGGGTCAGTTGCGCTTGAACAAGGTTCTGCTGGACGTTTGTCAGTCGGCTCAGGTCGCGGCCGAAGGCAAGCAGCTGATCGCTGCAGCCCAGCGCCTGCACCTTGAAGGTCATGGGGATGTCATCTTCGATTTCGCTCATGAAATTGATCTGCCGCCAGCGTGCTTCGCCGTGTTTCAGCGCCGAGGCGATCATCTCCTGAATCTTCAGGCGGCTCTCGACGGTTACAAGGCTCGACCAATTCCGTCCGACGACGCCTGGGGGTGGCATATTGCCGGACAACTCCTTGGTAATATGGCAGTCCAGTATCTCGCCCTCGTTGTCGATGACGAGCAGAAGATCACAGGCTTGCCGGAAGAGCGACGCCACGGTCGGATGGGGCGCTTCGTCGAAAACCCGTTCCAGAGATTGCAGGCTGTTCACGATCAACGGTTTCCTGCTTCTGAGCCGCCGCCCGCTATCGCGCCATGTCATGCGCGACAGGCCATTAGCTCGACTTCAGTGTGATTGTCGTTGCATTACTTTCGTTTGGGTTCTGGCGATTACATCATTCGCCAGATTGACGGCTTCCTCGCAGTCTTGTGCGGATGAATCTGCGCCGAGTTCGGAAACCAGGTGCGGTTTTTGGTTGATGATCTGGCCGCCCACCATGATGTGTCTGCGGCCGGACCCAGGATGATTGCGCAGGATGGAGACCGTACGTTCAAGTGTCGAAAGCCCCACATCGCAACTGCAGGTCAATCCGACAATATCGGCCTGCGAACTTTCAGCTAGCTCGATCACGGCATCAAGATCCTGGGGATAGGTGATCTCTGCATCCCAGGACGCTCGACGGAAGAACTGGGCGACCATGTTGATTCCGAAGACATGCTGCTCTCCCGGCGGCGCGATCAGCAGGATGTGTCGATCAGAGTCAATCGCGACCTCGGGGCCTTCCCAGGCCAGACTGATGACCCGCAATATCTCGTGCAGCAGCGACAAGCCGACTGTCACATCACCAAAAGTGCAGATGTCCTCCACCCACCAATCGCCAAGCTTCCGTGCGGCTGGGGCAAGAAGGCCCATGCAGATATCCGCGTCCGAGACGTCCGAGTCGAGGAAGCCGTCAACAAGGTTGATCGCTGGGCCGGTCTTGCCGCCCATAAGGAGTTTGGCAAACTGTACGACGGTCGCATCGTCGATGGCCGTCCCCGCCTGATGATCGGCGGATTCCGCCTGAGGCACGTCATCAAGCGGAATCGACTGGGATTTCAACAATCGCGGGATGACCGTGGACTCGATCGCCTGACGCAGCTGAGTCTGGTAAAGCTGATCACCTTCGCTCAGCGGGCGACTGTCCTTGGCGCCCATGAGATTCAATCCATCAACAATCGTTGCCGTCACAACCGAGTACCACTTCGCGCCGATTGTCCGTCGATGTCCGAGCATTGCTTTCCCCAATGAAATTGACCGGGTAGCAGAAGGCTTGCCCAGTCGCGAAAAGCGGTTGTTCGGCGCGCAAGGTCCGCTTTTCCAGTTGGCCGACAGCGGGGAGTCTGGCTCGTAGACGAGACGGTCTACACTTCCCCGCTATAATGTCAAAAAAAATGACAAATTCAAGTGTCAAATTTTCTTGACACATGGTGATCCATACAGCTAGTGTCGCTTCACCGAGCCAGAAGCATCGTTTTCGAGAGACCCGAAGATGCCGAACGGAAATCATGGAAATCTGCGTATCCGAAGGTCTCGTGACAGGTGGCTTTCTGGTTATCGAATCACCTAGGTCCAGTAAAGGGCGCGGAGTCAAACGATGTATGTCTTTGGTTTTGGATCGGTCTTTGATGCTTGGGTCGACGCTGCCGCAGTATCTCCTTGGTCGGCGCATGCCGGGGCCGGCAAGTACGTTCGGTTCGGCGCGCCATCCAAACCCAGTCCCAGAATTTATACGGCCGAACAGCTTCGACGCCGCGATTCCACCGGTTGGACGCTGGTCCAAGCGATTTTGGCACCACTTCAGTTTGCGGTATTTCTGGTCAGTCTTGCACTGGTCCTGGTGTTTCTGGCGACAGGCACCGGGGAGGAGGTCGCTACCGCCTCGATTGTCATCAAGACCTTGCTTCTGTATGCGATCATGATCACCGGCGCGGTCTGGGAAAAGGTTGTCTTCGATCGGTATCTGTTTGCGCCGGCCTTTTTCTGGGAGGACGTTTTCAGTATCGTCGTCCTGGCGCTCCATACTTTATATCTGGGGGCCCTCATTTCGGGCCAGTTTTCCACCGATGCGCTGATGTCCATCGCGCTGGCGGCCTATGGCGCATACGTTGTCAACGCAGCGCAGTACGTGATGAAATTCCGGATCGGACGCAAGTTTCGCTCAGAGGCGGTCGGCGCCAATGGCAGGCTTGCCAGGGCTGCGGAATGACCTTGCGCGAGCCAGCGACGTCCCGATGCGAAGCCCATTCAGGTCCGCTGACGGTTCCAGTGGCGAAATCTGACGCTCCTCCCCTTATTCGGGAATCCGGCCAGCGGGAAGTCTTTTGCGGCTTGACCGGCATCGTTTGGCTCCATCGCAAGATTCAGGATGCCTTCTTCCTTGTCGTCGGCTCGCGAACCTGCGCACACCTTCTGCAATCGGCAGCCGGCGTCATGATCTTTGCAGAGCCACGCTTTGCAACCGCCATCATCGACGAACGTGACTTGGCAGGGCTGGCGGACGCCAACGCCGAACTGGACCGGTTGGTCACCCGGCTGCTGCGGTATCGACCTGACATCAAGATGCTCTTTCTGGTGGGCTCCTGTCCTTCCGAGGTCATCAAGTTGGATCTGTCGCGCGCCGCTGCGCGGTTATCTCAGGAATTTGCCGGCAAGGTCCGGGTTCTGAGTTATTCCGGCAGCGGTATCGAGACGACCTTTACCCAGGGTGAGGACGCCTGTCTTGCATCTCTGGTGCCGCTTTTGCCGCCGGAAGCACCGGACTCGGATTGCTCGCTGCTGGTCGTGGGCGCCTTGGCGGATGTGGTTGAAGACCAGTTTCGGCGCCTTTTCGAGGAGCTTGGGATCGGGCCCGTTCACTTCCTGCCGCCCAGATCTTCGACAGAGTTGCCGTCCGTCGGTCCCTCGACGCGATACCTTTTGGCCCAGCCGTTTCTCTCCGATACGGCAAGGGCGCTGGAAGAGCGTGGCGCCACCAGGATAGAGGGGCCATTCCCCTTGGGTGTCGAGGGCACGACAGCATGGCTGAAAGCGTGTGCCGATGCGTTTGGTGTTGCGCCTGATCGGTTTCGCTCGGTCGTTGCGCCCAAGATCGCAAGGTCGCGCGAGTCGCTGGATCGCTATCGGGCGGAACTTTCCGGACGCTCGGTTTTCTTCTTCCCGGACTCCCAGCTCGAAATTCCGATCGCCCGCTTTCTTGTCAGGGAAATGGGCATGAAGGCGGTGGAAGTGGGAACACCGTATTTGCACCGCTTCCACATGGCATCTGACATGGCGCTGCTACCGGCGAATACGCAGTACAGCGAAGGGCAGGATGTGGAGCGCCAGCTGGACCGCTGTCGCGCTGCCCGGCCCGACATTACCGTCTGCGGCCTCGGTCTCGCCAACCCGCTGGAAGTAGAGGGACTGACGACCAAATGGTCGATCGAACTCCTGTTTACGCCCATACAGGGATACGAGCAGGCATCTGATCTGGCGGAACTGTTCGCGCGGCCCATGGTTCGGCGAACAAGACTGGCGGCCTGATCCGTGCAGCTTGCGCTCTGGACATATGAAGGGCCGCCCCACGTAGGTGCGATGCGCATCGCCACTGCGATGGAAGGACTGCACTACGTTCTTCATGCTCCACAGGGTGACACCTACGCGGACCTGCTCTTTACCATGATCGAACGGCTGAAAAAGCGGCCGCCGGTGACTTACACGACGTTTCAAGCCAAGGATCTAGGAGCGGATACGGCCGAGATATTCAGGAGGGCTGTACAGTCTGCCCATGATCGCTTTCAACCAGAAGCGATGCTGGTCGGCGCTTCCTGCACTGCTGAACTTATCCAGGACGATCCAGGTGGGTTGGCCAAGGCGCTTGATTTGCCGATACCGGTCGTGCCGCTTGAACTGCCGGCCTATCAGAAGAAGGAAAACTGGGGAGCGGCCGAAACGTTGTATCGGCTGGTGCGGACGTTGACCGGCTCCCAGGCGCTGGCGCCGGGCGCAGAGCGTCCGGCACGGGCCAGTGGAGTCCGCCCGAGCTGCAACATACTCGGGCCGACGGCGCTGGGTTTCCGCCACCGGGACGATGTGCGGGAGATTGTTGGTCTCCTGGAGACGCTGGGCATTGATGTTCTCACGGTTGCGCCGCTCGGGGCCCGTCCTGCCGACATCGTTTCGATGCCCGGAGCCGATTTCAATGTCATGCTGTACCCGGAAATTGCCGAGACTACAGCGCGGTGGATGAAAAAGGCGTTCGGGCAACCCTTTACCAGCAATGTACCGCTCGGGGTCGGCGCGACCATCGACTTCATTGAGGAAGTCGCCGGTCTGGCAGGGGTGGACGCGACCGCTGTCCTCGAGTCCATGCCGACCAGAATGCCCTGGTACGCGAAATCCGTCGACTCGAACTACCTGACGGGCAAGCGAGTATTCATCTTCGCTGATGCGACTCATGCCCTTGCAGCGGCGCGCATCTGCCGAAACGAACTGGGCTTCGATGTTGTCGGTCTTGGAACGTTCTCCCGTGAATATGCCCGCGACGTCCGTGCTGCCGCGAAGGAATATGATGTCGAACCGCTGATCACCGAAGACTATCTGGAAGTTGAAGCCGCCATCTCGGAAGCCCAGCCCGAACTCCTGCTGGGAACACAGATGGAAAGGCACATCGCCAAACGGCTCGGATTGGCTTGCGCTGTCATCTCTGCACCGACACACGTCGAAGATTTCCCGGCGCGATACTCCCCGCAGATGGGGTTTGAGGGCGCCAACGTGATTTTCGACACGTGGGTCCACCCCCTGATGATGGGGCTGGAGGAGCATCTGCTCGGCATGTTCCGGGAAGACTTCGAATTCAACGACCAGGCTGCGCCGTCGCATCTGGGCAGCCATCTGAAATCTGATCCGGACGCGGCAAGAGCCACAGACGCCGATGTCCGGGGAGCAGAAGCCGATTCGGGGGGCAGGCATGCCGGTCCGGCCACGATCGTGTGGCTCCCGGAAGCGGAACAGGAGCTTCGAAAGATACCTTTCTTCGTACGTGGCAAGGCGCGTCGAAACACCGAACGGTTTGCAACCGATCGTGGGCGGGACGCCATCGATATCGAAACCCTTTATGATGCAAAAGCCCATTTCGGACGTTGATCAGACGGCCGTACGGGTCGTCATCGTCACGCTGGACAGTCATCTGTCCGGTGCGGTCCGGCGTGCGGAAAGGCGTCTTCGGAAAAGACTTCCGAACCTTGAATTGACCTTGCACGCGGCGGTCGACTGGCGGGATGGGGAAGCGCTCGTCGCCGCCCGGGAGGCGATCGAAAACGCGGATATCGTGATCGTGACGATGCTCTTCATGGAAGAGCATATCACGCCGGTTCTTCCGAGCCTGAAAACCAGACAGTCGTCCTGCGACGCCATTGTTGTCGGCATGTCCGCCGGTGAAGTGATCAAGCTGACACGGTTGGGCAACTTCACCATGGACGGCAAGCAGGGTCGAGCCGTTCGCCTCTTGAAGCGGCTCCGGGGCGGCGGTAACAAAATGAGCGCCAACTCGGGCCGGAAACAACTGGCCATGTTGAAGAGGCTTCCGCGGCTTCTGCGCTTCATTCCCGGCACGGCGCAAGATCTGAGGGCCTATTTCCTCGTCTTGCAATATTGGCTCGCGGCATCCGACAAGAATGTCGAGCGCATGGTCGGGCTTTTGATCAACCGTTACGCAGACGGACCGCGTCGACATCTGCGCAACAACTTCAAGACGGATCTGCCGGTCGAATATCCGGATGTCGGGTTGTACCATCCAGCGATCAAGGGGGGAGGCGTCGGCGCCGAGATTTCCGATCTGCCGAAAGCGCCCAGGAATTGTGGCGGAACCGTCGGCGTCCTGTTGATGCGATCCTATATTCTGGCCGGCGATACAGCCCATTATGACGCCGTCATTGCCGCGCTTGAAGCGAAGGGTCTTCATTGCATCCCGGTGTTCGCCAGCGGCCTGGATGCCAGACCGGCCATCGACCGGTTTTTCCTGGAAGGCGCCGTGACCAAAATCGATGCGCTCGTCTCGCTGACCGGCTTCTCCTTGGTGGGGGGGCCCGCCTACAATGATGCAGCCTCTGCCGAAGCCATTCTTGCCCGGTTGGATGTGCCCTACGTTGCAGCGGCGGCAGTCGAGTTTCAGTCGCTGCAGGAATGGCGAAAGAGTGATCTGGGGCTTCTGCCGATCGAAGCGACCATGATGATCGCGTTGCCCGAGCTCGACGGCTCCTCGGGGCACATGGTGTTCGGTGGTCGTGGTGTCGATCGAGACGGGCAGCAGACCATGCAACCGGATCCCGAGCGCGTCGACGCGCTGGGCCAGAGGGTGTTGCGCCTCGTCCACATGCGCCGTCAACGTAAACAGGATCGAAAGCTCGCCGTCGTGCTGTTCAATTTCCCGCCGAACAGCGGCAGCATCGGAACAGCGGCCCACCTTTCCGTATTTGCCTCGCTATTCAACACGCTCGTAGCCCTGCGGGCCGATGGATATTCGGTCGATGTCCCTGAAAGCGTGGACAGCCTGAAAAACCGGATCCTTGGCGGCAACGCACGTCAGTTCGGAGCGGAAGCCAATGTCCACGCCCGGATTGATGTTGACGATCACGTAAGCCGGGAACCCTGGCTGGATGAATTGGAATCCGCTTGGGGTCCGGCGCCCGGCAAGCATCAGACTGACGGGCAGTCGATATTCGTCTTGGGAGCGCAATTCGGCAACGTTTTCGTAGGCATCCAGCCAGGCTTTGGCTATGAAGGGGACCCGATGCGCCTGCTCTTTGAAAGGAGCCACGCGCCGACCCACGCCTTTGCCGCCTTCTACACCTACATCCGCTCGACGTTCCAAGCGGATGCGGTCTTGCATTTCGGAACACACGGCGCGCTGGAGTTCATGCCGGGCAAGCAGAACGGGTTGTCCGGAGAATGCTGGCCAGAACGGCTGTTGGGCGATCTGCCGAACTTCTACCTGTATGCCGCCAACAATCCCTCCGAAGCCACAATTGCAAAGCGGCGATCGGCGGCCACGCTTATCAGCTACAGGACCCCACCCATTCGGGAAGCCGGCCTGTATAAGGGTCTCAGCGACTTGAAGGCCTCGATAGAGCGATGGCGCGCGATGCAGCCCGATACGCCGGGCGAAACGAGAGAACAGCTTTCCCTTCTGATCCAGTCCCAGGCGGCGGATCTCGATATCGTGGACGCCGCGCCGACGTGGAACGGCCATGCCGGGACCGAGATTTCCGGTCTTTGGGAAAAGCTGGTCGATTACGAGCAGGCCTTGGTGCCCCATGGCCTCCATGTCGTCGGCGATGCTTCCGACCACCAACAGACCGTGGCCTATCTGGGGGCGATCGCCGAGGCATCGTTCGGGCTCTGCATGAGCGAAGAATCGCTTGTCGCGCTGATCGAAGGAGAGCCACACGAGACGATCCTCGCGCTTGCCGGCCATGAAGCCACGCCAGAGACCGTGGAAGCCATGAAACGGCTTTCCCGCATGCATGCCCTGTTGGTGAAGGACCATGAAACGCCAGCCATACTTCACGCACTCGAAGGCCGCTTTATTCGCCCGGTAGCTGGCGGCGATGTCATGCGGTCGCCGGATGTTCTGCCTACTGGTCGGAACATCCACGGCTTCGACCCATTCAAGCTGCCAAGCCGATTTGCTGTTCAGGACGGCGCTAGACAGGCTGAACGATTGATCGAGCGACATATCGCGGACGGGAATTCCTATCCTGAGTCCATGGCTATCGTGTTGTGGGGCACTGATAACCTGAAGAGTGAGGGTGCCCAGATCGCTCTTGTACTGGCGTTGATCGGCGCCGAACCACGGTTCGACAGCTACGGTCGCCTCGCCGGCGCCTCACTCGTTCCGCTTGAAACGCTGGGCAGGCCGCGGGTCGACGTGACGACATCCCTGTCAGGCATATTCAGGGATCTTCTGCCT
>JAPOST010000001.1:0-44299 GCA_026709535.1 Rhodospirillaceae bacterium
ATTGGAGGCCCGGGCCGGAATCGAACCGACGTACAAGGATTTGCAGTCCTCTGCATCACCACTCTGCCACCGGGCCGCGATCCTTGAATCAGCATCGCCTGTAGACGGCGAAATACAGGAGTGCGAGCAGGTCGGTCAAGAAGGCGAGAGACACAAAATTACCAAACGGATTTTTCGGCTGTTTGCGGCGGATTGGCTCCGGCGGTTTCGGCCGTTGTTTGTCGTCAAGCCCCTGCGTATAAATTTTGACTGACAATAAGGCGCCACGAAAGACGCCGAGCCATCAATAAAACCGATTTCTCGCAGACATGACAGACTTCGCCGCAGCTCGGGCGAATATGGTGGAAAGCCAGATTCGTCCCAACAAGGTGACCGATCCAGCATTGATACTGGCGTTGGCTACGCTGCCGCGTGAACAATTTGTCCCGATAGAGCGACGGCCTCTGGCTTACGTGGACGAGGACCTTGCCTTGGGCGATGGTCGCTATTTGATGGAGCCCATGGTACTGGCCCGTCTCATTCAGATTGCAGCGCCTCAGCCAGAAGACATTGCGATGGTCCTGGCATGCGGCACAGGCTATGCTGTCTCCATCCTTGCCCAGCTGTGCGAGACGGTGATCGGAATCGAGTCAAATCCCGATCTGGTGGAGCGTTCATCGTCGACGCTGGTCAATCTGGGCATTGATAACGCCATGATCTTTCAGGGTGCTCCCCAGAACGGTTACCCCAAACAGGCACCATACAACGTAACGCTATTTGATGGCGGCATATCCGCTATCCCGGACACGATCATGTCCCAGTGCGCGGATGGCGGTCGGATCGTCGGTGTCGTGAAATCGAGCGGCCCGATGGGACGAGCCACGCTGGCGACCAGTTTTGGCGGCGTCATCTCGGCGCGTGAGATCTTCGACGCTCAGATCCCCATGCTTCCGGAACTGGTTCGTGAGGAAGCGTTCAGTTTTTGATCCATCAACCGGATCCCAATCAACCCGGCATCAGGTTCGGGTGGTGACAGAGTGAAAAGGAATGGATGAAAAATTCTCGAGGGAGCCTGTAAAGGCTCGTTTTCTTGCGAATGGTAAGAGTGTCACGCTTTCGGTCGCCAATCGGATAGCGTGGATCGTTGCGATCGCGACTGGCGCGGTTGCCGGTTCTTTCCTCCTCCCGAATTCCAGGGCCCATGCAGAAACGATGGCGCAGGCCATGGCCCACGCCTATCACAACAATCCGCAGTTGCGCGCTGCCCGGGCGGCCCTGCGCAGCGTGGACGAGCAGGCGGCGCAGGCCTTCTCTAACTGGCTCCCCCGGCTTTCGATCTCTGCCGATGCGGGACGGGCCTTCACAAGACAGAAGCGAGAATATCTGACAGAAAGAACTCGGTTTGAAACTGATCACCGGTTGCCGGCAGGCGCATCGCTCAACCTGAGGCAGAATGCGTTTCGCGGCGGCCGCTACCTCTACCAGTGGCGCCGAGCCAAATACAATATCTTCGCTCAGCGAGCTCGCCTGGCCCATGTTGAACAGGTGGTCTTGCTGAATGTGGTCCGGGCATATATGGCAGTGTTTCGCGATCGAACAGAACTGCAACTGAACAGAAACAACGAAAACGTCCTGGCGCGGCAACTTCAGGCTGCCCGCGATCGGTTCAGCGTCGGCGAGGTAACGCGTACGGATGTATCCCAGGCTCAAGCGCGTCTCGCACGGGCGAGGGCAGCAACGATCCAGGCGATGGGCAATCTCCAGGCATCTCAGGCAAGTTACGTCAGCGTGGTGGGGCATTTGCCAAACCAGCTCAACCCGCCGAAATTGAGTTTCGATCTGCCGGAAGACACTGACGCGATTACTCAGCGAGCCCGACAAGACAACCCGCAAGTGTTGGCCGCGTTGTGGGCAGAGCGATCAGCTCGGGAGGCTGTCAGGATGGTTGCTGGCGAACTGCTGCCGACCGTGACGCTCAACGGTCAGGTCCAACGGCGGTTCGATCAATTGAGGAGGAGTACAGTCAACGATTCAGCAAGCATCACCGCCAACATGACGATTCCGCTCTATCAGTCAGGGGCTGTGATGTCCCGGATGCGGTCCGCAAAGCAGATCGTGTTTCAACGTCTCGACGAGTTACGCCAGGCCCAGCGAACGGCTGTCGAGAATGCAACCCGGTCCCATGCTGCGCTGCGCACCGCGCGCTCGAGCGTGCAGGCCTTCATGGCGCAGCTTCAATCCAGCCGCATTGCCCTCAATGGCGTCCGCGAGGAGGCCGCTGCCGGTCTCAGGACCATACTTGATACACTGAATGCCCAGCAGGAATTGCTGAACGCACAGGTCAACCTGGTGCGGGCTCGAAGAAACCTGACTGTCGCAACCTATGAACTGCTGACCACGATGGGTCGCATGAATGCAAGAAAACTGGGGCTGCGTGTCAAACACTATGACCCGGACCAGCACTACCGGGAAGTGCGCCATAAAGCGTTTGGCTTCGGAAAATCACCTCCTCCTTCTTCCGGAACCGAGAAGTAGCAAGGCTACCTGTCAACCAGATCTGGCAAAGGCGTCTTGATGATCATATAGTGCATCGACGACAAGGCTCGCGATGCCCGAGGTGATGACCGGTAATGACCGAAGCAGCGGAATCGGGAAAACCTGACAAGCGGTCGATGGACGAAATTCTGGCGTCGATCCGTCGAATTGTTTCTGATGAGGAAGATAATGCCGATGTCGGCGGTGGCGATGGCGGAGTCCAGGCGCCGGATCGGGCCGTACGGCGAGGCGCTGCGGCAGCAGTAGTGCAAGCCGATGCTGCGGCTGGCGACGACAGTCGCCTGGACCGCCAAGGGAACGCTTCCGAGACGGTGGTGGCACCCGTCGATCCTGCGCCATCCGCTGCAACGGCCTCGACACCCCTGTCAGGCGAAGACGATGTTCTTGATCTGATTGACATGGTGGCACCTGACGGTTCCGTAGTGCGCATCGGCCAGGCTTCGGTGCAGCATTTGGCTGGATCGCAGGAGGCTGCGGCAACACCATTCGCCACGCAGCCGAATTCCGATCTGTCGTTGCCGAAACAGGGGATTGCTCAAGAACCCGCACCATCTGGAATGCACCCTGCGGCTGAGACGACCACGCCTATTCCTTTGGCAAGAGCGCAATCGGCGAGACAGGTAATCGAGCCGACAGATACCGCAAAAATCGGTCTGACAAACGTCGTCGGCGCGGCTGGCGTCCGACGCGGCGCCGATATGGAGAACATCACCAGCGCCCTCCAGATCGGGACGCCGCGTTCCGAACATGCAGATCGTACCGTTTATCCGGACGGCCAACAGACATCATCCGCCGAACCTTCCATTGAACACCAGGTACTGGAAACCCTGGTTCAGCGGGCCTTGGCACCGGTGTTGAATGAATGGCTGGATAAAAACATGCCAGCAATCATGGAAAAAATTACCGCACGGGAAATCAGGAAGATCACCGACGCACAGCGTTGAAGATTTCCACGAGTGGGCAGGTTTTGCCTGCCTTACTCCGAGGGCGCCTCGCGGCTTGGCGCTACATGCTCGGCAAAATTGCTGAAGAACTGATCAGCAAGTTTCCGTGCCGTGCCAGCGACAAGGCGAGATCCGATCTGCGCCAGCTTGCCGCCGATCTTGGCGTCTGCATCGTAGGTCAGGATCGTGTCGCCCCCCTGATCGGCAAGCTGGACGTTGGCACCCCCCTTGGCAAAGCCGGCGACGCCGCCCTTGCCCTCACCCTGAATTCTGTAGCCCGCCGGAGGGGTGATGTCTTCCAGCTGAACTTCGCCCTTGAACGTTGCCGAAACGGGCCCGACTTTCGTTTTGACCGTGGCAGAGAAGCTTGTGTCTGACGTTTGCTCGAGTTCCTGGCACCCGGGAATGCAGGCACGCAGAACTTCCGGATCGTTCAGTGCGTTCCAGACCGTCTCCCGATCTGCGGGAATACGATACTCCCCGGACATTTCCATTTGGGGCTCACTCCTGTTCTGGCCAGATCGCGAACAATTAGTTTTTTGTTCGGTTCATGGCAAGCGAAGCAATGAAGCGGAGACCGATACCGGATCGGGCGTTGGCAAACGCGAGCAGGTGTGACATCACGGGGCCCGAGCGCTCTGGTGGCATGTATTCCATTCGATGTTTCAGTCCTCAGCAGTTGCGACAACGCGGACTGCGAACGATCTGCCGGTTCGCTGACAGATGAAAAGTCCCCAAGAGGAAACATGATGCTCAAATCTCACCAGCATGCGGTGATCATCGCCACGGCCGCAACAGCGGTTGCAATGGCATCGCCGGCTGCGGCCAAGGTTGAAGGCGATACGATCGTCCTCGGTTCGGCTCTCTCCGAGACCGGCAAGTACTCGACGAATGGCATCCACGCCAAGAACGGCTACAACATTGCCGTTGACCTCATCAACAAGAGGGGCGGCGTCAAGGTTGGCGGAAAGTCCTACAAGCTCAAGATCATCTATTATGATGATGAATCAACGCCGGCGCGTGGCGCCCAGCTTGCCGAACGGCTGATCCGACAGGATGGCGTGAAATACATGCTGGGACCATACAGTTCCGGTCTCACCAAGGCGATTGCGCCGGTAACGGAAAAATACCGGATCCCGATGGTGGAAGCGGAAGGCGCATCGCGCTCCCTGTTCACCAAGGGATACAGGTATCTCTTCGCCGTGCTGTCAACATCCGAACAGTATCTTGCGAGCGCCATCCAGCTGGCCGCCGAAATCGCCGACAGGAATGGCAAGAAACGGTCCGACGTCAAGATCGCCATGGCGTTCGAGAATGATCCGTTTTCTCTGGATGTCCGCGCCGGTGTTCTGGCCGACATCAGACGACTGGGCATGAGGGTGGTCATCGACGACCGTCTTCCTCGCGATCTCTCCGACATGTCGGCGACACTCACCAAAGTACGGGCACTGCAACCCGATCTTCTGGTGGTGTCCGGGCACTCGAAAGGGGCTGCTACCGCTGCGCGCCAGGTCAAGGAACTGAAGATCGCCACGCCGATGATCGCGATGACCCATTGCGAATCGGCGAAAATAGTTTCCAAGTTCAGCGCTGCGGTGAACGGCTTCCTGTGCCCGACGCAGTGGGCCGAGACGCTTTCATATACCGGCGAATACTTCGGTAGCGCTGCAGCGTTCGACAACAAATTCAAGGCAACGTTCAGCGGCTACAGGACAGTGCCTTACCAGTCCGCCCAGGCAGCGGCAGCCGTTCTGGTATGGAAAGACGCGTTCGAGCGGGCCAACGGCTTCGATCCCGAGAAGGTTCGTGATGCGATCGCCGCTACCGACATGGTTACCTTCTACGGTCCGATCAAATTCTCCGAGGCTGGCAACAACATTGCCAAGCCCATGGTGCTGCGACAGATCCAGGACGGCAGGTATGTTGTCGTGGCGCCGTCGAAATGGGCCTCGCACAAGGTCCAATGGCCGCGGAAGGTTCAGTAGAGCCTCCCCAAACGAAAACGGCGGCGGCTCCCGAAGTTCGGCTTCCGCCTTGCTGAAACGGATCTCCAACTTGAAGAAACGCATCATGGCGCCGTCAGAAACTGCCTCGCAGGCACGTGTCGGTCTCGGTATGCCGGCTTGGCTGAAATCGTCCAGCGACGGCTGGACACTGTTTTTCATGCTGGCTCTGGTGTGCCTCTGCCTGGTGGCGATCAGCGAGAATGCCCGAAACAACCTGACTATCCTGGAGGTGGCCTGGCAGCAAAATATCCAGCTTCTGCTGGACGGGCTGTTCATCGGGGCGATCTTCGCGTTTGCCGCCTATGGCCTGGCGCTCGTCTGGGGTGTGATGAACGTCAAGAACCTGTGCCAGGGCGAGTATGTCATCATGGGTGGTTACATTTCCTATTGCATGTACGCCAATGGCATTCATCCGTTCTTCGGCTTTCCCGTCGCCATTGTTCTCATGTTCGGCTTCGGCTGGCTGATGTACTTCCTGGTGATCAAGCGAGTGATCGACCGGGATCTGTTCACGTCTCTGCTGGCGACCTTCGGAATTGCGATCGTGCTCCAGCAGGGTCTGAACCTGATCTTCGGACCCGAAGTTCAGACGGCGCGCTCCGGATTGCCGACAGCTACGATCACGATTGGCGGCGGATCATTTACTTTCGCCTGGATCAAGCTTGCCGCCTTCCTGATGTGTGGGGCGGACGCGGGTCGGCTGGCGCTGGTCATTGTTCTGTTCATGAAACGCAGCCGAATGGGGCAGGCGATCCGCGCGACGGCGCAGGACCCGCGCGCCGCTCGGGTCATGGGCATCGATACCGGCAAGGTTTACGCGTTTACCTACTCGCTGAATGCCGCCATCTGCGGTGCCGCCGGCGTCCTGATCGCCATGATCTGGGTGATCCAGCCATTTTACGGCATCACGCATTCGATCCGGTCTTTCGTGGTGGTGACGGCGGCGGGGTTCGGTAACCTGCCAGGCGTGATCACGGCTGGCCTCGGCCTCGGCGTAGCCGAACAGTATAGCGGCTTTGTGCTCGGTGCGGATTTCCAGCAGGCGACAGTCGTCGGCCTTCTTCTTCTGGTCCTGATCTGGCGCCAGATCGTCGAGAACAAATACCGCCGGGTGGTCGAGTAGGATTTGATGCTCAAAGACAAGATCGAAAGGCCCGGATACCTCCTGATCGCCGTCCTTGGCCTGATTGCACCCATGGTGTTCCCCGCTTACGTGCAGCAGATCGCCATGCTGTGGATCATGATCGTCTTCGCGCTCACCTGGGATGCGATGGGCGGTCAGATGGGATACAACTCCCTGGGTAATATTTTCTTCTTCGGGGCCGGCATGTATATGGCCGCCGTCGCCCAGATCTGGCCCTGGTACGATGTCGGGGAATACACCGATCCTGCCGGCGCGTTGAAGACCTCTTTCACTATCGGGCAGTATTTCACCGGGCTGGCCCTCGGGATTGTCATGGCTGCTGTAGGGTCGGTGATCCTGGCCGTCCTTTTCGGCCTGATCGTGTTTGGGCTCCGCGGACCCTATTTCGCGATCGGAACGTTGGGAATTGCAATTGCCGCCGGGGAACTGATCGGCGCCTGGGACTGGGTCGGCGGAGGCGGTGGCATTCGTCTTCCGGTATTCCCGTCCGGAACCGATGCCGACCCGCTGTTTCGCGTTCCGTTTGGTGCGATCACATCGGCTGACCTGCAGGGCATCTTCTTCTACTGGGCATGTTTCCTGCTGGCGGCCGCAACTTTCTTCTTCTTCCGATGGCTGTACACGACCCGGTTCGGACTGATGCTGAACGCCATACGGGACGATGAGACGAAATCGGAAGCACTGGGCATTCGGACAACGCTGTACAAGACGATCGCCTGGTCGATGTCGGCCTTCTTTCTGGGTATTTCGGGAGCGCTGTTCGGCAACATCATCGGCTTCATCGAGCCGCTGGAAGTAGCGTTTCCCACGGTGACCTTCGGGATCTTTATGGTGCTGATGGCGTTGCTCGGCGGCAAGGGAACCCTGTGGGGGCCGGTGATCGGCGCCACACTGTTTCATGTCATCAAGGAAGTGACGTGGACGCACCTGTTGGGTTGGCAATGGGTTGTTCTGGGTCTGCTCATTGTTCTGACGGTCGTCTTCTTCCAACAAGGCATCGTCGGCTGGATTCAGGAGAGGCGGCCCGAGTGGTTCGGGATTGGAGTCGACCGCGGAACCGCCGGTCAGCAGGCTGATGCTGCCGGGAAGATCGCCCGATGACCCATTTGATCGAAGTCGAGGGCGTGTCCAAGGCGTTCGGGGGCGTTATCGCCAACAACGCAATCACGATGTCGGTGGAAAAGGGGAGCATTACCGGCCTCATTGGCCCCAACGGTTCTGGCAAGACGACCCTGTTCAACTCTATCGTCGGTTTCCACCCGATCGACGACGGCAGCATCCGGTTCAGGGGTCAGGAAATCTCGCGCCTTCGGGTCCCGCAAATTGCCCGGCTGGGCCTGCTCCGGACTTTTCAGCAAACCCGGATATTCAAGAAGCTGAACTGCGTCGACAACATGTACGCTGCCCTGTCCCATCGGGAAGGGCATTTCGCTGGAATGTTCGCGAAGAAATCCGGAGAAGCGGAAGAGCGGGCGGAGCATCTGCTTGATTTCGTCGGGTTGTACCAGAAGCGCAAACTGCGCGCGGGCGATCTCTCGTTCGGGCAGCAGAAGCTGCTTGAATTTGCCATGGCGGTGATGAACGAGCCGGAAGTGCTGTTGCTCGATGAGCCGACAGCCGGAATCAACCCCACCCTGATCAATGGATTGATCGACCGCTTGCGTCTGGCCAACGAACAGTTCGGCCTCACCCTGTTTGTCATCGAGCACAACATGCGCGTGATCATGAATTTGGCGCAGCACATCTATTGTCTGGCGCATGGCGAGTTATTGGCGGATGGCTCGCCCCGCGAACTGCAAGAAGATCAGCGCGTCATCGACGCTTACCTGGGTGCGCATTGATGACCGCGCCGGACGCGAAAGGCGTTTCCGGCTATGGAGCCGGGTCAGTCGATACCGTTATTTCGGTCGAGGATGTTGTCCGCGAAGTCCAAAAGATTGCGGAGGATGGGCCGAAAGTCGACGAACTGGCAACGCTAGCCGACGAGAAGCCCTTTCTGACCATCGACAATCTGTGCGCCGGCTACGGCAAGATGGAAATTCTGCATGATTTCAACTTGCGGGCTGGACAAGGTCAGTCTCTTTGCCTGATCGGTCCAAACGGCGCGGGCAAGTCGACGGTGCTGCACTCGATCTTCGGGTTTGCAAACATCTTCTCGGGAACAATCACGACCGGCGGCGCGGAAAGGCAGGATGTCACCGCTCTCAACTCCAGCGAAAAGCTCAGCAGCGCCGGAATTGCCTACATTCTGCAGGACAAGTCGGTGTTTCCCGACATGACAGTGGAGGAAAATCTTTGGATGGGCGGTTACCTGATGCCCAGTCCGGCCGACGCCAAGCGCGCGGCGGAAGAAGTGTTTGACAAATATGACCGGCTTGCAGCGCGACGGACACATCCGGCAAGGGTCCTGTCCGGAGGCGAGCGGCGGCTTCTGGAAATATCCCGAGCGCTGGTCATGAACCCGGATATCCTCTTGGTCGACGAACCGTCGATCGGTCTGGAGCCCCGGTTCATCGACATGGTCTTCGAGATTCTGGACGACCTCCAGCACGGTGAAGGCAAGACCATCATCATGGTTGAGCAGAATGCCAAGAAGGGGCTGGAATTCGCCGATATCGGTTACGTGTTGGTATCGGGACAACTTGTCATGGCGAGACCGGGCAAGGAATTGCTCGCAGATCCGGAGGTTGGCAGGCTGTTCCTGGGAGGATAGCCGAGCGGACCGAAGTTTCGGCTATACGAACGATACAACCAGATAAAGCGCCATAATGGTCACGATCAACGCAACCATGCCGGCGGTCTGCCAGGTGCGGGCCAAGGTGCTTTCGGGACCGGTCAGCCGAACCAGCCTGCTGAGGCCCCCCAGGGCAGTCTTTGTACTGATGATGGTCATTGTCCCACCCAAAGGGCGTGCGGCCCGGTAGAGCATCCTGCCGATGGCGGGAAAACCGCGACGGTATATCCAGTCGATGTCCAGGTTGACCGATTTCAGTTCCGGTGGATAGAGCCCTGTTCGCATCAGAACCGCGAACGCCAACGCCGAGAACATCAGCAATTGCAACTGAGTGATCACATGCGCGGTCGTGTAAGGCGTGTAATTCACTTCGTAGGGCAGCAAGGCGTAGAGTGGCGATGACCAGACGCCGACGCCAATGCACAGGATTGCCGTCGCGCCCATGGCCAGCAGCATTGGCAGCGGCGCTTCCTTGCACCGTTTGCCGGAATCATGAGCAAAAAAGGCGAAGTAGGGGATCTTGATCCCCGAATGATGGAATACGCCAGCAGACGCGAACAGCAGTACGAGCCAGATAATCACCCAGCCTTCGCCGGCCGCCGAGCTCATGATCAGCGATTTGGAGACAAAGCCGCTGAACAGAGGGAAAGCGGAGATGGAAGCCGCGCCAACGATACAGAAGGCGGTTGTCCAGGGCATCGATTTGTAGAGTCCGCCCAGTTCCGATCCCTTCACGGTGCCGACCCGGTACAGTACTGCGCCCATCGACATGAACAATAGCGACTTGTAGAGAATGTGGGTGAAGGCGTGAGCAACCGTACCGTTCAGCGACAGTTCCGTACCGATGCCGACCCCGACCACCATGAAACCGAGCTGGTTGTTCAGGCTGTAGGCGAGTACGCGGCGCAGGTCATTCTCAATGACCGCATAGAAGATCGGAAATGCCGTCATCAGGGCGCCGATCCAGATCAGAATCTCCTCGCCGGCATAACCACGGGCAAGGCCATAGATGGCCAGCTTGGTCGTGAACGCGCTGAGGAAAACCGTGCCTGTCGGTGACGCTTCGGGATAGGCGTCCTGTAACCAGTTATGCAGGAACGGAAAGGCGCATTTGATCCCGAAGGCGAAGAAGATCAGGATCCCGGCAACACTATCGAGACCGGACGCACCAAAAGCGATGGAGCCGGTTTCGGCCACCTGGATCAGGGCGCCGCTGAGGAGCAGAACGCCAGAGGTCACCTGAATCACCAGATAGCGCATGCCGGCGCGGTAAGCAGCTTCACTCCTGCCCGACCAGATGATGAAGGCGGAAGCGACGGCCGTAACTTCCCAATACAAGAAGAGGGTGATCAGATCGCCGGCGAACAGGGCGCCGACGGCGCTGCCCATGTAGATCAGCGCTGCAATCTGCTCCGAGGTCTCATTGATGGTGACCGCGTAAAGAATTCCGAGAAACGCCGCGATGTAGAAGATGTAGCCGAAGGCGAGGCTGAGCTTGTCCACTCGCAGCGGCTGGAGATGATAGTCGAAGAGGCTGATCGAGAGGTGAATACCGTGTTCCAGGCCGATCAGGTCGACGAAGCCCAGCACCGGCAGTGCGAGCATCCATGCCCAGCGCAGCCAGCCGCGCAGGAACGGGACGACCAGCGCGCCACCGATCAACAACAGTCCGGGAGGCAGGCTAGTGATCATGGTAGTCTTCAGGCCGCATCAGCAGCCTGCGCAACTGCTTGGCCGCCAGAACGAGGAACACGCATCCGAAAAAGCCATAGAACCCGTAAAAGCCAAACCAGTCCTCCGCCGTGTATTTGGCGTGCTTGTCATAAAACAGGTCCGCCAACATCAGGCCGCCGCATACGACAAGCAGCGCGCGGTAGATCTTGTCGACATTTTTCCTGTCGTCGAGCCAGCGGCGGCGTTCCGGAGCGGATTCCTGCGTCTTGTCCTGATCGATCATTGCGACAGACCTTTCTCTGCGAGGCCGTCGAGCATGGGGGCGAGGAACGTCTGGACGTCACCGGCGAGCACGAAAAGCGCAAGACAGCCAACGGCCGTCAGGCATATCGGGATCAGACAGAAGAGCGGGGCTTCCCTGAGCTTCTTGTCCTCGACCGGCGCCGTCATCGCGCCAACGGATTTCGCCGCCATTGGCACAAACCAGGCGTTCGCCACAATCGGCATGAAATAGGCGATATTCAGTAACGTGCTGAGCATCAGGGCGACGACGACGATCCAATGCCTGGTTTCGGCGGCGGCGAGCGCAATGTACCACTTGCTCCATGTGCCCCCGCCGGGAGGTAGTCCAGCCACGCTGAGGGCACCTATCAGGAAGGCAAGCATGGTGAACGGCATCACTCTGCCGATTCCCTTCATATCGCTGATTTCAGTTTTGTGAAGGGATGTGTAAATCGCACCTGCACAGAAGAAAAGTGTAATCTTTCCAAAGGCATGCATGGCGATATGCATGCTGCCGCCGAGGATGCTCCATTGCGTTGCCAGCGACCCTGCCAAGACGGCATATGCGAGTTGCCCAACGGTCGAATACGCCAGCCGGGCTTTCAGATTGTCTTTTGTCAAGGCCACGATCGACGCCATGACCAGGGTGAAGGTGGCAATCCACATCAGCCATTCGCCGGCGCCGCTGGCGTTCAGCACATCAATCCCGAAGATGTATACGATGACCTTCAGCACCACGAAGACACCGGTCTTCACCACGGCGACAGCGTGCAGCAACGCCGATACCGGCGTTGGCGCAACCATGGCAGCGGGCAACCAGCGATGGATCGGCATCAGTGCTGCCTTTCCGATGCCGAACATGTAAAGGCCGAGGAACAAGAGGATCATCCCGTCGGACGCCTTGTCCGTCAGGATGCCGCCGGGCCGAAAGTCCAGCGTGCCAGCGAGGAACCAGGTAATGATGATCGCCGTCAGCAACAATCCGATGGATGTCCCCAGCAGAATTCCCAGATAGGTTCGTCCGGCGCGCATCGACTTGGCGTCGCCATGATGCGTCACCAGGGGATAGGTACTCAGCGTCAGGACCTCGTAGCCGATGAACATCGTCAGCAGGTTGCCGGAATAGGCAACGGCCATGGTGGCGCTGATGGCAATCGCGAAGCAGGCGTAAAAACGGGTCTGATGTTTCTCGTCGTTTGCTCGCATGTAACCGATTGCGTAGAACGATGTGACGATCCACAGGAATGATGCGATCAGCCCGAACAACATGCCCAGCGGTTCAATGGTGAACGCCACCGGGATCCCCTCAATCGGCTCAAGGACCTCGAGGATCAGCGTTTCGCCGTTGAACAGCTTGACTGCCAGCAGAACGTTCACTGCAAACAGCAGAATCGCCGTAATGATCGTGACTGTTTCCCGCTGGTTGGGTTTCCTGGCCGACAGGGAAATCAGACCGGCGCCTGCGAGCGGGATCAGGATTGACAGCGCGATCAGCAAGGAGCCGCTCATCGAACGGTCCCTACCAGGGCCTTGGCGGCAGCGGCGGCGACATCGACGCTGCCGCTGGTCTCGAATCCGAACCAGATGTTGGCACCGACGACGATCCAGAGCGGTACCAACATCAAGAACGGCGCCTCACTGACGGCTTTCACCGCGTCGGACGGCTCATGGAACCAGGCGACCTCCACGACTTTCCAGATGTAGATCACCGCCAGCAGCGACGTCAGAACGATCAGCAAGGCGACCGGCCACCAGCCCTTTTCGAAAGCCGACAGTACCAGATACCACTTGCTGACGAAGCCGGCGGTGGTCGGGACGCCGATCAGGCTCAACCCGCAGATCGTGAAGCCCGCCATCGTCCATGGCATCTGCCGGCCGATGCCCGACAGGTCTTCCAGCCGACAACTGCCTATTCGCAGGAACACGCAACCCATGGCCAGGAATAGCCCGGTCTTCATGATGGCGTGATTGAAGATGTGGAGCAGGCTGGCCTGTACGCCGATCACGGTGGCAAAGGACAGGCCGAGCAGCATATAGCCAATCTGGGCGACCGAAGACCAGGCCAGCAGGCGTTTCACGTCAATCTGGAAAATTGCTACCAGTGAACAGGTGATGATTCCGCTGATTGCGAGGATCAGCAGAGCCAGACCAAGAGGTTGACCGATGAAGCTGAATTCGAAACCGAACACCGTGAAGATGAATCGCAGGACGACGTAAAGCGAAACCTTGGTCGCTGTCCCTGCCAGAAAGACACTGACTACAGAAGGAGCGTATGCGTAAGCGTTCGGCAACCACAGATGCAACGGAAAGACCGCCAGCTTCAGGCCCATCCCGACCACGATGAACCCGAAAGCCGCAAGGACGATTCGCGAATCGGACAATGGTTTCAGCAGCGAAGCCAGGTCCTTCATGTTGAGTGTGCCCGTCATCATGTAGAGCAGGCCGACGCCGATCAGGAAGAAGGTCGCGCCGATTGTTCCAGTGATCAGATACTGATAGGAGGCGTGCAGCGCCTTGCGATGCCGACCCAAGCTGATCAGCGCGTAGGAGGAGAGCGAGGATATCTCCAGAAACACGAAGACGTTGAACGCGTCGCCGGTAATCGTGATCCCCAGCAAGCCGGACAGGCATAGCAGGAACATCGTGTAAAACAAGCTGATCTGCCGGTCCGGCAATTCACCCGATACACTGCGCATCGCATAAGGCATGACGACGGCGCCAATACCGGAAACGATGACCAGGATGAAGGCGTTCAACTCGTCGACGACATACTCGATCCCCCACGGCGCCACCCAGTTTCCCAATGCGTAGGTAATCACTCCGGCGTCAAGAACCTGCAACAGCAAGAGAACGGCAATTGCGAAGGTCAGCCAGCTGACAAGCGTCGCCAACAGCCAGTTCGCAAACGGGTTTCGCACCAACAGGCACAACGGCGCCGCAATCAGCGGGAAGATCACCTGAAGAACCGGCAGATGCACACTCATCAATCGGCGGCATCCATGTCGTTGATCTCGTCTTCTTCGATCGTGCCGTAGGCTTCCTTGAGACGCACGACCAGTGCCAGACCAAGCGACGTTGTTGCCACGCCAACCACAATGGCGGTCAGGATCAGAACATGCGGTAACGGATTGGAATAGCGGGATATATCCTGAGTGATAATCGGCGCCGTGCCATCGCTTACCTTGCCGACGCTGATGTAGAACAGGAAGACGGACGTCTGAAAGATATTCAGTCCGATCAACTTTTTCACCAGATTATGGCGTGACATCACGATGTAAAATCCGATCATCATCAGGAAGATGACGATCCAGTAATTGTAATGGCTCAGGAAAAGGTCCCACATGACAATGGGTTACCCGTCCATCTTCTCTTCGGTCGGCACCACATCCTCGCGTTCTTCGAGAACGCCACGGCGGCCGGCAAATGCAAAAAAGACGGTAATCATGACCGCCGATACCGTTACGCCCACGCCGAACTCGACGATCAGGATGCCATAATGCTGGCCATCGCCTGCATTGGCGGAAAGCACAGAGTAATCCAGGAACGTGCCGCCAAGCAGCATGGTCACGACGCCGGTGCCGGCGTAGATCAGCACGCCAAGCGCAACACCGATCTGGGCAGCGACGGGCGGGGCGGCCTCGCGGGCGTTCTCAAGGCCGTAGATGAGGGCATACAGAATGAATGCGGTTGCAAAGATGACACCGGCCTGAAAACCGCCACCGGGACCGAAATCCCCGTGAAACTGCACATAGAAAGCGAACAGCAGGATAAACGGCGCCAGAAGCTTGGCGATGATCCGCAAAACGACATGTTGTATCATCCGTCAGCCTTGCCAGCTTCGCTTGCCTTCCCACGACGGCGACGTTGCCGGTAGGTCCCGCCGCCCAGAAGGATCATGACCGCAACGCCTGCAGTGAAGATGACCACAACCTCACCAAGCGTGTCGAAACCACGATAACTGGCCAAGGTTGTGGTGACGACATTTGGAATATGAACCGGCGTCGGCTTGCTCCGGCCAACCTGACGTACCGTGTCGCGCAAGTACTCTGGAGCGACCCGCGTGTGGGCTGGCGCCTGCGCGCCACCGAATTTCGGCATGCGTGGGTCCAGGGTCGCGTAGATCAGCGCGCTGCCCATCAGGATGACGAGCAGCAACGGGCCATAATGCGCAAATCGGTGCTTGCGCGGCCGGGCCTCGCTGTTGGACAGCAACAATGCGCCCAGCAACAGAACGGTTGTAATCCCTGCACCGACCGCGGCTTCGGTAAAGGCGACATCGACAGCGTCCAGCAGGACGAAGACCGTGGCGCTGAGCAGGCTATAGATCCCAGACAGCATGGTCACGACAAACAGGTTGCGCATGCGGGCGATCGCGCAGGCTGTGATCACAAGGAAGGCAAGCAGTGCCAGGTTCGTAGCGACAATCATGACGCGACGCCATTATCCTTGTCAGGACTATCGCGAACGATCGGATTCTGTCCGCCAAAGAGCGCGCCTTTTACCAGAGCATGTGTCGACGTGGGCGTCGTGAAAAACAGCAGAAGACCGATGAAAAACAGCTTGACCGTGATCAGCGTGAAACCCGCTTGGGCCGCGAGGCCCAGCAAGATCATGAAAGCCCCGCCAGTATCGATGACGCCAGCGGCATGGCTGCGGGTATAGACGTCGGGGAAACGGACCATGCCGATTCCACCTGCCACGCACAGCAACGCACCGCCCATCAGGCATAACCAACTGACCATCTCGACAATCATCGCCACGTCTAGCGCTTGCTGCCGTCAGCATCCGGACTCGAGGCGCTGAGATCGCCATAGCGCAAGTACTTCAGGATCGCGATCGTTCCGACAAAATTGATCAGTGCATATAACAGCGCGATATCGAGGAAATCCGGCCGCCCCATGAGGAAACCGAGGATGGCGATGGCCAGAACGGTGATGGTCCCAAAGGTATTCAGGGCGAGTATTCGATCATATACCGTTGGACCCAACAGACCGCGCAACAATGCCAGGACCATGGCGACCAGGATTCCCGCCATCGTAGCCGCAAACATCATTTTCGGCGCTCCACACGTGTCACCCACGCATCCATGTTGCCGGCCAAAACATCGTCAGCACCGGACCGGGTCAAGGCGTGCACCTCAATCTCATGATCCCAGGTCGTCATGGATACTGTGCCAGGCGTGAGCGTGATGGAATTGGCGTATGCAGCAATGCCGACACTGGTTTTCTGCGATGTCGGGGCACGGAAGACGATCGGGTCGATACGTTTGCCCGGCAATACGCACCGCAAGGCAACATCTAGATTGGACTTCACGATCTGCCACAGCAGCCACAGCCAATAGACGACGATGGCCGAGTTCAGGTGCAGGGGTTGGCCTTCATGGTCCACGATCTTCATGCGCCGGGTCAGGTAGACGCAAGCGATGCAGGAGATGACTCCGAAGCTGATAGTCAGCGCATCGTAGTGCCCGGACATCAAGAGCCACGTTGCAAACAGGATGCTGGTAAGGCTGACAAGCCGCACGGTCACGAGTTCCCTTTCTTGCACGCTGATTTCGGCGGACCCTAGAGCGCGCGCGCAGTCCTGACAAGATATCCGATAGGCTACTTCAGTTCCGTTGCATAGTGAGAAACCGGTTTGACCGTCTTGATGATTCCCTGCTTCTTCAGGAAGGTGGCAAACACCTCGTAGCGGCGGGTATCCAGCGCTGCGGGCCGGAGGGCGAACCGGGGCAGGGTGTCGCGCCATGCCCGACGGTTCAGTTCGGTATCCAGCTTCTTCTCGCGACCCTTGATGAACAGTTTCCAACTTCTGGCGGGATAGTTCACCAGATACTGCACACCGCGTTCAACCGCTTCAAGGAACCGGCGCATTTTCGGATCCCTGACCCGATCCTTGTGCGCGACATAGATCAGTTCATCATAGGCAGGGACGCCTTCCTCCTCCACGAAGAAGGCGCGACCTGGTCTTTTCTTCAGATCCATCTGGTTCAGTTCGAAATTGCGGTACGCCCCGATGACAGCGCCGACCTTTCCGGACATCAGGCTTGCCGATAGGGCAAAGTTCACATTGACGAGTTCGATATCCTTGAGAGCAAGGCCGTGTTTTTCCAGCATGGCCCTCAGCAGGGCGGTTTCGAATCCTCCAACGGAGTAGCCGACCTTCTTGCCCCTGAGATCCGCAATCTGCCTGATCGGGCCGTCATCAAGAACAACCAGCGAGTTCAAGGGAGTCGCGACCAGGGTGCCGATGCGCATCAGCGGCAGGTTCTTGCTGGCCTGAATGTGAAGCTGCGGCTGATAGGAAATCGCAACATCTCCCTTCCTGGCCGCCACAAGGCGGGGCGGATCATTGGGGTCGGACGGGGCAATCAGGGTCACGTCCAGATCGACTGCCGTGAAGTAACCGCGTTCCTGCGCGACAAAGAGCGGACCGTGGTCGGGATTGACGAACCAGTCGAGGAGGACGGTGAACTTGTCCGCTGCGCCGACAGGGCCGGCTGCTGACAGGAAGATGGCGACCAGGGTGCCCAGTGTGGAAATTTTTCTGCTCAATGTGGTTCTCCTTGGGATTTGGGAGAGATTCATCAGGTACTATTGGCGCGCCAGGGGATTGCCCAGGACAGGAAGCGATCCACAGCAAAAAAGAGACCCACCGCAATGACGGCGATCAACACCAGAGCGGCAAACATGCGCGGCTCTTCGGCCTGGGCCTTCGACAGGTTCATCACGTGGGCCAATCCCGCGCTGGCACCGACCCATTCACCGACAATAGCGCCGATCGGGGCGGTGGCTGCCGCGATTCGGATGCCAGACGCCAAGGCAGGCAGGGCCGCCGGCAACCGGACGTAGCGAAGAATATCCGATCCCGATGCGCCCATGGCACGCGCCAGATCGATCCATTGACGATCTGTGTTTCGCAAGCCGTCGAAAAAAGCCGCCGTAACCGGGAAGTAGATGATCAGCGTGGCCATCACGACCTTTGGCCAGATCCCGAAGCCAAACCACAGGACCAGCACCGGAGCCAGCGCATAGACCGGAACGGCCTGGCTGGCAACCAGGACGGGGAGCATCCAGCGTCGGACAGAGGCGCTGTAGGTCATCCAGAGGGCGGTCAGGCAGCCGATACTGATTCCGAAGACCATTCCCAGCAGGATCTCGCTGATGGTGGTCAGCGCGTTGTCGGCCAGCAAGCCAGCATCATTGATCAGGGACTCGAATACCGCATCTGGCGGTGGCAGGATAAATGACGGGGTGCCGGTAACCGCGATGACCGCATACCAGAAGGCAACGATCCCAACGAGGAGTACGACAAGACGCAGGAACCTTCCAAGCCGCCCGGCTTCGTCGTCCGCCAGAGCGGCAAGATCCTGATTGTCGTACTGGGGGCGGGGGCGGTTTGGCCGAAGGATCATGTCACTATTCCCTACGCCGGTACGAACCGGATCAGGTTCCAGAGGTCGTTCGCCACGATCCTGTTTCCAACAGAATCGTAAAGAACCTCTCAGCCGTCACGACGGCTCCCTCAAGTGAAGCGACAAGATTATGGCGATGCGGGACGGAATGCAAGCCCTGGTTCTGGGCCCTGGTTCTGGTCGGCGGTGCGCCGCACTTTCTGATTGCGAACACGGTGTTGACGTTCTCCGCAGCGCTGGCAATGACGCAATGAGCCGCTTGAAGATTGGTTTTGGCGATGTTCAGAATCTTGCTGGAGGCCTGGGCGACGCGCTGCCTCAAGCTTGATCGGTGAGTGATAAGGCATCACCATTTTCCTTGCCCGGCCGGTGACGCTCGTCAAGGGTCGTCAGCGATGGCTCGGACGGTGTTGGCCAATCTGTTGAATGCCAATCAGGTCCAAACTGGATTGTCTGGACCTTTACGGTATGTATGGGCGACCATGGAGAAGCCCGTATTCATCGGCAGCGATATCTACAGGACGTCGCGTTTTGGCGGCAAACACCCGCTGGCCATTCCCCGAGTGTCGCTCACCTTCGACTTGTGCCGCGCGATGGGATGGCTACCGGCTGACCAGTATATCGACAGTCCGGTAGCGACGGTCGATCAACTCGCCCGATTTCATGATCGGGATTACATCGCCGCGGTCAAGGAATGCGAAGAGACTCAGTACGCCAAACCGGAGCAGCGCGCGCGCTACGGCTTGGGCGTCGGGGGTAATCCGGTATTCGGTGAGATCTTCCGCCGACCTGCGACGGCTGTGGGCGCGACCTTGCGCGGGATCGATCTTCTTCGGGAGGGCGGAATCGTCTATGCGCCCGCTGGCGGCACCCACCATGGCCTGAAAGACCGTGCAAGCGGCTTCTGTTTCTTCAACGATGCAGTGCTCGGCATTTTGTCGGCTCTGGACCACGGCGCGACCCGAGTCGCCTATCTGGACATCGACGCTCATCATTGCGACGGTGTGGAACTGGCCGTGGGTAACGATCCTCGCGTTTTCCTCGCGTCGGTCCACGAACGAGATCGTTGGCCCAGGACCGGTCACGCCAGTCGGCCGTCAGCCAACATCCACAATTTCCCTGTCGCACAAGGTTTTGACGACAAGGCCTTTGAAGCATTGATGCATGATGAGATCATTCCGGCGGTTTCGGCCTTTGCACCGCAACTTGTCATCGTACAGTGCGGGGCTGACGCGCTGGACGCGGATCCTCTGAGCAGGCTTTCCTTGAGCAATGCAAGCCATGCCCGCTTTGTCGAATCGATCATGCAACTGGCCCCGCGTCTGCTGGTGACGGGCGGCGGCGGCTACAATCCCTGGACGACGGCGCGCTGCTGGACCAGAATCTGGGCTGTTTTGTGCAGGAAGGCGATTCCCGATCGGATCCCGCATTTGGCCGAAAAGATCATGCGAAGCGTGAGATGGAATCATTCACGGGGCCGGACTCCACCGGAAACCTGGTTCACCACAATCGCCGATGAAAAGAGCTAGGGCAGACGGCGGGCCAGCAACAAGCCGTCACCGATCGGTACGATCGACACCTCAAAATCAGGGTGCTCGGAGGCCTTCCGGGTGACATCGCGGATTCCTTCCGTAGATTTCCGTGTGTCGGACGGGTCTGCTACCTTTCCGCCCCAGAATACATTGTCGATCATGATGACGCCGTTTGGACGGACAAGACGGGCGCAAAAGTCGAAATAGACTGGATAATCCTTCTTGTTGGCGTCGATAAACGCCATATCGAAGCTTTCGGCACCCATCTCCATAAGCAGTTCAGCCAGCGTTTCCAGGGCAGGACCGACCCGAAGATCAATTCTGTCTTCCATTCCGGCGTTCCGCCAATGGGCCCGACCGACTTTTTCGACAAATTCGTTCGTGACGTCGCTGGCCACGACGAGACCGTCAGAAGGCAGCGCCATGGCCATGCGCAGCGTGCAGTATCCGGTAAATGTCCCTATCTCGAGAAACCGCCGCGCGCCCATCAGGCCGGCCAGCACAGACAAGAACTGAACCTGTTCCGGCGAGCTTTGCCAGCCATCTTCAGCCAGCCCGTGCGTGTCCTCTCGCAGGGCGCGCACGGGTTTCGGTTCATCCACGCCCCAGCGCAGCATGTAGGCGTGCAGTTTGTCAGACAGGTGATCTGTTGTTCGAGACATGTCGGATATCGTGCTGATGTGGCGGCGGGACAGAATGATGCGTGCGGCACTACAATGAATGGTCAGTTGCGCTGTTGTATACCATATGTGGATCAGCGGGACTCAAGCGCTGCGCCGGCGCGGCTGCCAGTTATTGACCGAGTCGCGCAAAGCGGGGCGTAGCTCAGCCAGGTAGAGCACCTGCTTTGGGAGCAGGAAGCCGGCGGTTCGAATCCGTCCGCCCCGACCAGTTTGAGGCGACAGTTTGCGAGATCGGGGACGTGCGGGCGCGCATTTACCTTCCAGCCAAGACGGCCACGCAATCCGGTCGTGGCAACACGACGAAATGGATTGTCGAGTACGAGCCACGGGCGGCCAGAACCCACGATTCATTAATGGGCTGGACGAGTTCGTCAGATACCGGACAACAGGTCAGACTCCGTTTTGAGACCAAGGAAGAAGCGATCGCTTACTGTCGGCGGGCGGATATCGACTATATCGTTTGCGAACCCAGGAAAAGGCCGATACGTCCCAAGAACTATGCCGACAACTTTCGCACGGATCGGGTAACGGGATAGGAATCGGCCCCTTGTTTGCCATGCGCATCAGAAGAGGCCTTGAACCCCTGACGCGAAGAACTCATCTGCTGATCATGGCACGTCCCGAGACCGCAATCGTACCGGACCGCAGCAAGAAATTGCGGCATCCTGAAAAGGCGCATCGCGCTGACAGTCCGGTTCGGCGGAAGCCGGAGTGGATTCGGGTCAAGGCACCGGTCAGCGCGGCGTACAACGCGACCCGACAGATAGTCCGCGAGCATGGCTTGGTCACAGTGTGTGAAGAGGCTGGATGTCCGAACATCGGTGATTGCTGGGCCAAGAAACACGCTACTTTCATGATTCTTGGCAGCGTGTGTACACGAGCGTGCGCCTTCTGCAATGTGGAAACCGGCATGCCAGATCGTCTCGACCCACACGAACCGGAGTCGGTCGGGCGGGCGACGGCCAAGCTGGGTCTGGAGCATGCCGTCGTTACCTCCGTCGACCGGGATGATCTGACGGACGGTGGCGCCAGTCACTTTGCCAAGACAATAGCGGCCATCCGGTCGCAGGCGCCGAAGACGACCGTGGAGGTCCTGACACCGGATTTTCTGCACAAGGCTGGCGCCGCGGAAACGGTATTCAGGGCGAAGCCGGATATTTTCAACCACAATCTTGAGACGGTTCCACGGCTGTATCCGTCGATCCGTCCTGGTGCCAGGTACTTCCATTCGCTGCGACTGTTGCAGCAGGTCAAAGAAATCGACCGATCAATCTTCACCAAGTCAGGCCTGATGGTCGGCCTCGGCGAAAGCAAGGGCGAGGTCTATCAGGTCATGGACGACCTGCGGTCGGCAGACGTCGATTTCCTCACCATTGGCCAATACCTGCAGCCGACCCGCAAGCATGCAGATATTGATCGTTTCGTTCATCCCGACGAATTCAGGGCATATGAGAAGATGGCATACGGCAAGGGTTTCCTGATGGTATCAGCCTCTCCCCTGACACGCAGTTCATATCTCGCCGGCGATGATTTTGCGCGCCTGAAGGCAGCACACGACACAAAGTTGGCCCAAGGCTGACGCGATGCCGAAACATCAGGAAACGAAGATCTTGCCTTACACGCCGGAACAGATGTTTGATCTGGTCGCGGACGTCAAGCGGTATCCGGGGTTCTTGCCCTGGGTGACCGGTGCTCGGATCCGCCAGCAATCCGATACATTGATCGTTGCGGACCTGCTGGTCGGCTTCAAGATGATTCGGGAGCGGTTTACGTCGCAGGTCACCCTGTCGAAGCCGGACCGGATTGATGTTGCATACACCAAAGGACCATTCCGACATCTGGAGAACCACTGGATCTTCCGACCACACCCGAAGGGCTGCGAGATCGAGTTCTATCTGGATTTCGAATTCAATTCGCGCCTGCTGCAGAAGCTCATCGGTGCCTTGTTCAACGAGGCGGTGCGCAAGATGGTGTCGGCATTCGAGAGTCGGGCGCGAAAGTTGTATGGCGATTCGACTGCAAAGGCCGATCCCGCGCCCGGATCACCGACCGAATATCTCGCTTGAGCGGAGAACCGTCTTTCTTCGATCTCAGCCGGACAGTCCGGCGCCCGCCGGCTTCATTGCCGTGATAACGTAAAGAAAGACCAGCTGTGTTGTATTGAACGTCTGATGCAGCAGGATGCACGGCAGAACAGAGCGCGAGCGTTCATAAAGCCAAGCTAGGACGCAGCCGATGAGGAACGCGAAAATCATGATCTCTGCCCGCAAATGCAGGATCGCGAATGCCCCGGCGCTGATCGGAATGGCGCTTGCGGCTGGAAGTCGGTTTCGCAACCAGGAGAAGAGCAAGCCACGAAAGAACAACTCTTCGAAGATCGGCACCAACAAGCCAGCATAGAGAATGATAGTGGCCGCCGCCAACCACGAAAACCCGGCTGGCGCCAAGGGGTTGTCCCTCGGCGAGCTGATATTGAACATCTCCCGCAGCACAATCGACGCCACCAGCACGATCGGAACCGCAGCAAGCCCTAATCCGAAGGCCAGGCGCATCCAGTAGTCGGACACCGGTCGGACGCCCAGGTCGGCCCATGAATACCCCCCGAAGCGCCCCCGGACCGCCGTAATTGCCAAGCCCAGGGCGGCGACGTTGATCGCAAGAAAGAAGATCAGCAGGACCTGTTGGCGCGCGCCGTCCATGACGGCCGAGCGAAGCAGCGGGAGAAACTGGGTTGCGAAGGCGTACACCAGAACGGCGACGCCGATAGCGATCAGCAGGTTTCGACCCGCGATCGGTTTGATTGGCGAGTTTGGGGTTGCCGTCATCAGCGCTGATCGGCAATGGAGCGCGCGAGCATGACCAGAGCATGTTGCGCTGCCTGGGTGCGAACCACAGCGCGGTCTCCAGCGAAAACCCGGTGTTCGGCCGCCATGTGCTGCCCAACACGGGCGATAGCGAAATGCACGAGACCGACAGGCTTTTCAGTCGAACCTCCGCCCGGTCCGGCAATACCGGTAATCGATACTGCGATGTCCGCCCCAGAGTATCTGACAGCGCCTTCGGCCATGGCGCGGGCGACGGGTTCGCTGACGGCGCCAGGGCCACCCGGGCCGGTGAGCGCCGGGTCAATCCCCAGCATTTCGGCCTTTGCCTCGTTTGAATAAGCTACGAAGCCGCACTCAAAGACATCAGAAGAGCCGGCGACGTCGGTAAGCGCCGCCGCGACCATGCCGCCCGTACAGGATTCGGCTGTCGCGATTTTGAGGCCAGCGTCACGCGCGGCCTGCAAAACCGACGCCGGATCGTCCAAAGGCGCCGTGTCATTCATCCGAAGATTTCCCAATCAATGACGAACCATGTCAGTCCGCCCGCCAGAATACCCGCCATCACATCGTCCAGCATTACGCTCCATGCGCCGGTATTCCGGTCGATCCATCGGATCGGCCAAGGCTTCAAGACATCAAGGACCCTGAACAACCAGAACGCCAGCAAATAGTGCCACCAGACGCTCCAGGCAATCGGGATCATCGCGAGCCATTGGCCGACCACTTCGTCGACCACGATGGCGGAAGAATCGTGCTGCCCGCCAGCACGCTCGTAACCGGCAGCAGCCCAGACGCCGACTGGCAGCAATGCCACGGACGCTACCGCAAGCCAAATCCAGCCTGTGGGGCTGGCAACCCACAGGATCAGGCCGCCAAGCGGCAAGGCGGCGAGAGACCCCATCGTCCCCGGTGCGACTGGCGACAACCCCGCGCCGAACCAGACCGCAATCCAGCTGCCGAAGTCCTTCGGCAAGCGAGATGCCATATCAATACTCGTCCGGAACGGAAAGCGAGACGACGGCCTGAACTGCGATTCCTTCTCCACGACCGGTGAAGCCAAGTTTTTCTGTCGTGGTTGCTTTCAGGCCAATTCTGCGTGTCGTCAATCCGGTGAGCGCTGCGAGGTTGCGGATCATTGCATCTCGATGTACCTGAAGGCGGGGACGTTCGCAGATGAGCGTCAGATCGAGATTGATCAGGCGGCCCTTGCGTTCTGCTACAAGATCCAACGCGCGCTGCAGGAAAACATCCGAGGCAACGCCGCGCCATTGCGGATCGGAATCCGGAAAGTGCTGGCCAATGTCTCCTGCGGCCAGCGCGCCCAGAATGGCATCAGTCAGGGCGTGCAGCGCAACATCGGCGTCCGAATGCCCCTTCAACGCATGCGAGTGCGCAATGCGCTCGCCGCACAACGTGACATGATCGCCATCCTCGAAGGCGTGGACATCAAATCCCGAACCGATCAGCGTCACCGTACTGGAGATGTCGCGTATCGCAAGCTGGTTGGCGCGCTGAAGGTCGTCTGCCGTCGTGATCTTGAAATTTTCTTCGGAACCCTCCGTCATGACGACAGGAAGGCCGGCCGCCTCGGCAACAGCGGCGTCGTCGGTCAATGCCTTCGTCCGCGCCGCCTGGTGTGCTCCCAGAATAAGACTGTAACGGAAGGCTTGGGGCGTTTGGGCACGCCAGAGACGTTCCCGCGGAACTGTTTCGAGCACTTGGAAAGCGGCGTCTGTCGCCTTGATCGTATCGACTATCGGAATACCGGCAACCGCTGCGCCATGCCGATTGGCGCCGTCAATGGCTGCATCAATGATGGCATGGGACAAGAAGGGCCGCGCCGCATCATGGATGAGAACAATGTCTGGCGCGGCTTTCTCCATTGCCTTCAATCCGTTGAAGGATGATTCTTGACGCGTAGGACCACCGCGAACCAAGTGACATCCGAAGCCGTCGGTTGCTTCTTCAGCATCTCGCTGATCATCCGAATGGATCACCACGGAGATGGTGTCGACCCGGGGATGACTAGCGAAGGTGCGCACCGTTCGGCGCAGCACCGGTTCGCCACCAACGCTGGCATACTGTTTCGGAATATCGCCCCCGGCCCGACGACCGCGACCTGCCGCGACGATGACGGCAGCGCAGGACATGGTTGACCGGAGTGCATGCTCGGATAGGGTAGCGCGCATGACGTGGCTCATAACATCAAAACCGTCGGGTGGGCATCCCGCGCCTTCCGCCGCATGATGACACGCGTCCGTTGTCGACGCTGAAACAATGGCATATTTTTCGAGCTGGTGCACAAAAATTGGGCGATGCTGAAATTATAGGCATCCTGATAGTCGAATTGACTCTGGAGATGCCGACCTTCCTGACGCCAATGTCCGGCATGGTCGCGCTGTCGTTTCGACGGATCGTCAGCCTGGTTGGCGGCGGGAGGGCGTTTACGGAAAGAATTCCTGATCAGTCGATATGCCGGAACCACGCCTGATATCCGAAACATACTTGAAAGTCTGCCCGACGACTGTGGAGTTGGTGGCGGCCGTTCCCGCTGTCATGGCGGATGGCGCGAGCCTTGATCGGGATATCGGTACTGCGGTCAACCGACGGGCCGGTCTGCAGATGGTCCTCGTGCGGAACGATCAAGATCTCGATGCTCAGGATCAATCGGCGCCGGGAAGAGTGACATGACGTTGCCCACCCGCACTCTCGAACCTCTAGCTCCGGTCGCCGAGAGCGGCAATGAGGCCGGCTGGAGCTATCTGAATGCTCTTTCGGACGCAATCCTGGTAGTTGATTCGCTCCATCGAATCGAGTTCGCGAACCTGGCGGCAGAACAATTGCTGCAGTCCAGCCGGGCGATGATCTGTCGGCGCGGGCTGGGTGACTACTTCCCGGACGACAGTCCAATCTTTTCCCTGGTCGGTCAGGCTCGGGTAACGGGAAGTACCATCGCCGAAAGCGATACGGTATTATCTTCGAATCGCGGTGAAATTCCGCATGTGGCGATTCATGCAAGTCCGGTCAACGCTGGACGGGGCGATGTCGTCGTAAGTTTTCGCGAACAATCCATCGCTCATCTGATCGACCGGCAGCTAAGTCATCGAAGTGCTGCGCGATCAGTATCAGCCATGGCTGCACTCATGGCACATGAGGTGCGTAACCCATTGAGCGGTATCAAGGGGGCTGCCCAACTTCTGGAAACCGCGGTCGCCGCTGAGGACCGGTCTCTCATCAACCTGATTTGCGACGAAGCGGACCGCCTGAACGCCTTGGTCGATCGTTTCGAGATCTTTTCCGACCAACCCGTCATCCAGCGCGAACCTGTCAATATCCACGAAGTCCTGGGGCGCGTACGCCAAAGCGCCGAAAACGGTTTCGCCAAGGGCAGACGCATGGTCGAAATCTATGACCCTTCATTGCCGCCCGTCCCGAGCGACAAGGATCGGCTCATTCAGGTTTTCATGAACCTCGTCAAGAATGCAGCCGAGGCGACGCCCGCCGAAGACGGCGAGATCTGCCTGCGCACCTCCTATCGCTCCGGAGTCCGGATTGCGGCGCCATCCAACGACAGTTTCATCCGCTTGCCGATTGTGGTCTCGGTGGAAGACAACGGTCCCGGAATTCCGACAGAGATGCGCCGACATCTTTTTGATCCGTTTGTCACGACGAAAGCCTCGGGGTCGGGGCTCGGTCTGGCCCTGGTCGCCAAGATTGTCGGAGAGCTGGGCGGCGTCGTCGAGTTTGAACAGGACCAGGACCGGACGGTATTTCGCGTAATGTTGCCCGCGCAGGAGGACGCCTGATACGATGATCGACGCGACCATCCTGGTGGCGGATGACGATCAGAGCATCCGCACGGTCGTGAGCCAGGCTCTGGCGCGGGCCGGATACGACGTCAAGGCAACGGACAATGCCGCGACATTGTGGTCATGGATCCAAGATGGCTACGGTGATCTGGCAATTACCGATGTGGTATTGCCCGATCAGAACGGTCTCGACCTCATTCCGCGCATTCGGAAACTGCGCCCGACGTTGCGGGTCATTGTCATGAGCGCGCAAAACACGCTGATGACGGCGGTGCGGGCAACAGAGCGTGGTGCGTTCGAATACCTGCCAAAACCTTTTGATATCAGGGAATTGGTCTCCGTTGTGGGGCGCGGATTGACGGAGTCTTCCGCATCCGCGACGGCCGAAGGTAACGCGAACAACGGGGATGAGAACCTGCCCCTGATTGGTCGTTCGGCGGCAATGCAGGAAATCTACCGAACGCTGGCACGGCTCATGGCGACGGATCTTTCGGTCGTCGTGACCGGCGAATCCGGAACGGGTAAAGAGCTGATTGCCCGCGCCTTGCACGATTACGGCAAGCGCAAGAATCGACCCTTCGTCGCCATCAACATGGCGGCCATCCCGCGCGACCTTATCGAGAGCGAGTTGTTCGGTCACGAACGCGGCGCATTCACCGGGGCCGACTCGCGGTCTCCCGGCCGCTTCGAACAGGCCGAAGGCGGGACCTTGTTCTTGGACGAAATCGGCGACATGCCGATTGAGGCGCAGACCAGACTTCTGCGGGTGCTGCAACAGGGTGAGTATTTGCCCGTAGGGGGCAGGGCTCCGGTGAAGGCAAACGTCCGCATTGTGGCAGCGACCCATCGCGACCTGCGGGCGCTGATTCGTCAAGGACTGTTCCGGGAAGATCTGTTTTACCGGCTGAATGTCGTGCCAATCCGGGTGCCGCCGCTGCGAGAACGAACCGAGGATATTCCCGATCTCGTTGTACATTTGCTGGCAAAGGCGGAGAGGGAAGGCCTTCCCCGCAAGTCGATCGAAGAGGCGGCGGTTGCCAGACTGGTAGCCGCGCGCTGGCCGGGTAACGTCCGCGAGCTCGAAAACCTCATTCGCCGGCTGGCCGCCCTCTACTCCGAAGAGACCATTACGGTAGGGATCGTGGAGGCCGAACTTTCCGAACGGTATGAAGATTCGATGGGCCAGTTCGGCGAGTCAGCCGTTGCTGACGAGAGCATCGGCGGCTCCGTTGAACGGCATCTGCGTGCTTATTTTGATGCCCATATCGAGAAATTGCCGCCGCCAGGCCTGTATGCGCGCGTGCTTCGGGAAATCGAGAAGCCGCTGATCGAGCTTTCCCTGACAGCGACCAACGGCAACCAGCTGCGGGCAGCAAAGATGCTGGGCCTGAACCGAAACACCCTCCGCAAAAAGATCACGGAACTTGATGTTGGCGTATCCAGGGCTCGCCGGTCGGCGCGTCGGCGCGAGATCCGGAACACCGAGGACGAATGATGGATGCGGCAGCGCCCCGTCCGGCACAGGATCAGCGCTGGTTGCTGCGTATGGCAGCCCTTGTCAACCATGCGGCGTTGTCCCGGCGGCTGGCTATCGGCTTGGCAATTGCCGCTCTCATGTTCGGTATCCTTACGTATATCATCCTTACCGAATCCCCCTTGGGCGCGAATCCGGGCACAAATCTGACTCTGGTCATCGTCAATCTCGTGATCATACTGCCGCTTGCGGGATTGATCGCGTTCCGGGTCGTGCGTCTGTGGGCAGCCCGTCGTCAGGGCAAGGCCGGCTCGCAACTTCACGCCAGGTTGGTGCTGTTGTTCAGCATCATCGCAGTCACGCCGGCGATAATTGTCGCGGTTTTCTCTGCGGTTATGTTTGAATTTGGTATCCAGTCCTGGTTCAACGTCCGTGTAAGCACCGCCCTGCGCGAATCATTGAATATCACCGAAAAATATATTGATGAACATATTATCGCCATCCGTGAAGATCTGCGGAACCTGGGCTCAGACGTCAACAACTACGCGCTGGAACTGATGAATACGCCGCGTCGGTTGCCGGAGTTCGTGAGTCGGCGGGCTCAGGAACGGGGTATCATGGGCGCTTCGGTGTTCGATGATCGCGGCAGAATCCTGATGTCGGATGCAGGCAACTTCTCTCCCAGCAATGAGAAGCCGGAAAACCTCCGCGCCGCAATGTCCCGCATTCAGAAGGACGGAGATATCGTCGTGATCGCTCGTCGCGGCGAGCACAACATCCGGGCGCTGATGCGTCTGAAGATATTCTTCGATTCGAATGTCTATCTGTACATCAGCAGACCCATTGAGCCGACCTTGCGGCCTCACATGGTCCGCATGCAGGATGCCGTGGATGAATATCTCAAACTGGAAGGACAGCGATCCAGCTTCCAGATCGGGTTTTTTCTTCTGTATGCGGTGGTCTCCCTGCTTTTGCTGCTGGCTGCGGTGTGGCTGGGGCTGTACTTCGCCAATCAGCTCGTGAGGCCGATTTCGGAGCTGATTTCAGCTTCGGAACGAGTTGCCCAAGGCGATCTGAGTGTCCGCCTGCGCAGAAACCGTCACGATGAAATTTCTAATCTATCATTGTATTTCAATAGGATGACAAGAGATCTTCAGAAAAATCATGAGAAACTTGTTGAAGCCAACCGCCAGGTCGAGGCGCGCCGCGCGTTCACTGAAAAAGTGTTGGAAGGGGTCACTGCCGGCGTGATCGGTCTGGATGCCGATCAGCAAATCAATCTGCCGAATCGGTCGGCATCAGAACTCTTGCAGACCGATATGGAGACGCAGCTTGGAAAACCGGTGGCGGAAGTCATCCCCGAATTCGCCGATATGATCGAAAACATCAAGCGGTACCCTGCGCGGCACCACAGATCAGAAGTCGTGATCAGTCGTGAGGGGAGGACCCGGACTCTCATCGTCCAATTGGCGGCAGAGCAGATAGGTTCCGAGATTGTCGGATACGTATTTACCTTCGACGATATCACTGATCTCCAGCGGGCCCAGCGTACTGCGGCCTGGGCCGATGTCGCTCGTCGAATCGCCCATGAGATCAAGAACCCTCTAACGCCAATTCAGCTGTCGGCGGAACGACTTCGTCGAAAATATCTCAAGCAGATCACCGTAGAGCCGGAAGTTTTCGAGACTTGCACGGCCACGATCATCCGACAAGTCGACGATATTGGTCGTCTGGTCAGCGAGTTTTCGAGCTTTGCGCGTATGCCAGCCCCACGCATGAAAGAAAACGACCTCAGGGAGTTGTGCCGTCAAAACATGTTCCTGCAGAAATCCGCTCATCCGGCCATCACTTACGAGTTTGATGGCGGTGCAGCGCCCCTGAACGTTCGATGCGACGAACATCAGGTTGGACAGGCGCTGACGAACCTGTTGCAAAACGCGGCCAACGCGATTGAAGAGGAATCGTGGGATACGGGCGCAGGGACTGTTTCATTGGCCATCCGGGAGACTGACCACAAGATCGTGGTGTCAGTAACCGATACTGGTTCCGGTCTTCCCAAGGATATGATGCACCGCTTGACCGAGCCCTATATGACCACGCGAGCCAAGGGGACTGGACTGGGCCTCGCCATCGTGCGCAAGATCATGGAGGATCACCAAGGCGAGCTTCGACTGCAAAACAACGCAGGCGGCGATGAACCCAGAGGCGCAACAGTTAGCATGGTGTTTCCGGCCTCCATTCGTGTCAACGAGCACGAGCAAGCCGCCGTTTCCGGCGCTTGAATCTCCGGATTTCCTTGAACTGACTAGTTGATGGCGGCCGAAATACTGATAGTCGACGACGAGGCCGATATCCGCAGCCTGATCTCCGGTGTTCTCATGGACGAAGGCTACCAGACCCGCACGGCCGGCGGCGCCGACGAGGCACTGAACGCGATCCGCGCGCGAAGACCATCCCTGATACTGCTGGACATCTGGTTGGAAGGCAGCCGTATGGATGGAATGGAAATTCTGGAAACCGTCAAGGAGGATCATTCAAACCTGCCGGTGATCATGATCACTGGCCACGGTACGGTCGAAATGGCTGTCAGTGCTGTCAAGATGGGCGCGTATGATTTCATCGAGAAGCCGTTCAAGAGCGACCGACTGTTGCTGCTGATCGAGCGCGCCATCGAAACCGAACGGTTGAAGCGTGAAAATGAAGATCTCTTGCAGCGCGCGGGTGGCGAACTCGAGCTTGTCGGCTCTTCCAGGATAACCACCCAAATAAGCCAAGCCATCGAGAAAGTTGCGCGGACCAGCAGCCGTGTGCTGGTCACCGGCGCTGCCGGCGTCGGCAAGGAAGTCGTCGCTCGTGTGATCCACGAACGCAGCGCGCGGGGTGACGGACCATTCGTGGTGGTAAACTGTGCGACGATGCATCCAGATCGAATGGAACAGGAACTCTTCGGTGAGGAAGGAGCAAAAGGCACCAAGATCGGCATTCTGGAGCAGTGCCATGGCGGCACTCTACTGCTCGACGAAGTGGCTGACATGCCATTGGAAACCCAAGGGAAATTTGTTCAGGTTCTGCAAGGTCAAGGATTTCAGCGGATCGGCGGTGCCGCCACGGTCGAAGTCGATATTCGGATCATCGCTTCAACCAGTCGTCAGCTGGAGAGCGAAATTGCCGAGCGCCGTTTTCGGGAAGATCTCTATTATCGGCTGAAAGTAGTACCGATTTGGGTACCACCGTTGCGTGAACGGCGGCCGGACATTCCTGACCTCGCGCGCCATTTCATGGAGACAGCAGCCGCGCGGGCAGGCCTGCCGTCGCGTCAGCTATCGGATGATGCGATGGCGGCGCTACAAGCCTATGACTGGCCAGGCAATGTGCGCGAACTGGGGAACGTGATCGAACGGCTACTGATCATGGCTCCCGCCAGCCCGAATGAAGCGTTGACGGCCAAGATGCTGCCGCCGGAGATATTGGGCCAAGAGACCATGCTGCCGTATTTTGAGAAGGGGAGCGAAATCATGGCACTGTCGTTACCTGAAGCGCGCAAGATGTTTGAACGGGAGTATCTGACTGCCCAGATCAATCGATTCGGCGGTAACGTGTCCCGAACAGCCGAGTTCGTCGGCATGGAACGATCGGCGCTGCATCGCAAGCTGAAGCAGCTGGGGTTGACCGGCGCGAACAAGACGGCTGAAGAGAATACCGATGCAGCGGGATAGGGGTTGGCCGACAGCGTTTCGAGGCCAGGGGATTTCATGCAAGTAATCGTCTGCGGCGCCGGGCAAGTTGGCCTGAATATTGCGCGTCATCTGGCGACGGAGAACAACGAAGTCACCGTTGTCGACCGCTCCGAGGCGCTGGTCCGCAAGATCAGCGATGCACTGGACGTTCGAGGGATTGTCGGCCATGCGTCGCATCCTGACGTGCTGGAGCGCGCCGGCGCGCGTGATTGCGAAATGATCATCGCGGTCACCCAAGTCGATGAAGTTAACATGGTCGCTTGCCAGGTGGCGCATTCCCTGTTCAGGGTGCCGATCAAGATCGCCCGGGTGCGCGCGCAATCCTACCTGCAGCGGGACTGGGCAGGCATGTTCAGTGCCGACCACATGCCAATCGACTTCCGAATCTCGCCTGAAATCGAAGTGGCGCGTGCCGTTCGCAGACGGATGCATGTGCCGGGCGCGTTTGATGTAATTTCGCTGGGGCAGGGGCAGGTTCAGGTAATCGGAACACGCCTTGGCAATAACTGCCCGATCCTTGATACCCCGTTGCGCCAGCTTTCTGCGCTGTTCCCGGATCTGGCGACGGTCATTGTCAGTATCATTCGCGACGGCAAAACCATCGTGCCCAAGCCGGATGATCAGCTATTGGTCGGGGACGAGATATATTTCGTGGCAGATGTCGATCACGTTTCGCGAGCGATGGCCGCTTTTGGACACGAGGAACCGGAGGCGCACAGGGTTATCATTGTCGGAGGCGGCAATATCGGCCTATTCCTTGCTCAGGAGATCGAGGAGCAGGATGAAGACGTTACCGTCAAGCTGATCGAAATAGACGAAAACAGGGCAAAAGTCGTCGCCACTTCACTGGCGCATACCATGGTCGTGCACGGGGATGTGCTTGAAAGCGAAATCCTTGACGAACTGAACCTCGCTCATACGGACATGATGATCACTGTTACCAACGACGACGAGGTCAATGTTCTGGCAGCACTTATGGCCAAGCGCTTGGGCTGCGAGCGGACAGTCGCTCTGGTAAACACCATCCATTATCAGCCGCTGGTGACCTCCTTGGGAGTGGACGTGGCGGTTTCACCCAGGGCTATTACGGTCTCGACCATCCTTCAGCATCTTAGGCGCGGACGGATTCGGGCGGTTCATTCGCTGCGCGACGGGGTTGGAGAAATCATCGAAGCGAAGGCGATGGACACATCCAGCATCGTCGGCAAGCCGCTGAGTTTGATGAAACTGGATAAGGGTATCATGATCGGGGCGATCATCCGCGATGAGACAGTACACATGCCGCGTGGCGATACGGTAATCGAAGCCGGCGACCGAGTCATACTGTATGCCCTGCCGAGCGTTGTCCGCAAGGTGGACAAACTGTTTTCTGTGAGTCTTGAGTTTTTCTAGACGTGATGGTGTCGGCGCTCTTCCGGTCGGTCGGCTTGAGACGACAACCTCCAAGATGACGGGGAGAGTATGAATGACTTGACCGCCCCTAAGGCGATCCTGTTCGATTGGGACAACACTCTTGTCGATAATTGGGCGTCGATCGCTGGTGCCCTGAATGCCACCCTGGCTAAATTTGATCGGCCCAAGTTTACGGAAAGGGAGGTGCGAGGAATGGTGCGCCATTCGATGCGGAACAGTTTTCCTCGCATGTTCGGCGACCGTTGGGGCGAGGCGCGGGATATCTTTTATGCGAACTTTCGCGCCGATCATCTGGCGATGCTGAAGCCCTTGTCAGGGGTGTCTGACCTGTTGAAGAAACTGGCCGGAATGGAGGTAATTCTGGGCGTGGTAAGCAACAAGGGTGGAGAATACCTCCGCCGGGAAATCAGTCATCTCGATTGGGCAGATTATTTCCACCGCGCAGTTGGCGCTGGCGATGCTGTCACTGACAAGCCGGAGGTCGGGCCTGTCGACTTGGTCCTTAAGGACTCGGGAATCGAACGTTCCAAGGCCGTGTGGTTTATCGGCGATGCCGCAGTGGACTTGGAATGTGGTATCCGAGCAGGGTGCACGCCCATACTTCGAATCTCGAGCGATGAGCCGGCCGAGGCTCACAAGGACTGGCCGCCTGCCGCCGTGGTCAATTCGTCAGAGGACATCTTGAGACTTGTCGTTGAGTCTCGGCAAACCATATGACGCTGCGGGATAGAAACAAACGCAAGTGTATCAACCCCAGGTGCAGCTAGAAAACAAAAGGAAAAAAGCATGTCCTCAGAAAAACAAAACCTGCAGGACGTATTCCTTAACAATATCCGCAAGAACAAGACACCGGTTACGGTCTTCCTGGTTAATGGCGTCAAGCTTCAGGGTATTGTGACCTGGTTTGATAATTTCTGTGTCCTGCTGCGCCGCGATCACCATTCTCAACTGGTTTACAAACACGCGATTTCGACGATTATGCCTGCGCAACCGGTGCAGTTGTTTGATCCGGAAGCGGCAGGAAGCGCCGAAAACGCCTGAACCCGGGCCGGCGAGATTCCTACCGATACCCTGAACCTGGCTTCAGAACCGATCGCTGACCATGCGGGCAATTGCACGCGCTGCCTCGTCATTCATCCTTACCCGAAGGGTGACACCCGGGCTGAAGATCGCTGCAGGAATCGTCTTGATGAAGCAGTCGGCCTCGCACAGGCCATAGCGCTTGACATCGCGGATGCGCGACTGGCCCCGTGCAGACGCATTGCGCCGGCAACCTGGATTGGCAAAGGGGCGGTTGAGAGAATCGCCCATGAGGTTGCCGAAGCGCATCTGGAATTGGTTGTCATGGATTGTACACTCAGTCCCGGACAACAACGCAACCTGGAGCGCCGCTGGCAATGCAAGGTGATTGATCGCACAGCCCTTATCCTGGAAATTTTTGGTGCACGCGCCCAGACCAGTGAAGGCCGACTGCAAGTTGAGTTTGCTCACTTGATTTGGCAACGCAGTCGGCTAGTACGAAGTTGGACTCATTTGGAGCGTCAGCGCGGCGGCTTTGGTTTCACAGGCGGTCCTGGCGAGGCGCAAATTGAACTCGATCGACGCCTGATCGACGAACGTATTGCCAAGCTCAAGCGCCAATTGGAAAAGGTGCGACAGCGCAGGGTGCTGCAACGCAAGGCGCGAGAGAAAACGCCTTATCCCGTCGCGGTGCTGGTTGGGTACACCAACGCCGGAAAATCCTCCCTGTTCAATCGTCTTGCATCTGCAACGGTCCGAGCAGAAGACATGCTCTTCGCGACATTGGATCCGACAATGCGCAAGATATCCCTGCCGCGCGGCCGTGAAATGATCCTGTCCGATACCGTGGGCTTCATATCGGACCTGCCGACTGAACTCGTCGCGGCCTTCCGGGCCACACTCGAGGAAGTCACTCGCGCTGACGTGGTCCTGCACGTTCGTGATGTCGCTCGCTCAGATTCCAAAAGCCAGGCGGAGAGTGTCCAGGATATACTGTCAGATCTCTTGTCGAATGAAGACCTGGAAGAACGGGTGATCGAAATCTGGAACAAGACAGACCTTCTGGATCGGGCAGACAGGGAACGGCTGAATAATCAGGCAGTACGGTCTGATGCGCGGGTCGTTCCGGTTTCTGCGATGACAGGGGAGGGCATCAAGGCTCTGGTCGCCAAGGTGGAGAGCTTGGTCGGCAAGGATCGGAAACGCTTGTCAGTCACCATTGCCTACGATCAGGGCGCGGCCCTCAATTGGCTGTATGAGCGGGGAGCGATAGTCGCGCGGCACGATGCGGCGGAGAGTATTGAACTGATTGTCGAGGTTGAGCAGCGTGATGTGCAAACGCTTCGAAGACGATTTGATCTCGAAATTGCTCCCAGTATCGCATCAACCATGAATGTGCCTAATTTCGACAACAGGAATGGAAATTGGGCGTCATGATACTCATGCTGCTTCCATTCCATCTGCAAGGGAACCCTCGCAGACCTCGCCGCGCTCGATAACCAGCGCCCGGTTCGCCAACGACCGTAGAAAAGCGGGGTTCGATTCAGTGATCAACAGTGTCACTTCGCGGTCCCTGTCGCGTAGAGCGCCCAAGGCATCTGCGTACCGCCGCGCAAGCGCCGGGGCGAGCCCCTGAAACGGCTCATCCAGCATGATGAGATGGGAGCCAATCATCAACGCTCGTCCCAAAGCGACCATCTTGCCCTGGCCACCGGATACTGTTCCTGCCGGCCGGTTAGCCAAATCCTTCAGTTCGGGCAGAATTTCATAGACGCGATCCAATCGCTCCTTCATGTGGGGACCGGAGAAGCGGGCAACTTGCCCGGGCATCACGATGTTTTCCTCGACAGTGAAGGCCGAGAACAGGCGGCGGTCCTCTGGAGCGTAGCCGATACCCAATCCAGCCCGCCCGGCCGGTGCGGTCTTGGTCAAGTCATGTCCGGAAAAGCGAATCACGCCTGACACTTGGGTAAAACCCATGATGGAACGCAAGGTGGTCGTCTTTCCGGCGCCGTTACGGCCAATCAGTGCGACTGTCTCAGCAGGATTGACGGTGAAAGTGACATTACGCAGGATCTGGACGTTGGCGATGGACACGTCGACGTTTTCGAAGTGAAGCATCAAACTTCCTCTCCGATCACATCGCGAATGACGTCTGGGTGCTCAAGAATTTCCGCTGGCGGGCCGCGAAACTGAACCGCGCCCGAGGCCCAAACTGCCACCTCATCGGCATACTTCTCGACAATCCCCATATCATGTTCGACGAAGACGCTTGTCACGTTGGCTTCGTTCAGAGCGGCAGTCAGTATGTCCATGACTCCAAACTTCTCTGAGGACGCGACGCCGGAGGTCGGCTCGTCCATCAGCAAGAGCTGCGGCTTCAAGGCCAGCGCCACGGCGATATCGATCAACTTTCGCTGTCCCTCGGGAAGTTTGTTGACTGAACGCTCGGCGATGGCTGCACAATTCACCAATTCAAGCAAGTGCATCATTTCGTTCCGTTCCGGTATCTCCTCGAGCCGGGCAAACGACAGCCAGCGTTTTTCCCGGGCTGCGGCAGCGATCAGCATGTTCTGAATCACAGTGTGCTCGGAAAAGAGTTGCGGAATCTGAAACGCGCGCGCCACACCCATCCGGGTGATCTGCCGAGGCGATTTTTCGGTGATGTCGCGCCTACGAAAATATACCTTGCCGGCGTCCGGCTTGAGATATCCGGTGCAGATATTCAAGAATGTCGTTTTGCCTGCACCGTTCGGGCCTATGATTGCCAGGTTGCGACCTTTGTGGATTTGCATGTCGACATTTTCAGCCGCGATTACGCCGCCGAAATGAATGCTTATATTCTTGGCCTCCAGCAGCACATCTGCAGTCATTTCAAGGCCTCTCTGGGCTGTGCGTCGGCGCTCGCGCCTCTGCCCTGAAGCCGATCCATCAGGTCAGTGTATAGCCCAACCAGACCCCGCGAAGCATAGAGGATGATCGCGAGTAGGAAGATGCCAAGCACCATCTGCCAAACGTCGGCGGCGAAAGCCGCGGCATACGTGCGCACGACCTCGTAGATCAGCGCTCCCACAAATGCCCCGGCGACCGACCCGGCCCCGCCCAGGATGGCGATGAACACCAGTTCTCCCGAGCGGATCCACCAAGCATAATCTGGCGTTACAATGCCTTGCGCCACCGCCATCAGGACTCCGCCAAGTCCACACAGTCCGGCCGAGATCAAATACCCGACAAGCAAGGTCGTACGGGCCGAGACTCCCAGGTACTCGAGCCGGGTCTCGTTGGTCTTGATGGTCTGCATCATGTGGCCGATGGGCGAAGAAAGATAGCGTTGCACACACCAGGCGATCACGATGCAGATAACCAAGGTGGCGTAGAACAGCAGGATTTCGAAACCTTCCCGTTCCAGCATGATGCCCAGGACCGATGGCCGCGCAACCTGCATGCCGTCCGAGCCGCCCGTCAGATGATAGAACTTTTCGAGCACTGAAAAGAGAATCATGGAAAAGGCGAGATTCAGCATTCCGAAGAAGATGTAGCGGTAGCGAACCACGAACAGGCCGACTATCAACCCGACGGCCAACGACGCGCTGACGCCGAAGAAGATCATGGATACAAGTTCGCCGCCTGCGAACGCCTTGCCCAAGAACGCAGCAGCGTAAGCGGCCACAGCGAAGAAGAGCGCATGCCCGAAGGACACCTGGCCAGCTCGTAGAAGCACCACGATACCGAGGACAGCAAGTCCCTTCGCCATCGCCAAGCTGAGAACGACTTTGGCCCACGGCACGCCAAGCGGCAGCAGAGCGATCACGGCCAACAAGATCAATGGAAGGACGAAACGCAAGGGCATGTCAACCTCCTCAGATCTTGCGGGTTTTGATCACGCCAAACAGACCTTCGGGCCTCACCAACAGGACGATCAGCATGATGAGGTAGGGAACCAGTACCTCTATCTCCGGTACCAGATAGACGGCGAAACTGCGGCCCAGTCCAATCAGGAGGGCCGCCAGCGCCGCGCCCTCGATCTGGCCGAGCCCGGCGGTCGCCGCGACTGCGAAGGACAGTACGATCATGTCCGCGCCCATGCCCGGCACCACCGAGGTGGTGGCCGAGGCCAGAGTGCCGCCGAAAGCCGCCAAGGATGCGCCTACCACGAATGTCAGCAGATAGACCCTGTCGGCGTCGACACCGATCGCGGTCGCGGCTTCTCGGTCTTCGGTAACGGCGAGGATAAGCTTGCCGGAGAGGGTGCGGCGGAGAAACAGCCGCAGACCGAATAAAACCACCAGCGCCACCATCGGCAGCAGGATAAGCTGGTAGCTGGTGTAATTGACACCGAGTACTTCGACGTTGCCAAGCTGCCGCAAGGCAGTTGATTCGAAATAGGGCTGGACACCCCAAACCAGACGCTGCACGTCTTCAAGTATCATGAAGACTGCGAACGTGACCAGAAGCTGCAGCGCTTCTTCCTTTACGTAAATGCGGCGCAGCAGGAATCGCTCAATGGGCGCCCCAAGGACGATCCCGACGAGGCCCGCTGCAATGAACAGAAGCGGATAGGCCAGCCAAGGCGAAAAGCCCGCCGCGAAGATCGCTCCACCCACGGACGCAGCAATGTAGGCGCCGATCGCATAAAACGATCCGTGTGCGACGTTCAGTATCCGAAGCACGCCAAAGATCAGGGTCAGGCCTACCGCAACCATGAATACCAACGCCGCGTAAGCGACGCCGTCGAACATTGCCAGAGCAAACAGTTGCGTGTTCATGACGCCCGACTTCTATCTTGCATATCGGCTGCAAGAGGAAATGGAGCGGTCGCGTTTTGCGCCGTGACCGCTCCAATGGCCGCTCATGGACTGTGACTGAAGGTTTCAACCTTTACTTTCCTGAGGAAACCCCGAGTCAGGGAACTCAACCACTTGATCGACTTCATGCCGACCGGAGTCGTGATCTGGTCGCCGTCAAACATCATCATGTCATCGAGCAGAGCGAAATTATAACCGTCAACATGTATTGTTGTGCCAAGAAGCTGGTCCTCGACCCCTTGGCCGTCCTTGCGGATGCGCACTTCGCGGCCCAGGCCGGCAAAGGTCAGTCCTGCCATGGCATCAACCACCTGCTCGCGGTTCGGCCATCTGCCGTCGTTCGCTGCAATCGCCTTCTCATATGCTGCCTTCAAAGCATTCAGCGCTTGGCTGATGTGGAAAACAGGGTAGATGGGATAGGCGCCGGTTTTTTTCTTGAATGCGTTCATGAACGCCGCAAATTTCGGATCTTTCTTCTTCTCCGGGTGCAGGAAGTAATGGTCGCCGCGCGCACCGACGATGTGCCCGGCTGGCAGGTCCTTGCCCAACCGCTGCAGCGAGCTCTCGGCCAGTGGTAGAACCAGAGTCGACGTCCGGGTCAGACCACGCTGCGAGGCCTGACGCACGAAGGTGTCCAGGTCACCGCCCCACGAGGTCGAGAAGACGATGTCCGGGCGCAGCGCCTGCAGGCGCGATATCTCGGTCGAATAGTCGGGTGAGCCAAATTTCGGGAAGAACTCCGCTACGACCTTGACGTCAGGCTTCATGGCCTTGAGCGCAGTCGAGAAGATGGCCCAACTGTCGCGGCCCCAGGCGTAGTCCTGATTGACGACCGCGATCGTCTTGAAATCCGGCTTCTTTTTCAGGAGGTAAAGTACGGTCGACAACATCTCAGGCGTGGCGTTGGCTTGAGTGCGGAAAACGTAGCGGTACCTGTTCTCCTCAAAAATCCGCTGGGTGCCGCAATCCCACATGAAGTTAAGGACCTTGAGGTCCTCGGCCAAAGGCGCGATCTTGTTGCAGTTTCCCGACGAGATTGATGCGAACATGGCGTCGACGCGTACGTTTTGAACCAGGCGGCGATATTCGGCTAGCAGAGCCTCGCCGCCGGCACCTTCATCAACGAAATAGGCCTTGACCGGCACACCACCGATGCCGCCCGACCTGTTCATCGACTCGATCATCATCTCCGCAGCAGCCTTCGCAGGCTCGCCAAACACGGAGGCCGGGCCCGAGAGGAATGCTGTGATCCCGATCTGTAACTCCGCCGGTTTTTCAGCAGCCACCGCAAAGGATGACAGTGTCAGGGAAATAGCCCCCGCCATGCTTCCTAGAAACGTCCTTTTCATGTTTTTCTCCTCTCCTTATGCATCGTTTTTCTCCTTTTCATTGTTTCGAGCGCGCAATCGCGCAGAGCCTCTGCAATAAGGCAGCAGCGGACAGCAAACCGTCTTCCGCTAGCGGAACCGCTTGATGTCCAAGACGTTGCCTCCCATGCCACGCTAAAGATGGAAGCTATCGCCCGTCAAGTAATGTCTTGTTGGCTGAATCGCTTTTGCGCAAAAGTCTCGTCTGTTTCGTAGTGCGGAAAAGGCACGCACGGATCGATTTTATCCCGAATACCGGCTCAGGGCGACCGGATCGTCTCCCGGGCGCAGCCCTGCTGATGGAGAATATATCGAAGTAGGTCTACCTTGCCTTTCTGGAATGACGACAAACGTGCTAGACTCCAACTCCAACTTGGAAAGAATTCCCATTATGGATGGTGCTTTCGTGCTGGACAGATGCCTGACCTGCCAGCCCGGTTATCTATCTGGAAATATGGCTGGCGAGGGCACTGCGAACGTGGGACGGCGAAGCCTGTAGCTGATATCCGTTCGGGACAGCTTTCTGGAACTGAATATATGGCAAGTCCGGTGCCAGGAGCCGGCTTGATTGGACGGATCGGATGCATGAAAGCAGAAACTGAAGCGATTGCCTTGGAGATCAAGCAGTGCATTGAACTGCTGAGGAGGCATCTTTGACCCGGAACGGTTGGAAGAACTGCTCCTTGCACTGAACAAACAGGCCGAAGACCCCGACCTGTGGAACGATACCAGCCGGGCCCAGTCGATCATGCGCGCGCGCACCGTTGCGGAGAGGAAGCTGGCGGAATTCAAAGCACTTGAGCAGGAATATGAAGACAATCTTGAACTCGTTGCGCTCGCTGAGGAGGAGGATGATCCGGATACCCTGGTGGAAAGCGAGAGGGCCCTGGCATCGCTCCGGATCGTCGTTGCCAAGAAACAGCTGGAAAGCCTTCTGTCGGGCGAGGCGGACGGCAACGACTGTTTCATGGAAATTCATGCTGGTGCCGGCGGAACAGAAAGCCAGGATTGGGCCCAGATGCTTGTTCGCATGTACACGCGCTGGGCCGATATGCACGACTATAAGGTCGAGTGGCTGGAAGAGAGTCCGGGTGAAGAAGCCGGGATCAAGTCCACCACCCTGCGCATCAACGGCGAAAACGCCTATGGCTGGTTGAAGACCGAAAGCGGCGTACATCGTTTGGTCCGAATTTCACCCTACGATTCCAGCGCCCGGCGACACACCAGTTTCGCGTCTGCCTGGATATACCCGGTTATTCATGACGATATCGAGATTGAAATCGATGAATCCAAGGTCCGGATAGACACGTATCGGGCCTCCGGCGCAGGAGGCCAACATGTCAACAAGACGGATAGCGCCGTGCGACTGACTCATGAGCCGACCGGCATCGTGGTACAATGTCAGAATGATCGCTCCCAGCATCGCAATCGTGCCGAAGCTTGGAAAATGTTGCGTGCGCGCTTGTATGAAGTTGAACTCCAGCGACGGGAAGAAGAGGCGCAGGAGGCACATGAAGCGAAGAGCGAGATTGGTTGGGGCCATCAGATTCGCTCCTATGTCCTGCATCCATATCAGATGGTGAAAGATCTTCGGACCGGTGTGGAAAAAGGCAATGCACAGGGCGTTCTGGACGGGGATATCGACGAATTCCTGGAAGCATCCTTGGCGGCGAAAGTTGGCGCAAAGCGGGAGAAATAAGACAAGCTATGACAAGACGACAAGAATCGGTCCTGATCGTCGGTGCCGGGCCAGGGCTCAGCGCTTCCTTCGCCCGTCTGTGTGCTGCCGACGGTATGGCCGTTACCGTGGCGGCCCGTCAGGCGGATAAGCTTTCCGATATGGCTGGCGAGATTGGTGCGACAGCGCGCCAGTGTGATGCCAGCAATCCGGCTTCAGTCGACGCTCTATTCGAAGCGGCCATTGCCGAACATGGGGTTCCCGACCTGGTTTTGTACAATCCCAGCTATCGCGCGCGGGGAGCCATCACCGAAATCAATCGGGAAGAAGTCCTGAAAGCCCTGATGATTTCTTGCTATGGCGGATTCCTGGTCGGGCAGAAGGCGGCCCAGGTCATGCTGTCGAGAGGATCCGGCTCAATCCAGTTCACCGGGGCGTCGGCCAGCGTCAAGGGCTATCCTCAGTCAGCCAGCTTCGCGATGGGCAAATTCGGCCTGCGCGGCCTGGCCCAAAGCATGGCGCGCGAACTTCATCCGAAGGGCATTCATATTGCCCACTTCGTCATCGACGGCGGCATCAGCAAGGGCGCCGATGATCCGCGCAACGACCGCGGCGAAAATGGATTGTTGAATCCTGACGCGATCGCCGAGACTTATCTTCAAGTCCACAAACAGCATCGAAGCACTTGGGCCTGGGAAGTGGAATTACGGCCTTGGGTGGAGAAGTTCTAGCTGGATATTTCATGAATTGGCCGCTACGTTGCACAGGCTCGCTCAGGCATTTGATTCGCGATAGGCCCTTCCAACCTTCGTTGCGAATCCCGACGATTCGAGATCGTCCCGGATGGAAGCCGCAGATCGTAGTGAGCATGCTCTTGTCTCCCCGACCAGCGCCACACGGTCGATGCCGAAGCAGGTGCGGGGCCTTGTTCACCTGCGCCACCGCCATGGACGGGTCCGAGACGTTCCCGGGCAATACCTTCACTGCGACCGTGCCGAAGCTTCCCTCAAGGAAGCTTGAGGAAACATCGTAGAGTATTAGCGCGCCGTTCTTCAGGTTGCGGTTGGCCAGAATCCTCTCGGTCCTAGACCGGTGTGCCGGCATCCAGTCGCGTCTGCCGAGCATAGGAACCTGAGCAGCAGAAAAAGAACTCTACCTCAATGAGGTCGCCCATGCCGTCTTGAGCATCGCCTGGAAACCTTCGACGATCTTGGGCGAGAGCC
>JAPOST010000001.1:44429-54199 GCA_026709535.1 Rhodospirillaceae bacterium
GACCGAAGATGGAACGGACATCATCACTGCCGTGTCGACAGACGTGCGGTCGGGTACGTCACGCGTCTGCAGCTGCCAGGACAGCATCGGCGTGACCCGGTACCTTGACCTTGCGCCAGATCTTCTTCACCGTGCCGTCGTCGCCAATCAGAAACGTGGCGCGCTCAATACCCATATACTTGCGACCATACATGTTCTTCTCTACCCAGACACCGTAGGCCTCGCACACGTTCCCGGCCTCATCGGACGCTAGGGTAAACGGCAGGTCATGCTTTGCCTTGAACTTGTCATGCTTGGCGACAGTATCTTTGGACACGCCGATGATCCGCGCCTTGACCTTGGAAAAATCGGGCATTGCATCGCGGAAGGCACAGGCCTCCTTGGTGCAACCGGACGTGTCGTCCTTCGGATAGAAGTAAAGGACGACCTGTTCGCCTCTGAGGTCTGCCAGAGATACCGAACCGCCTCCGTCGGTGGGCATTGTGAAATCTGGGGCCTGATCGCCTTCGGCAAGTGTCATGTATCATTCTCCTTTGGTTCGTGGCAGTTCATTTTAGGAAAGATCACTCGGCACGCCGGACTGGGTGGTGCCGACGATCTCAACAACCAGTTTTTCATATATGCTCCGCACCTCGGCGGCCAATTCCTTTATATCGGCTTCGAGGATCCGAATATCTGGTCGGTTCGTCGCCCGGCAGATAAGGGGATGCAACTCGGCTGGCGGTCGCTCATCGGCGTCCAGCGGCGCGCCGGCCAGGCGCAGAATGGACTGAATCTTCTGCAATAAATCAAAAGCGGTTTCGAGCGTTGCGGCGATGTCTTCGGACAGCAGGCCCTCGGATCCGAGTTTGCGAATGGCTGCACGAGTTCTTGTCTGGCGAAGACCGGCATGATCGGCGCTGTGCAGCAACTGGTGGAATTGCACCGTGAACTCGATGTCCAGAATGCCGCCTGTCATGTTCTTGACGTGCCAGTGGCTGGGTGCGGGCCTGTTGGCTGCCAAGCGCCGGCGCATGTGGACGACATCCGCCGCCAGTGTTTTGGCCTTTCGCTTGCGGCAGAAGGCGGACTCGATGATGTTCATCACACTGTCAGCCAATGGCCCATGACCGGCGATCACACGCGCGCGGGAAAGAGCCATTTCCTCCCACGTCCAAGCCTGATTTGTTTGATAGTCCGCAAACGCTGACAAGCTTGATGCCAACGGGCCCTTGTTGCCATTGGGTCGAAGACGCAGGTCAATCTCGAATGGCACACCTTCCGCTGTCATTATCGTCAGCGCGCTCAGCAATCGCTGGGCAAAACGGGCATGATAGTGGCTCAGCGCCAAGGGCTTGGTTCCGCTGGACTGTGATTCCGCCATGCGGTCGTCATAGACGAAAACCAGATCAAGATCTGATGCAGCCGTCAGTTCCTGCCCACCGAGTTTTCCCAGCGCCAGAACGCAGAATGCACCGCCGTCGAACCGGCCATGACGTTCTGCGAACGCGGCTTCCACATGGGGCAGGATGGTCGAGATGGTGATGTCCGCGACATCCGAATAGGCCTGACCGGCGGTCTCGGCTTCAATGGTGCCTTGCAGCAACTGGACGCCGATTCGGAACCGTATCTCGGCACACCATCGGCGCACAGCGTTGAGGATATCTTCATAAATCGCGTCTGGTGGTATGACGCGTTCAATGTCGGCTGCCATGGAAGATAGGTCCGGTAGCGAGTCGAAGAATCCCTGATCCAGCATGGTGTCGAAAAGGGCAGGCTGCCGGCCTATCGTTTCGGCAAGTTCCGGGGCGCTGCCCATGATATCGGCGATGAGGCTCAAGATGCCGGGATTGGCCTGCAGCAAAGAAAACAATTGTACCCCGGCGGGCAGGCTCCGAATGAAGACATCCAGGCGGTGAAAGGTTTTGTCCGGTACCACGGTTTTGCTGATTGCGGCGAGCAATGTCGGCGTCAATTCTGTCAAGAGCTCACGGGCCCGGTTGCTGCGAACAGATCGGTACCGCCCGTAATGCCAGGCACGGATGGATGACGAGACCCTCTTCGGCTCTCTGAAACCCAGTTCCTCTAGCGTGGCGAGTGTGTCGGGATCATGTTCGCCGCCGGTAAAGACCAGATTGCCTGGTCCGCCGAGCGGCGGCGACTCTTCGAACAGTTTGGCGTAATGACGCTCGACAATCTGCAGATGGTGTTCCAGGGCCATCGCGAAATCAGCTGGGTCAGGATAGCCCATGAAAGTGGCAAACCGGTTGAACAACGGGTCGTTTTTTGGCAGGGCGTGGGTCTGCCGGTCCTCGAGCATCTGCAACCGATGTTCCGTGGTCCGCAAAAAAACGTATGCTTCTTCAAGTTCACTAGCGGCTTGCGCCGTAACCCGGTTCGCCGCAACAAGAGCGCGGATTGCCTCAAGCGTTGGTTTCCGACGGAGGCTGGCGTCGCGCCCGCCATAGATCAGTTGCTGGGTCTGGGCGAAGAATTCGATTTCCCGGATGCCGCCGCGGCCGAGTTTCAGATTGTGGCCCATGGCGGTGATCCTGCTCCCGCCCAGATTGGCATTGATCTGGCGCTTGATGGAGTGGATATCTTGTATCGTGGCGAAATCCAGGTTGCGGCGCCATATGAACGGACGGAGCCGATCGAGAAACGCGCTGCCGGCCTGTCGATCGCCGCCGACGAGGCGCGCCTTGATCATCGCTGCCCGTTCCCAGTTCTGACCTACGCTTTCATAATAGGCTTCCGCTGCATCGACAGACAGGGAGATCGGGGTGGCCGCAGGATCCGGTCGCAGGCGAAAGTCCGTTCTGAAGACGTAGCCATGGGTCGTCCGCTTCTGCAACAGACCGATCAACCCCTGGGTCAGCTTGACCATCTCCCACTGCAGACGGTCAGGTCGCGTGATGGGCACGATCTCAGGGTCATAGAGGACCATCAGGTCGATATCGCTGGAATAGTTCAACTCGTGAGCGCCGAGCTTGCCCAATCCGATCACGAACAAACCACAGTTATGAGAGGGCCTGGGCTCTGTCGGATCAATCTCCAACGCGCCGCGCCAACCGGCGTCGCGCACCAGAACCTCCAGCGCCGCATCAATGGCCCAATCAGCGAACTTCGACAGCCGTCGGGTGATCTTGTGACAGTTCCAGGCCCCGGACAGATCGGCCAAGGCGATACCCAGAGCATTTTGCTGGCGTGCCCTTCGCAGGACTGCTTCAGTCACCGATATCTGCGCCCCGTTGGCCAACTGCGCCGTGGCCTTCTCAATCACGGCATCCAGCGCCGCATCGCATCCGCGGGTGAAAAATGACAGCGTAAACTCGGGATTCTTGAACAGACAGTCGGCAAGAAAGGGACTATTCCCGAAACATGCGCGCATGACAGGGCCTGCCGGACCGTCAATGAGCCTGGCGACCGGATCTCTCAGGGCGCTTTCAGCCATGCCGGCCACAACCCATTTCCATCTCTCGACATGCCGTTCAAGCAGATCGATATCAGCGGGCGCCGGGGGAACTGCTGGTCTGGGAAGCGTTTGATCGGGCGCAGTCATTTGGCGTATGAACAATCGATTCCGAGGGCTTTGCGAGCCCGGGATCCTGAAGATTCGCGAAGCCAAGGAACAATCTAATTCTGATTGGACGACGGTTCCGTGCTTCGCAAGTTACTCCCAAGGGGCGGCATCGCCGCGATAACCCTGTTCTGGTTGATCAGGATGCCAGCATGGCACCGATATCACGGCTCCATCAACGTCGATCTTGCAGCATACGATTTCCGACAAGGATTGTCGAATGTCGGTTGTGCAGCCATGATGCACGCAATCTGCCACATTGGACGGGTTTTCGTCATCTACAACTGCTAGCGCATACTGTTCGCTCAGCAGCCTGCTAGGCTGGCCTGATCAATACGTGCCGTTTTTTGCCGGCAGAAAGTTTGACCACACCGTTGGCATTCAGCGCATTCGTCCCGACCGAGGCATTTTCATCCTGCACTTGAACGTCATTGACCCGCGCGCCGCCGCCCTTGATGAGGCGCCGCGCCGCGCCGCCGCTTGAAGCCAGACCTGACCGGCGAAACAGATCGAAGATCGGGAGGCCGCCTTCCAGATCTGCGACCGGAATGTCGACAACAGGCAGACCCAGTCCCATGGCGCCCTGCTCGAAGGTCTGCCGCGCCGTTTCCGCGGCGGCACTGGCCGACGCTTCGCCGTGGAGCATGGCTGTGGCGGCCGTAGCCAGCTTTTTCTTTGCCTCGTTGATCTCTGCTCCTGACAGCGCTTCCAGCCGGGCGATCTCCTCAAGCGGCATTTCGGTGAAGAGGCGCAGGAATCTGCCGACGTCAGCATCTTCCGTGTTCCGCCAGAACTGCCAGTATTCGTAGGGGCTCAGCCGATCGGCATTCAGCCACACGGCGCCTTGGGTCGTCTTGCCCATCTTGGCGCCAGACGATGTCTCGATCAGCGGCGAGGTAATGCCAAACAGTTCACGTTGTTCAACGCGACGGCCCAATTCTACGCCGTTGACGATGTTGCCCCACTGGTCGGAACCACCAAGTTGAAGGCTGCAATCATAACGCCGGGCCAGTTCCAGAAAATCATATGCCTGGAGGAGCATATAGTTGAATTCCAGGAAGGTCAGGGGCTGCTCCCGATCCAGGCGAAGTTTGACGCTGTCGAAAGTCAACATTCGATTGATCGTGAAATGCCGACCGTAGTGACGCAAGAAATCTATGTAGGCAAGCGTGTCCAGCCAGTCGGCATTGTTGGCAATCACCGCATCGGTCGGCCCGTCTCCAAAGGACAGAAAGGCTTCGAATACCGACCGGATCCCGGCGATGTTTGCAACAATCTGCTCTTCGGTGAGGATCTGCCTGGATTCGTCCTTGCCTGACGGGTCGCCGACCTTGGTCGTGCCGCCGCCCATCAGAACGATGGGTTTGTGACCGGTCTTCTGAAGCCAGCGCAACAGCATGATCTGAAGCAGGCTGCCGACATGAAGGCTGTTGGCCGTCGCGTCGAAACCGATATATGCGGTCACGAGACTGGTTGCCGCCTTGTCGTCCAGAGCCGTTTCGTCCGTACATTGATGGACGTAACCGCGATCGTGCAGCACAGTCATGAAATCTGATTTGAAGGCAGTCATGAGCTGCGGTATCTCCAGGTTGGGCCGGGTCGGATTTGCGATCTATCACAGCCCGACATAGCGAACAAAGGACGATGCGGGTAGCAGTTGCGAGGAATGGTCCATGACGATGCGGACCGCGGTCGGATTGATGAGTGGCACTTCAGCCGATGGCGTCGACGTCGCGCTGATCCGATCGGACGGTGTCTGGAAGATAGAGGCCGGCGCTGCAGGGACCTATCCTTATTCGGCAGGACAGCGCGATGACATCTGCGCCTGTTTCGGCCGGCCGGCAGCAACCGATGCTGCAATCGCTGCCGTTACCGAAGCCCATCGCTCGGCGCTTGCCAAATTTCTCGCCCAGGAAGCATTGGATGCAAACTCTGTTGATTGGGTGGGATTTCACGGTCAGACGATATTTCATGATCCTGATCAGGCAACTACCGTGCAGATCGGCGACGCTCAGGCATTGGCAGATGCAACGGGTCTGCCGTTCGTCAGCGATTTTCGATCGGAAGATATGCGCCAAGGTGGGCAGGGGGCACCACTGGCGCCGTTATTCCACGCGGCCCTGTCTTGCAAGAACTTGGGCAAATGCGTTCGACCGCGTGCTGTCTTGAACCTGGGCGGCGTCGCAAACGTCACCTGGATCGGCGGTCAAGAGGAGAGCGACGCCGTCGAAACATTACCCTTGCTGGCCTTCGATGTGGGACCGGCAAGCGCGTTGATCGACGATTTCATGAGCCGCCGGACGGGACAGATGATGGACTGGAATGGCCAGACTGCCGCCAAAGGAACCATTCAACATGATCGGGTCGCGGCCTGGATGAAAGATCCGTATTTCGCACAAGCGCCGCCCAAGAGTCTCGACCGAAATACCTTCCTCGCCGATGTCGAGGATCTTTCGATCGAGGATGGGGCAGCGACACTCACCGCCTTCACTGTCGCCACAGTAAAGGCGGCGCTGGACTGGATGCCGATAGCACCGGTCGAATGGCAGGTAAGCGGCGGCGGGCGCAGGAATGGCACGATGATGCAATGGATGGCGAGCGCCCTTCACGTCCCGGTGCTGCCGGTCGAAGCATTCGGCTGGAATGGCGATGCGCTGGAGGCGCAGGCGTTTGCCTGGCTTGCGCTGCGGGTAGCGGATGGACGTCCAACCAGCATTCCTGGCACCACCGGCGTATCATCGCCGACTGTGGGCGGGAAACTGCACTGGCCGGCGTGAAGTCCTGTCAGCGCCTGCCGCCAATGGCCCGCTTGCGCGGGTGGGCCAGCGCCGAATCCAGATATTGCTTCACATGGCCCTGCATTTCATCAAGGTGATCCATGAAAAAGTGATCACAGCCTTCAATCACCCGCAGATCAATCACCACGCCTTTTTGCATCATCAGCTTCTCGGCCAGATCCTGTACCGATTCTTCGGTTACCAGCGAGTCCAGCTCGCCATGGATCATCAGCCCGGAAGAGGGGCAGGGCGCCAGAAAAGAGAAATCGTAAAGGTTGGCAGGCGTCGCGATATTGACGAATCCGTCGAACTCCGGACGTCGCATGAGCAATTGCATGCCGACCCAGGCGCCAAACGATACTCCAGCGATCCAGCAACCAGATGCATTGGCGTTATGTTGCTGCATCCAGTCCAAGGCCGATGCGGCATCCAGCAGTTCGCCTTCACCCCGGTCATAGATGCCCTGAGATCGGCCGACTCCACGAAAATTAAAGCGCAACGTGGAGAATCCGCGCCAGGCAAAGATGTGATATAGTCGATAGACGACTTTGTTGTTCATGGTCCCGCCATGCTGCGGGTGCGGGTGCAAGATCAGCGCGATCGGCGCGTTTGGTTTCTTGCTGTGATGATAACGGCCTTCCAGCCGGCCTTCGTGGCCGGGGAAAATGACATCAGGCATGCACCGGATCCTTTTGCAACACGAGGTCTTGTGCAGCAGGAGATCACGCATTTTGCTACGATTTTGCGCGTATTGACCGCCACACAACAAGCATTATCTGATATTTTGACGTGTTAAGCGCGAGAAACCTGAACTCACGCTGGCAGACCATAGCACTCCAGCAGCCAATTATGTGTAATTGCGACCTGGAAGTTTCAAGCGCCACAATGTAGCGGAGCGGCCTTGGCCCCGGGATAAACCGTCCAAGGCCCGCCCCGGCAAGAAGGTAGTGAGGGCGCCATGTTCCGGACATTGCGTGACGAAATCGATGGGATCATGGTGCGTGATCCGGCGGCGCGTAGCAGACTGGAAGTAGTCATCAGCTATTCCAGTTTTCACGCCATGTTGTTCTACCGCCTGTCTAACTGGTTATGGTGCCGAAAAATGCGCCTGATCGGTCGATGGGTCTCTCAATGGGGTCGTTTCTGGACGGGGATTGAAATCCATCCGGCCGCGGCCATCGGCAAACGGCTGTTCATTGACCACGGCATGGGCGTCGTGATTGGCGAAACCGCAGAAATCGGCGATGACGTGACCCTCTATCATGACGTGACGCTGGGTGGAACTTCGCCAAGCGTCGAGAGCGACGCCCAGCGCAATGTGAAGCGCCACCCGACACTGCAGGACGGGGTAATTGTCGGCTCCGGCGCTCAGATTCTGGGGCCGATAACCGTTGGGTCCAACGCCCGCGTCGGCGCCAACGCCGTTGTTCTTCGCGATGTATCGCCGAACGTTACGGTGACAGGTGTTCCGGCCAAGACACTCATGCCAAAGAACAAGCGCATGCTGAAGCAGTTCGTTGCTTATGGTGCAACAGGGGACCTCGCGAACGATCCCGTTGTACCGGCGATCGAGGCTCTTCGCCAGCAGGTCCAGGCATTGACGGAGCGGATCGAGCAGTTGGAGACCGAGAAGGCGGCAAAAGCCGAAGGGCCGAAGGCAAAATCCGCCTGAACCCGCCGCCGATAGCCCCAAGAATGCCATGATACCGGATGACTCGCTGATGCTGGCGGGGACGCGCGTTTATTTGGATCACAATGCCAGCGCTCCGTTACGGCCCGAGGCAGCGGCGGCAATGACTGCAACATTCACGATCACCGGCAACCCGTCGTCGGTACACAGAGAGGGGCAGGCGCTGCGCGCCAGTATCGAGGCTGCTCGCGCCGACGTGGCGGCGCTCGTCGGATGCGCGCCTGAAGAAGTGGTCTTCACGTCTGGCGCGACAGAGGCCAACGCGATGGCGATCGGCGGTCGGGCCAATCGTGTGATCTGTAGCGGCATTGAACATCCTTCGGTCATTGAAAATATCATTAAAATCAAAGTTTTACCCTCCAATTCTCAAGGAAAAATCAAGCTCGATCACCTCGCCGACGAACTCGCGCAGTTGCCCGCTGACGGTAGTAATCACGGTACGGCGGTAGCCCTGATGGCGGCCAATAACGAGACCGGAGTGATCCAACCCTTGGCGCTGGCGGCCGCCCTTTGCCGGGAAAATGGGGTTTGGCTCCATGTCGATGCGGTTCAACTTGCCGGCAAGGCGAATCTGGCGCCCGTCTGGGCCTTGTCTGATAGTCTCAGTCTGTCGAGCCACAAGATCGGTGGTCCCACCGGCGTCGGCGCCCTGATCGTGCGCAAGGGGCGGTTTCTTGAACGGCTGATCGGAGGAGGGGGTCAGGAAATGAAACGACGCGCCGGCACCGAAAACGTGCCGGGTATCGTCGGGTTCGGCGTTGCGTCGCGTCTGTCGCGCGGGGAAATCGATGACTGGTCCCGCATTCGCGCGCAGCGTGACCGCCTGGAAGAGGAGATGCGCCGCCACGTGCCCGAGGTTTCCATTTTCGGAGACGAGGCCGATCGATTACCAAACACCACCTGCGCCGCAGTACCGGGTATCGCAGCGGATCTGTTGTTGATGCGGCTTGACCTCGCCGGCATCGCAGTTTCGGCAGGGTCTGCCTGCTCTGCCGGGAAGATATCGTCTTCGCCGGTCCTTGAAGCCATGGGAATTGATGCGTGTCTGGCCCGCGGCGCGATTCGGATCAGCCAAGGTCTGTATACAGAAAACCATCATATTGACCGGTTCCTGGCTGCTTGGGGTGATGCGGTTCGCCGCGTTCTGTCTCATGAGGTAACAGCGATGGTCCGGTGACCGCGCCACGCGGAAAAGCCGAATTGGAGAAGAATGGAAGGTTCACATGGAAATTTCGATTCGACGGGATTTGAGGCAGTAGGTCGGCAAGCCGAAGGCGTTCGACGTCCTCAGCATGATGCATTTTCGCGATCCGTCGAGGAAGGGGACGTTCAGGGTCGGTCGCAAACCCGATTCCGCCGCGCCCTGTGGCAGAAGGGAAGGGCCTCGCAAGCAACGGCACGAGACGGCCAACGGGCTTGGGCGAGTCGTCGAGGGCTGTATGCCGTTCCCCGGGAGCATCCGCGACTTGCGGAAGGTTCACATATCAATGCTCCCGGCTCCTCATGCGTGGCTTTCGACGACGCTCAAAAGGATCGCACGGAAGGCAAGGACATCGACCTTCCCACGGCTGTCTCCTGGCCCAAGGCCGGAATCCGCCATCCACGGCCGAGCCGGCGACGCGGCATCAGGTCCTGAAGGGGGAGCCGGAGGCGAACAGCGCACTGTGCGGGGGGACCGGGGAAACCCGGTTCCCTGTCGCGACGGTCCCCGCTGTGGTGAAGCAATATCCACAAGAAGGAGCAC
>JAPOST010000001.1:54239-64066 GCA_026709535.1 Rhodospirillaceae bacterium
TCAGCAACGCCGGGGCTTCCTTTTCCGGGCCATTTCCGGTTTTCCTTGCAAAGGCTTTCGATAACCCGACCGTTTGGGACAGATAGCTGTTCTAGTAGGAGAGGGCCTCGGTCAGCGTCTTCCAACGACCATTTTCGACGACTGTCAGGAATGCTTCATTGGAGCCCTGATGATCTTTGTCTCCGAAGGTGATGGGCGCTCCTCCCAGTTTTGACTGGAAGTCCTTGATGCTGTGGACGGCCTTTATGAAGCTATCAGTGGTCAGACCCCTGCCGGCCCGTTTCAACGCTTCGATAAGGACTTCCGCGCTGAAGTAGGCCAATTGCGCCGCACCGGTGTGCGGTTTGTCAAAGCGCTTCTTAAAGTCGTCGGCCCATTGCTTCCTGGTACCCTTGGCCGTGTCGCCGTAGACCATCTCGAATGATGACATGGCGTAATAGCCGTTCATGGCGCCCTTCTCGAAGCCGGACACGATCAGATCATAGGTCGCGATGTTACCGACAAAGATAGTATTCCAGCCCAACTTCTTGGCCGTGACGAAGGGTACGATCGTATCGGTAATGATTGTGCCCATCATGGTTGCCTGACAACCGGCCTTGCGGAGTTTCGTAATTGCGCCGGTAAAGGACCGTTCGCGCGGATTGTGCGTCGACGTGGCAGCCAGCTTCATGCCCATGGCTTTCAACTGGTCCCTGGCCGCCTGAAAGATTTCACGACCGTAGTCTGTATCCTGATACATCGTGCAGATGTTTTTCAGACCCTTCTCCTTCACGAAATACTTCGTGGCCGCTCGGACCTGATCATAGTAGCTGGCCGTCATCATGAATTTCAGACGGTTAAACGGCATGATCATCTGCCGTGCCGAGGTGAACGGCGCGAAGTTCGGCACACCGGCCTTCAACTGACGCGGCAGTACTGCATTGTTCATCGGCGTGCCGAGCGCGGCGAACATCACAAAGACCTTGTCCCGGTTCAGCAGCTTGTTGGCCGCTTGAATGGCCTTGGGAACAAGATAACTGTGATCTTCAACAATCAACTTGATCTTGCGACCGTGGATCCCGCCTTTCTCGTTCACTTCGGCAAACGCCATGCGGGAACCGCTGACTGAGCCGGTGCCCCAGGGCGCAACCGGTCCGGTGAGAGCCGTGTGGCTGCCGACGCGGATTTCGGTGTCGGTCACGCCTCGGGTTTCCGCGAATGCCGCGCCGGATGCGGCAAGGATCATGCCTGAAACACCGGTCAACAGGAACTTGAAGTCTATTCTCATGGCTTTCCTCCCTTAGTCAGGCCTACAAACCCAACTGTCAGATGTCTTTTCCAGCAAGCCCATCGAAGTATCTACGCTACGCTGCCTGATACATCGAGTCGATTAATTCCTTGTATTTTTGACCGACCAGGTTTCGTTTCAGCTTCATTGTCGGGGTCAGTTCCTCGTCTTCCGGCGTCAGGACCTGTTCAATCAGCCGGAAGGCCTTGATTTGCTCGACCCGCGCAAAATCCTTGTTTACCTTGCTGATTTCGGTAGAGATCAGTTCTTGGACCTTGCTGGATCGGCAGAGACTGGCGTAGTTCGAGAACGGAACATCGCTGTCCTGCGCGAACTTCACCACGTTGTCTTCGTCGATCATGACGAGGCAGGAAAGGAATTTGCGTTTGTCGCCGATGATGACCGCATCGGCGATGTAGGGCGAGAACTTCAACTGGTTCTCCATTTCGGACGGCGTGATGTTCTTTCCTCCCGCCGTTATGATGATGTCCTTGATCCGGTCGGTGATCTTGAAATAGCCCTCGCTGTCGACCGAGCCGACGTCGCCGGTATGCAACCAGCCATCAATCACCGTTTCGGCAGTCTTTTCCGGGTTGTTGAAATATCCTTTGAACACGTGATCGCCCTTGATGAGGATCTCGCCTCTTTCGGAGATCTTCACTTCGGTATCGGACATGGCCTTTCCGATAGTTCCGACCTTGAAATCGATCAGGGTGTTGGCAGTCGCCACACCGGTGTTCTCGGTTTGGCCATAGACCTCCAACATGTTGATGCCAAGCGCCATGTACCAGCGGATCAGATCGGGTGAGATCGGTGCTGCGCCGGTGGCCGCCCAGCGCGTCTTGCCGAGCCCGATCATCGTCTTCACGTTGCGAAGCACCAGAAGGTCCGCCAATCTGTATAGCATCCTGTCTTTGGCGGATGGTTCCGTTCCCCTGATCTTGTGTTCGGCGATGCGCTTGCCGATTTCGATCGCCCAGGAGTACATCGTCTTGCCGATCGCCGTGGCATCCCGAATCTGGATCGTGAAGCCCGAATAGAATTTCTCCCACACGCGCGGTACGGCGAAGAAAACATGCGGCGACACCTCGCGCACGTTTTCCGCGAACGTTTCCGGGCTTTCCGCGAAATTGACCACTGTCTTGTAAGCCATCGACAGGAACATCGAAAAGCCGCGCTCGGCGATATGGCACAGGGGCAGGAAGGCCAGCTGGTTGTCTCCTTCATGGAACTCGAGCATAGTTCGAGCGGTACCCATCTGAAAGATCACATTCTTGTTGGAAATCATGGCGCCTTTCGGCGGTCCGGTGGTACCGGACGTATAAACCAGTATGGCGGTATCATCCTGCGACGAGCCATCGATCCGGTCGTCCCAGGCCGCAGGGTGTTCCGCGCCGTATCGACGGCCGGTTTCAATCAGTTCATCCCATGTCATGGCGATCGGGTCGGTGAAATCGCGCAGACCTTCGAGGTCCATGATGATGACCTTGCGCAGAGACGGCACGTTGTCCCGAACCTGCAGATATTTGTCGAGCTGCTCTTCATTCTCGACGAACAGGAAGCCTGTCTCGGAATCGCGAACGACGTATTCCAGTTGTTTCGCGGAGTCTGTGGTATAGATTCCACTGCTGGTCGCGCCAGCCCCGATGGCGCCCAAATCGGCGAACATCCATTCCTTGTTGGTTTCGGACAGGATGGAAACAGTTTCTCCCCGCTGCAAGCCCATCGACATCAGGCCGAGGCCGATGTCCTTTGCCGTTTCGCCATATTCCCGCCACGTGATGGACCGCCAGATTCCCAGATGCTTTTCGCGCATTGCAATCTTGTCAGCCTCTTCCACGTAACGTTTGCGGAAGAGCTTCGGCAACGTATCGCAGCCGTCAAAGACGACGCCGTCCGTTTCTATCGAACCGGTTGATCCATCCATAATGATCTTTCCCTCGCCGACAGAAACTAGCGCCAGGTCTTCTTGCGGCGCCACCGCTTTCTACCCCGCACAGCGTCTTTCTTGACGCCAAGATAGAACTCCTTGATGTCCTCGCTTTCCAGAAGCCGGTGGCAGGCATCGTCCATCACGATCCGGCCAAGTTCGAGAACATAGCCATAACCTGCAATCTGCAGCGCCATGTTGGCATTCTGCTCGACCAGAAGCATCGTCACGCCTTGCTCTTTGTTCAGCCGCCGGATGATGTCGAAAATCTCCTTTACCAGGATCGGGGACAGACCAAGCGATGGTTCGTCCAGCAGCATGAGGCGCGGCCTTGCCATCAGGGCGCGCGCAATCGCAAGCATCTGCTGCTGGCCGCCCGAGAGATAGCCGGCTTGCTGGTCGGCGCGTTCCTGAAGGATCGGGAAGTAGTCAAAGACCATTTCCAGGTCAGCGCCAATACCACCTCGCTCGGTTCGGGCAAAAGCACCCATGGACAGGTTTTCGCGGACCGTCAGCAACGGAAAGACCTCTCGTCCTTCCGGCACGTGCGCGATTCCCTGGCGGGCAACCCAGTCAGGGTCGCTGCCCTGAATTTGATTGTCCTCGAACGTCACGCTTCCCTTCTGCGGATCCATGACGCCGCTGACGGTCTTGAGAATCGTTGTCTTGCCAGCGCCGTTGGCGCCCAGCACGGTGACGATCTGGCCTTTCGGCACATCCAGGCTCACGCCCCGCAGGGCCATGATGGGGCCATAGTAGGTTTCGATATTGCGAACGCTGAGCAGGTTTTCGATCATCAGGTCACGCTCCCAGATAGGCGCGGAGCACTTCAGGATCACTCTGTACTTCGGCCGAGGTTCCTTCGGCGATCATCTTGCCGTCGTTCATCGCCAGTACGCGGTCGGAAACTTCAGACACCAGCGACATATCATGCTCGACCATCAGGATAGTGATGCCGAGGTCGTTCTTGATGTCGTCGATCCAAAAAGCGACGTTCTCGGTCTCTTCGACATTGAGGCCAGAGGCCGGCTCGTCGAGGAGCAGCAGTTTTGGCTCTGTACACAGGGCGCGGCCGAGCTCGACAATCTTGCGGACGCCATACGGCAGATTGGCAATGTATTGGTCGCGGTAGGGCTGAAGATCAAGAAAGTCCATGACTTCCTCGATCTTTTCTCGATGCACCATCTCGGCTTTGCGAACGCTCGGCAGGAAGGCAAGTTCCTGGAGGACATTCGTCCGGCTCTTGCAGTGTCGGCCGACCAGCAGATTGTGGAGGACGGAAGCATGTTCGAACAGCTCGATGTTCTGGAACGTGCGGGCGATGCCGATGCCGGCAATCCGGTATGCCGGCATTTCCGTTATATCGTTGCCCAGGAAGCAGATCCGCCCTTCGCTGGGGTGGTTGATCCGGCTGATCATGTTGAGGATTGTCGTCTTGCCGGCGCCGTTCGGACCCACGATGGTATAGACTTCGCGTTCCTGTACCTCGAACGAAACCTTGTCGACAGCGGCAAGGCCTCCGAAACGGATGGTGAGGCTGTCTGCCGAGAGAATCGCCGTCACCGCATCCGCTCTGTCTTGAGGAAGACTTTCTGGCGCTTGAAAGTCGCCTTTCGGTAAATCGGGAAAATGTCGAAGAACAGCTTCAACTTGCGCCAGCGCCCATAAATTCCCAAGGGTTCGTAGAGGATGAAGACGACCAGAATCAGGCCAAAGATTCCTGGTTCGAGGCCCGGCTGATGCGCGATGGCGTCGGGCAAGTAGTCCTTGGCAACGGTAATGGCCTGCGGGATCAGCGTGACGACCAGTGCTCCAAGAACGGCGCCCTGCAGGGATCCGAGGCCCCCGACCACGATCATCAACAGGAAGGTGATCGAGATGATCAGATTGAACCCGTCCGGTGCCAGATACTGCAACTTGTGAGCGAACAGCGCGCCGCCCAATCCGGTGATCGCCGTGCTGATGGCGAAGGCTGTGATCCTGGTGCGCGCGACGTTCACTCCCATGCTGCGGGCCGAAATTTCCGAGTCGCGAACGGCGACCATGGCGCGTCCGGTCGGACTGCGCAACAGATTGGCGCAGATGACGAGGACCAGAATCAGAATGGCCAGCGAGACGTAGTAGAAATCCCAGCTGTCGGGGTTGAATTGGTAGCCCATGATACTCGCAGGCTCGACTGCCTTGCCATCGAAGCCGCCGGTCACCGATTTCCAGTTTTTCAGGATCTGCTCCAGCACGATGGACAGGGCGAGCGTGCCGATCGCGAGGTAAATGCCGGTCATCCGAAGCAGCGGTATCGCCAGCAGCAAGCCGATGATGCCGGTCATCGCGGCGGCGATTGGCATGGCGACCAGGAAGGAGATCGGCAACACGCTGAGCAGCCAGGCCTGGGCATAGGCGCCGATGCCAAAGAAGGCGGCATGGCCCAGGCTGACTTGGCCGGTAAACCCGACAAGCAGCATCAGACCGAGACCGGCGACCGCAAAGCTCATGGCTTGCGACAGTTCCGCGATTTCAAAGTCGCCGAGATACAGCGGTGCGGTCGCGACGACCACAAAAAGGATACCGTAGGACCACCAGTACCCTTCGTGCTTGAAGAGCTGAATATCCTGATTGTAGCTGGTCTTGAAGACGAAGCGCATGACCGCCTAGACCTTCTTGCGCTGGGTCTGCGCGAACAGGCCGTCCGGCCGGACCAGCAGCACGACCAGCAAGATGACGAAGCCGGAAACCGGTGCGACGGCGCGGGCGAAATCACCGGGCAGGTAGGCTTGCGCCAACTGCTCCGTCACCCCAATGATCAACCCTCCGAGAAGCGCTCCGGGCAGGCTCCCGAACCCGCCGATCACGGCAGCGGCGAAGGCCGTAATGGCCAGGAAACCGACGTCGGGATCAAATGTTGCGATCTTGGGCGCCAGCAGAATGCCTGCAACGCAGGAAACAGCCGCGCTGATGCCCCAGATCAACGAGAAGATGTATTTGACCGGGATGCCCATGTAACAGGCGGCAAGCTGGTTCTGCGACGCAGCCTGCATTGCAATGCCGATCCTGGTAAACCGGAAGAACGCGTACATGACAGCGACCAGGATAATGGTCCCCAGTATGATCACCAGGTCCGAGACGTCGATGACGGTGTTGCCCGTCTCGCTCTCATTCAGCGTGACGATGGTCCTGCCATAAGGCGTCGTGAAGGATACCGGATCGGCTCCCCAGACTCCGCCAGCGACAGAGCGGAAGATGAACCCCAAGGCAATCGTCAGTATCACCACCGCGAACTGCGGCTGTCCAATGATTTGGCGCAGCATCAGCTTGTCGAGGAAAAAACCGAACGCTCCGGTAACGGCGATGGCCAGGACGATACCCAGCCACCATGACAGGCCGCCAGTCGCGATCAGCGTGAACGCTGTGAACATGCCCAGCATCATGATATCACCCTGGGCAAAATTCACCTGTTCGGTAGCCTTGTAGATCAGCACGAAACCCAGCGCGATCATGCCGTAGACACAACCTTGCGCAACACCGGCGACCACGATCTGAATCATCTCCAGAGCAGGCCTCCCCGGCGCAATCGCTGCCGCGTGTTTGTTTCCGTCGTCTGCGGCGGGCGCGCAATAGATCCAGCCGACTTCACGCTGTCTGGCAGACCCTGGCCCATCGGCGTGCTGTCCTAGACTTCCGCTCGCCGGGGCAAGCCGGGCCTGCGATCATATGACCGGCCAAATACGCGTTCATAATCGTCTTCGTCCCACAGCCCGATAAGAATGCCGGTCGGCTCCTTGCCGGCCATGCGGTTCAACTGCTCGTGGGTCATCGTCGTGCGCCCGTGGGGCCGGGTCGCCCATTCCAGGATGGCGGCGTCAAAATGCTGTCTCACTTTCTCATAAGCCGGATCAGCGCCCAGATCGATCAATTCGCGCGGATCGTTTTCGAGATCGAACAAGACAGGCCGGAAATCCCGAAACCATGTATACTTCCACCGCTTGTCGATGGCCGTAACCATACCGGATTTGTCGAGTGGCGTGCCCAGCTCAAGCCGCGCGGGCCGGGTCGCGATGTCGTATTCCGCAAATGCCACATCCCGCCAGCCGTCAGCCGTATCGTGCAACAGCGGGTCCAGCGCCAATCCTTCGAACAGTTGCGGCTTGGCCGGCCCGCCGAAGAAAGACTGGAATGTCGGCAAGAGATCAATCGCTTCAACCAGTTCGTCGGAGTTCTGTCCCCGGGTGATGTCGGCTGCCGACCGCGGATCGTAGATGATCAGGGGCGTGCGCAGCGACGGCTCGTGGAAAAGATCCTTCTCGCCCATCCAGTGATCGCCCAGATAATCACCATGATCGGACGAAAAGACGATCATGGTGTTGTCCATGAGGCCTTGATCTTCCATCCAGGCAAGGAGGCGTCCCAGCTGGTCATCCAGCTGTTTCACCAGTCCCATGTAGGCAGGAATGACTTTCTGCCGGGCTTCCTCGCTGGCAAAAGCCTGACAGATCCGGGAATTCTGATAGGCGCGAAACAGAGGGTGGTCGGTCTGTCGTTCGGCATTGGATCGCACAGCCGGCAGAACATCTTCCGGTCCGTACATCTCGTGATAGGGTGGCGAGACGATGTACGGCCAATGCGGTTTGATATAGCTCAGATGCATCAGCCACGGCTGGTTCGGCCGACTCGATTCGGCGGCTTGCATGAAGTCGATGGCCCGACCGGTGATATAGGCCGTTTCCGAGTGTTTCGCCGGTACACGCGCGGCGAGATCGGAGTATTTCAGGAACCAGCCGGATCGGACATTGCCGTATTTGTCGATGCCCGAATTGGCCCATTCTTCCCAAGGATTGGCGCTGTCGAAGCCGTTGCGGCGCAAGTAATCGTCGTAAGACGGCCGCGCCTCGTCGAAGCCATACGGATGCAGGCCATCGTCCCGTTCGTAGGGCTCGAAACCGCATTCGGCATGGCGTTGACCCACCTCTGAATCCGGATCGATCCCCAAGCGGTTCATGCCTTCCAGATCCGGCATCATGTGAGTCTTGCCGACCAGAGCGCAACGGACACCGATTTCGCGCATGTGGTCGCCCAGAGTGGGTTCGCCGACGCGCAGTGGAAACCCGTTCCAGGTTGCGCCATGGGAGCGACAATACCGACCTGTGTAGTAGCTGGCGCGGGACGGCCCGCAGAACGGCGACTGGACGTAAGCGCGGTCAAACCTCACGCCCTTGGCCGCCAGGGCGTCGAGGTTCGGCGTGTGCAGCGACGGGTGCCCGTAGCAGGACAGGTAATCGAAGCGGAGCTGATCGGCCATGATCCAGAGGACGTTGCGTTTGCCGATGTTATTCTCGATCATGCGATTGGGTGCCGGTATGGTGATCAGGGATGTCTGTGAGGGATTGCATTCGTTCTACGCACCGGTAACAATACAAGCTGGTTCGGAATAACGTGTTCCAACCTGGAGTTGTGTCCACTCTTGCAGAAATGACGAATGCCCCGCAACGCTCATCTGGTCGGTAGCGTCGGCTTGGCCGATGCCGACACGGTTTTTCGCACCGTATCCGAAACTCTCGGAGATCATTGTCCACGAATTCCTGACGGAGAGACAGGCAGAAGGGGCTACTGGATACGCTGGCAGATGGCCTCGTTCGAGAACTCGGCGGCCTTCGTGAACAAGGAGGTCTCGGAAGCGCGAGAAGGCTTCAAGGATGATCTCAAACGCGCTTTCTACAGTCTTGATCCCTCGGTCAATCCGTCGACCTTCGAGATGGCACCGCTTGGCTACGCTGACGAGGCGCTGAATTCATGGCAGACCTTTGCAGCGTTGCAGGCTGCCGGAGACATCGGTCCGGAAGTCCGTTTCCAGGTTTCGTTGCCTACGCCGATTGCGCTTGTGCAGTCCTTCGTAAGGATGGAAGACCGGCTCGCCGCCGAGCCCATCATCGAACGGGCCATGCTTCGGGATCTGTACGCCATACTGGAGGGTATTCCTCACGACAAGTTGTGTATTCAATGGGATGTGTGTTTTGAGGTTCTGGGCGCAGATGGCGGTCCGCCGCTGCCCTACGCCGACCCGGTGGGCGGCTCGATTGATCGTGTCGTGCGATTGTGCGCCAAGGTGGGACCAGATGCCGAATGCGGTATTCATCTGTGCTATGGCGATCCGGGTCACAAGCATGTTGTCGAGCCGCCAGATCTTGCCGTCAGTTTGGCGTTCTCCAACGGCATCAGTCAGAATGCGGCAGCCTTGGGGCGCGCCCTCACTTTCATCCATATGCCGGTGCCGCGGGATCGGCACGATGATGCCTATGTTGCGCCACTGCGCGGGCTCGCGATGGCCGATGACACGCGCCTTGTTCTTGGGTTGATTCACCTCACGGATGGTGAAGAGGGAACCCGTCGACGCATGGCTACTGCGGATGGCGTTTTGACGGACTATGACGTCGCAACCGAATGCGGCTTCGGCCGACGCGACCCGGCGACGATCCCAGAACTGCTGCAGCTTCATCGAACGGTGTGCGAAAGATAGGCGCTTTCTCGGCTGCTCATCGCGGAATCCGGTAGTGTGCCAGTTTGATTTCCGACAATTTGTAAATGATCGGGTACCACACGAAAATTTCCGAAGCCTACTGCAATCTGGCCCGTGAGCGG
>JAPOST010000116.1 GCA_026709535.1 Rhodospirillaceae bacterium
GGTGGTGACGGCGGACCGTCGGTTCGCAAATGCCGTGGCGCCGACCCAGCACGGCAAAGCCGTGATGACGCTGGACGATTACGCAAAAACGCGATGAACACTCCTTGAGATGACGACTGGGTGTCCTACGCTTCCCAAAATCAGAACTTGGCCAGCCGGCTCAAGGCGCGATCAGTCTATCAGCAAGTAATAGTCAAATCTGATGTCCTACGTGACTGCCTCACCGCCTAAGCTTTAGACCAGCGTTTCGTAGCGTCGTCGTCGCTGCTCCGGGCCTTGACCCAGGCCGCACCGGTCTTGCCTTCTTCCAGCTTCCAGAAAGGCGCCTGGGTTTTGAGCCAATCCATCAGGAACATGTTGGCTTCAAAGGCAGCGTGTCGATGGGCCGATGCGGTAGCGACGAAGACGATTCGATGACCCGGCTCCAGCCGGCCATAACGATGAATGATCAAGCTCTCCAGCAATGGCCACCGAGCATTAGCTTCGGCATCAATTTCCGCCAGCTTCTTCTCTGTCATGCCTGGATAATGTTCAAGTGTCATGGCCGAAATGGCTGCCGACCGGTCACCATTGTCGATCAATTCTCGGACCAGCCCGGTGAAAGTCACCACCGCGCCAATATCGGTACGCCCGCGTGTCAATGCCGCAGCTTCGGTTTGAGGATCAAAATCTTCCTGTTGAACTCGGATCATCGATTGGATGCGAGATGAAGGACAGTGGTTCTTGCAACCATGAAGTATGGCTGTTTCCCGGATCAGCAACCATGTCCGGATCAGGCGAAGTCATCCTTGGAAAACAGCGCGGTCAGTCGCAGACCGATATTCGCAAGGGCTTCGACAGCGCCTTGCTGCCGGTCCACCACGGTCAACACACCCGCAATGGTACAGTCAGTTTCGCGTTTTACTGCTTCGATGGATTTGATTACCGAACTGCCGGTAGTCGACACATCCTCAACCATATAGACAGCCTTGTGGTCGCCGACCCGATAGCCCTCAATATGCTCCTTGGTGCCTGTCTTTTTCGGCTGCTTGCGCACGTAGAAAGCCGCGATTTCTCGCGGGCCGCCGTAGCTGGCTTGCGCGATTGCGCCGACAATTGGACAGGCACCCAGTTCCAGTCCGCCGACGGCTGTCGCATCGCTTCCCATAATCGTTTCCAGCATCAGGCTGCCAACCAAGGTCAGTCCCTCCGGCAGTAGCAGTGTTTGTTTCATATCGAAGAAGATGTCGCTGTTGCCACCAGCCGCTAATTCGAAGCGGCCCCTCAGAACGGATTTGTCAGCGATCATGTCGCGCAGTCGGGCGCGGCGCACGGTTGATTCAGCTACGATCATGGCATTCTCATAGAACTCACAGCCAGGAAACCGCTGCAGACCAAGCTGTCAACGCTTCGCTGAAACCATGCCATCAAATCCATTCTGGAAATTCTTTTGGCATGGGCGACCGTCAACTTCACTTCACGTGACGATGGGGTTGCGCGGTCGGTTGATTTTGAGCCCGGTCAAGTCGCTAGAATGACGTGTTACACGGATATCCTCAAGGATATCGAATCGACTATTATCCGTCACCGTGAAACAGGTCTCGCTCGGCCGTCGAGGCTGGCGGGTGGCGCCAATATATCGATGGCGTTCAACAGTTGCGGCCCCTTCGTCGCTGATACGCTCATCTTGAGTATATCAAGAATAGCCCGTCGCCGAAGGTCAATGAAGCGTCATGCCTTGGCTTCGGCAAGTAGAGGTATAGTTCCCGGTCCGCCGGAGCGGACTGCATTACGTCAGCAATCCAGCGAGATGTTAGCCGAAAGAGACGCAACGGCCATGACAATAGCCGCGGATTTCCGGACGAGTTGCCTCAGATACGATCAGGCGGGCTCCAGAACCTGTTCAAGTTTCTCGACCGCGACGTTTTCATCGACACCTTCGATCGCCGCGACTTCCCGCGCAAAGCGCTCAAACGCCGCTTGGTAAATCTGTCGTTCGGAATAGGACTGGCTTGGTTGTCCGGCATTACGATGCAGGTCTCTGATCACCTCGGCAATCGAAACCGGATCGCCGGAATTGATTTTTGCTTCATACTCTTGCGCGCGGCGGCTCCACATGGTGCGCTTGACCCGAGACTTGCCTTTCAGAATCTTGTAGGCATTGTTCATGACCGATGTATCAGCGAGAAGCCGAAGACCGGAGCTTTCCGCTTTTGTGACCGGGACACGAAGAGTCATCTTTTCCTTGGAAAATTCAATAACGAGCAATTGCAATTCCTGATCGGCAATCTTCTGTTTTTCGATACCCGTGATCTGGCCAACGCCGTGCGTCGGGTAAACTACGTAGTCTTCTATCTTGAATTTGGATTTAACAGCCATTCTGCTCCTCAATTTTCTTGTTCCTTGCTCAACCTAAAGTGCGTCGTTAACTGAACTGGCGAAGCTAAGAGCACTGCGCTTGGCATCCATCAGCAGCATTCCGTCGAACCGCGAGTTCAAATGAACAAGCTGACTGCTACTACGGTAGCCAAATACGCTGAACGTCGGATGATCCCGTGAGCAGCGCTGACTGGAACTCCAAACGGCAATCGTGATCGCTTGATACGATTAGCTGTTCTTCATAGATGAAATTTAATCATAGTCACATTACTGGAAATTTCCAGTCATACAAAAGACGGACGGTGCCGCAGTTCGAATTATCCGCCTGCTTCTGGCGGCATGGTTTTGATTTCTGGCAGGAATACGGGGCTAGAAAGAGTTCCCGTCATCTTGTACAAGCACACCAATTTTCAAACTGACGCACCACCGGAATCGTATTAAATCCATATTTGTGACAACGTCCAGCGGCATGAGGGTGAGCACCCGGGAGCCCCCCGGAAACGCAGCGTCGGTCAGATGGAAGAAAATACGCAGACGGTTGTAAGGTCGCTCCACCGATCGGATGTCGGACAGAGGCATCGCCTGCCGTCCTGCAGGAAACCTGCTTATTGGACCGCAGGCTTTTCACTGAAATGCTCTTCAAACTTGTTGGCGACGTCCTTCCAGCGGTCTGCGTCGTTCGGCTCTTCACCCTTGCGGTTGATGTTCGGCCACTGCTCCGAATAAGTGCGATTCACTTCGACCCATTTTTCGACGTCAGGTTCAGTGTCCGGCAGAATCGCTTCTGCTGGGCATTCCGGCTCACAGACACCGCAGTCGATACACTCGTCTGGATGTATTACCAGCATGTTTTCGCCCTCGTAGAAACAGTCCACTGGGCAGACTTCCACGCAATCCTGATACTTGCATTTGATACAGGCTTCGGTGACGACATAAGTCATTCGTACAATCTCCAACCGAACATCAACAAACGATAGGAAGCGGCTTATCGCGGCGCGGCGGGAGTTTCAAGCCTCATTCTGGGCGCGGGCAACCCGGCGCACCACACGAGCGGCTCCAGTCTCAGCCCCTCGTGGCCTGTTTCCGTGCGCGCCCGGCATCCTGGTCGCGGATATACAGCAGACCTGCCAACTTCCGTATCAAGGCCGCCTCAAAGTCGTCGACGACGCCGTCTGCCAGCACGATGCGCCACAGATCCCCGATCAGGTCGATCTTCTCCGCTTCCGACATCGAATCGTTCACCAACCGCGCTGTGCGCCACAGATCCGTGGAAGCCCGCGCCTTGGCAAGACCCTTGGCGGCTATGGCCTTTGCTTCGGTCTCCGGCAGGTCGAACCGTTGGGCGACCAGACGAGCGAGCGCCCGTTCTTCCTCCTGGACCAGCGTGCCGTCAGACAGGGCCGCTTCTCCCAACAGCGTTGCAACCGCCACCGGAACGGCTTCCGCTGATGGCGTGGAAGGTTGCCTGTCACCTTCAAATAGCTGTTTGAGCATGTCCAGCATGACGGGTCCTTTGCCTTTTCGTTAGCTTTCGTTAGGGTACGCTCATGACCATCAATTTTACCGCTCGCAAGCAATCGCCTGCCGCCGCCCGCAATCGCGAGCCGATTGCCAAGGTACTACTGCCGCTCCTTGCGAATAAAGCGTCAGTGCTGGAGATTGCCAGCGGAACGGGCGAACACGCCGTTCATATGGCTGCGGCACGGCCGGATATCCACTGGCAACCATCCGATCCCGATCCGAACAGCCGGGAAAGCATCGCCTCTTGGGTCGCGAACAACGGCATATCAAATGTTGCGCTGCCGCTCGACTTGGACGTTCGGCAGCAGCCTTGGCCCGTTGGTCCAGTGCATCTCGTCTTTTGCTGCAACATGATCCACATTACACCCTGGATTTGTACTGAAGCACTCGTTGCGGGCGCCAACGATATTCTCAAGCCCGACGGAATCCTCTTCCTTTACGGCCCGTTTTCCCGGGAAGGAGCGCACACAGCACTCAGTAACAAAGCCTTCGATCAAAGCCTGCGCGGCCGTAACCCGTTATGGGGGGTACGCGATCTGGAAGCGGTGACCGAGTTGGCCAACGCAAGCGGACTGGCGTTCAAGGATGCCATCCCAATGCCAGCAAACAATTTCTGTGTATTATACCGCAAGCGCGAAGACAGCCAGGTAGTATGGAGGTGTTGATTCGGTCGCGGATCTTGCACTTCCGGGCGTGAGCCATGTATCGTTCATGGACGGTCAATACTGATCGTGGCGTTCGATAGCTTCGACAGAAGTGATCGAAGTGGGTCGGGATACAACATCGGGATTTTCTGTCCTCCCTGACGAGGGAAGGTGCCGCGCCACAGGGCGACCGCCTATTTCTGGAAGCGCCACACCATTTACGATTCGTCATATCGGCCGGTGAGCGTTGCCGAATCAGTTGGGAACACTTGAGCAAGGTACGGCGGAGGCCATAGCGCCAGAGTCAGTGAGCGGTTATCGAGGATTTTTTCGCCAGAATTGGAAAGTTGAGCAACACGGTGCTTCTGGTTCAGACAACTGCATAACGATTGCAACCTCAATCAAATTTGCCGATGAAACGTTTCTACAAGGCTGCCTCGATTGATCAATCCAATGACGGTTTCGGCGTCCTGCTCGACGGCCGCCCGGTGCGAACTCCAGGAGGCGCGCCGGTTCGCGTCACTTCGAAGCGTCTGGCTGAAGCGCTAAGCCACGAATGGTCAGCGCAGGCAGAAACCATCAATCCGTTGTCCATGCCGATGACACAACTCACCAATACGGCCATGGACCTCATGGCTGACGTGCGCGAGGACAAGATTGCGGAACTCGTTCGTTACGGGAACACTGATCTGGTCTGCTACCGGGCCGAACGCCCGCAGACGCTGGTTGCCACGCAGGAGGCGCAGTGGCAGCCTCTGCTGGACTGGCTGCGACAGTGCCATGACATCAATCTGAAGACGTTCACCGGCGTGCTGCCGCAGCCTCAGGACAGTTCAGCGCTGACTCGTCTCCGAGAAATCATCTCTTCCTATGACGACTTTGCCTTGATGGCGTTGTACATGGGTGCAACCAGCGCAGGGTCTGTGGTCATCAGTTTGGCGATGATGGAAAACGCGTTAACGGCGGAGGCAGCGGCGGATGCGGCGCAGGTTGACGACCGGCACCAGATCCAAACGTGGGGCCCGGACGAGGAGGCGGTAGCACGTTTGGCCCGCAGTCGGGAAGACATTGAGACAGCTTGGCGATTTCGGTCGTTATTGACCGCGGCCTAATGCGAGACCGTAACGGACTGGTCACATTTCCGGCTGGCTGCTAATTCAATCTTCAGAGAATTGACCAGGGCAGGAATAACGCATGCAGGAAATTCTGGAAGAACTGGAGCGGCGTCGAGAAGCAGCGCGGCTGGGGGGCGGACAGAAGCGTATTGATGCGCAGCATGCCAAAAACAAGCTGACGGCGCGTGAGCGTCTGAATGTGTTGCTGGATCCCAAGTCGTTCGAAGAATACGACATGTTCGTCGAGCATCGTTGCGCCGATTTCGGCATGGAAAAGAAGAAGGTGCCAAGTGATGGCGTGGTGACAGGATGGGGCCGAATCAACGGTAGAATCGTCTTTGTCTTCAGCCAGGACTTCACCGTATTCGGCGGATCGCTCTCCGAGGCGCATGCCGAGAAAATTTGCAAGGTGATGGACCAGGCGATGAAGGTCGGCGCACCAGTGATCGGCCTGAACGATTCGGGCGGTGCACGAATCCAGGAGGGGGTAGCATCCCTGGCTGGCTATGCCGAAGTATTTCAGCGCAATGTTCTGGCATCAGGCGTCATCCCGCAGATTTCGTGTGTCATGGGACCGTGCGCAGGTGGTGCAGTGTATTCGCCAGCCATGACAGATTTCATCTTTATGGTGAAAGACAGTTCCTACATGTTCGTTACCGGACCGGATGTGGTGAAAACCGTCACACATGAGGAAGTGACCGCCGAAGAACTAGGTGGTGCCATTACTCATTCGTCTAAATCCGGTGTTGCGGACATGGCCTTCGAGAATGACATCGAAGCCCTGCTTCAGCTTCGCCGGTTCGTCGATTTTCTGCCTGCGTCGAACCGGAAGGACCCACCGGTCCGCAACTGGCATGATCCGGCAGAGCGATGCGAGTTGTCGCTCGACTCGCTTGTGCCGGACAATCCCAACAAGCCATATGACATCAAGGAACTGATTCACAAGGTTGTGGATGACGGTGATTTCTTCGAGATCCAGCCGGATCATGCCGCCAATATCGTGATTGGTTTGGGCCGGCTAGAGGGACGGACTGTCGGATTAGTGGCAAACCAGCCCATGGTACTTGCTGGTTGTCTGGATATCAGTTCTTCCCGCAAAGGTGCACGCTTCGTACGATTTTGCGACTGCTTCAACATCCCGATCCTTACATTCGTCGATGTCCCCGGCTTCCTGCCTGGCACAGCGCAGGAATATGGCGGGATCATCAAGCACGGCGCGAAGCTGCTGTTCGCTTATGCCGAGGCAACGGTACCGAAAGTTACCGTCATCACGCGGAAAGCTTATGGCGGCGCCTACGACGTCATGGCGTCGAAGCATTTGCGCGGTGACGTGAACTATGCCTGGCCGCAGGCGGAAATCGCCGTGATGGGACCGAAGGGCGCCGTGGAAATCATTTTCCGCGAAGACCGCAACGATGCCCAGAAGATCGAGTTGCGGACGGAGGAATATCGGCAAAAATTCGCCAATCCCTTCATCGCCGGCCATCGAGGGTTCATTGACGATGTGATCATGCCGCACAACACGCGATATCGAGTGTGCCGATCGTTCGACATGCTGCGCGACAAGAAAATCGAAAATCCTTGGAAGAAGCACGCCAATATCCCGTTATAGAGAATCATCAGAACATCAGGTGATCCCTGTTATCCTCAGGCTTATCGACGTTACCTCGTAGATATTACCTCAAATCGATAAAGAGGCCGTGGGATGGCCGGTAGCAGTTGGGTTGCAGATATCCGATCGCGGCATGAGCAGATTGCGAATAATGACTTCACACCAGAATTCTGAAAGGAAGTTCGCCATGTTGAGCAGAAACGACAAGGGCCATCTCGACGATATTGTCAACGCTCTGCAAGCGTTGGCGAACGATGAACGCCGCTCCCTTTCGGAAATCTTCCCATCTGTCTAAAGCATGCACAAACTGCTGTTGCGCAGCCCGGACGTTCCGCAAATGATCCCCTTTCTGCCATTGGCCCACTGATGCCGTGAACCATCCTGCCAAGAAAAAATCCGAATACTGACGACTGGCCGCTACGGACAAAGCAAGGGGGAACACTCACCCAAGTCATGACCGAATATCACCCGGACAATAATGACGATGGCGCTGAGGAGCGGGCGATGGCTCGGATTCGGGCCCGAAAGGCAGGGGTTTTGGTGGCAAAGCTGTACGCATTCGGGGCCGCGATCACCTTCCTGGTCCTGTTGCTGACTGCAGAGGTGGACTTGGGTCAACTAGTCATCAAGACGTTCTTCTGGCCTGGCACGCTTGGACAGATCGCGCTGAAAGCATGAGTTTCTATTCAGCGTCGCAGTGACTGAAAGTGCGATGAACTCCACTGCAAAAGCCGTCGCTACAGTGGATTTCAAGGAAGCGCTCGGTTCGAATTTCAATATCTGCAGGTGGTGGGTTGCTCACTGTTGATACCAACACCGATTGCTGTCATTCCGAGTATACGAGGCCATATTTCGCAAGCAGCCCGATACTGCGCAAAACCGATACAACTTGCCAGGATCAGGCCGTCGGATCATCCCCGAACTTGACAAGCTGCTTGCCGAAATTCTCGCTGCGGAAAAGCTTCAGCAGTGCCTTTGGCGCATTCTCGATGCCTTCGATGACATCTTCCCGATATTTGATTCGACCTTGCTTGATCCATCGAGCCATGATTTCCAGTCCTTCATGCCAGCGGGTCCAGAAATCAGTGACAATGAATCCGGTAACGCGCAAACGGTTCGTCAGGATCTGGCGGGTATGGCGAGGAGCCATTTCTGGTTTGGTCAGATTGTACTCGCTGATCATCCCGCAAATTGCGATACGCCCAAACGGATTGGTCAGCGGATAGACAGCGTCTGAAATCCAGCCGCCGACATTGTCGAAATAACCGTCGATACCGTCCGGGCAGGCGGCGGTCAGAGCGGCGCCAATCGCAGCCTTGTCCTTGCTGAATTTCCGGTAGTCGATGGACTCGTCGCAACCCAGGTCATCCACGCAATAGCGGCATTTTTCCTCGCCGCCGGCAATGCCGACAATTCGACCGGCCCCTTCAATTCGGGCGATCTGGCCGACCAAGCCACCGACCGCGCCCGATGCCGCCGAGACGACGATCGTACCGCCCTCCTTGACCCCCATCACTTCCTTCGTGCCGAAATAGGCGGTCATACCGGGCATGCCAAGCACGCCGACAGCCGTTTGGATCGGCGCCAACGACGGATCGATCTTTCGTGCCAGTTCGCCTCTGCTGACTGCATATTCTTGCCAGCCCAGTTGCTCGGTAACGATATCGCCAACCTTGAAATTCGGATGGTTGGATCTGATGACTTCGCCAACCGTGCCTCCTTCCATCACGGCGCCAATTTCTACCGGTTTTGCATAGCTTTTGCCGGCGTTCATGCGGCCGCGCATGTATGGATCAACAGACAACCATATATTGCGGATCAGAAATTCGCCCTCCCCGGGTTCCGGAATCGGCGTCTCAACCAGCTTGAAATTATTTTCGTCGAACTCTCCCACCGGACGTTCGGCGAGTACCCATTTGCGATTCATGGCGTTCCTCGTATGTCAACCGTGGGCGCTGCGATGCATGTCCATGGCGGCCTTGCCGGCTGTGCGAAGCAGAGAGAGTTCACTACCGGCAGCGATCAGATCATAGCCTCGATCGAACATTTCCGGGACCGTCTGACCATAGTAGGGGACAGCGCCCATCGGTTTGCCGGCAGTCTCAATAGCGGCCTCTGCCCTTTTGATAATCGCGCGTGCCTCATGGGTGGGCTTCAATGGATTGAAACCGCTAGTTACCGTCATGTCGTTTGGGCCAATGAAAATAATGTCGACGCCATCGATCTTGGCGATTTGCGGGATACTTTCGATCCCTTTCTGTGTCTCGATCTGCACCATCACGCAGACCTCGTCATTGATACGATCCCAGTAGTCGGCGGCATTCTGGCCGTATCCGGATCCGCGGATTACTCCGATAGCGCAGCCCCGACAACCCTCAGGGGGGAATTTGCAGGCATGGACAGCCTCTTGTGCTTCCTCGGCCGTTTCGACATAGGGTACCATGATCCCTTCAGCGCCAATGTCCAGAGCTCGCTTGATCGTCGGCGCATCATTCCACGGAACGCGGATGAACGTTGCCGGACCGCCCGCGTCTCGGCCATCGTCATTCAAAGCGCCAATACTACCGGAGCGCAGAGCCTGCATCTGACCTGCAGCACCCACAAATTCGCCCGGGCCGTGTTCGTGATCGATAATCACGAAGTCATAGCCAACCTGTCCGATAATCTCAGCTGAAATGGGGTCGTTAGCGACGAGCCAGACACCCAAGCATTTCTTGCCGGCCGCTAGCCGAGCCTTGACGGGATTTGTGCGAATCATGGAGACTCCCGGTGAGAAAGCGCGATCGGCTACTGGTTTAAGGCTCTCGCGGTGCGATGGGAAATCCTCGCAATCGTCGCGCGGGAGCTTGACGATAGTGAAGCGCCGTATTTCTCGAACAAGCCAACCAAAGGTTGAAAAAGACGGAGCATACGGAAACAGCATCCTATCCGGGTTCTGACGGCCAGGACCAGCCCACGCAGCAGTTCTATTTGCTTTATGGACCAGCTATGAAAAGAGGCGAGTAATTCTTGTAGTGCCAAACATACGGTTGCGCCATGCGCGCCAGGTTTTCGCAGGCCGCAACCAGTAGCAATTTCGGCTCAGAAATCGAACCGCCTTTGCTTCAAGTGCGTCTGGACAGTCGCGCAGCAGCTCGTCCGGGGCCTCCGGCTGCTCACTAATTCCCTTATTCTTCCTACCGTCTGCCAGGCCGGAGGCAGCCAGCGACCAAACATGTGCTGAATGGTGCATCACCAGTTGATCTTTGACAACGCAGGAAAAACCCCGGATTCAGGGCGAATTTATCCCAAATGCAAAAGTCAGCAAAATTCGGCAAATTTGCTCTGACTTCACTTCATGCCGCACGCCACTTTTGCCCGCGCGAAGGCATCCCGAAAACCGCTCAGGGAATAAGAATCGGTTGTTCGTGTCCCGCGCGAGGATTGTCCATAAACCCGGAGCCAAACGCGGTTTGACAGATTATTGACGATCTTGTTGTCGTCGGATGCATCTACGCCCCACGCGGTGTCACCGTCGGTTTTCAGCCTGAATTTAGTTCCATTGTTAAATTCCAGCATCACGGCACTTTCAGGCTTGTAGGTGTAGCCCGCCCGAATCTCTACTTGTCCACTGATCTTCTGCGACGGCCAGAACGAGACAATCAAGCTGGTCTCGCCGCGCCGAGTATACTTGCCGCTCCGCTTCTTGGGCAGCGTGGCTGCATAGCAGACTGTCGCTGCGCCTACCCTGCCCCTGTGAACTTCCCAGTCCTTGAACTTGGCGATAAAGGTATTCTGACGGGCATGCACGACTGACGGCGAGCAGGCCGCGACCAAAATCGCAATCCCTACCAAACCCGCGAGGAGAGCATCTGATACTCTGGAGTTCACGACCCACGTTGCTATAAGATACGTCCTAACCACCCTGTCTTTCGCGCTTCCTCTTCTTCCGAACCCAGAGAGGCGGGCCAAATTCCGGCGGCGGCAAGGGCTCGTCAGGTCCACCGGGCGCTTCCGGACGGGGTGCGTAGCGACCTATCGACAATACACGATCATACATCACAATCGCACCAGCCAATCCAACATTGATGCATATCCTGGTGGGAATTTTCACTACATGCTCGCACAGCATCGTAACCTCTGGCGACAGACTACCGCGTTCTGGACCAAAGATGTATGCCGCTTGGAGCGGATGCGTGAAACTGGGCAGATCGACAGCATCGTCTGTCAGTTCCACGCCGACCAGCACGCAACCATATGGCAATCGAATGTCCTTCCAGGTCTCGAAGCTGTACAGAGGAACATGTGCCCAACTCTTGGCGGTATCGGATTTTTCGACCTCTCGCTGGCTGTACACGGCCTTCGCGGTGAACATGAAGCTGGCGCCGAACGCATGAGCCGTCCTGAACAGAGCACCTGCATTCATGGCCTTGGAAAGGCCTTCCACACCGATGCCAAAATATCCTCGCATGGACAGCGTTGTGGATGGCCCTTATTAAACGAGCAAGCCTCTTTTGTGACAGGCGGCAGTTTGGTCTTATCAATTTCCTCGCCTTCAAGCCCAGCGCCATGACCATGGACCTTGTTACCAACCCTGTGCTGATCAACGTGACCCGGTCGGGTTTGGTGGAGAGCGTGCATCGTGGCGCGGTTTGCGTAGTCGACTCAGAAGGCGACCTTGTCATGGCCACTGGCGATGTCAGCCTGCCCATTCTGCCGCGCTCTGCCATAAAGCCCCTTCAGGCGATTCCCTTTATCGAAACAGGCGCCGCGGACATATGGAAGTGCTCGGCGGAGGAAATTGCCCTTGCCTGTGCATCCCACAACGCCGATGACGTTCACCTGCACACAGCTCTGGGCTGGATCAATCGGCTGAACCTGCCGGAAGAAGCGCTGGCTTGCGGACCACAAGTCCCCATGGGTCACATGGCCCGGGAGCGTATAACGGCGAGCGGTGAAACACCTACTCGCCTCCACAACAACTGCAGTGGCAAGCATCTCGGTATGGTGTCCACCACCCTGCACATGCGCGAGCCCTTGGAGGGCTACCATCGGCCCGATCATCCGACGCAACGGCGTATCCAGAAAACTCTCTGCGAGATGATGGATGTCGATCTGACGGTCGCGCCCATGGCAGTGGACGGGTGCACTGCGCCATGCTGGGGTATTTCGCTCGAGGCGCTTGCCCGGGGCTTCGCGCGGTTTGCCGACCCCCGTGGCCTCTCCATCTCACGCCAATCTGCGATCAGACGATTGAAAAACGCTATCGCGATGCATCGCGAACTCGTGGCCGGTGCCGATCGGTTCGACACAGCACTGATAACCCGCAAGAATTACGAACTGGTTATCAAGGGTGGAGCCGAGGGGGTTTATGCCGCGGCCCTGCCGAGTTTCGGGCTGGGCGTTGCTCTCAAGATTGATGATGGCGCGCGCCGCGCCGCAGAGGTGGCGATTGCCGCCCTCTTACGCTATCTTGAAGTCTTAGACGATGCGGACTGGGAAGCCTTGCGTTCCCATGTCGACCCGCCGATCAGGAACACGGTGGGGGATATCGTCGGACAATTCGAAGTTGCGCCCAATTGGCTGGGCGGCGCTTAACAGTAGAGATCAGGAAAACAGCCTCATGCGCGCAGTTGTCGTTCGGCAATGGACCAAACCCGAGGATCTTAAGGTCGAATCCGTTCCCGTGGTCGATCCGGGGCCGGGTCAGGTGCGCATCGCCATCCACGCGGCTGGCCTGAATTTTGCCGACACTCTGATGGTCCAGGGTAAATACCAGGAGAAACCGCCGTTCCCGTTCAGTCCCGGGCTTGAAGCCGCAGGCGAAGTTGAAGCCGCAGGCGAGGGCGTAACCGACCTCAAGGAAGGCGATCGGGTCATGGCACTTACCGGCCATGGCGGATTTGCCGAACGGTGCGTCGTGGACGCTGTCCGCGTGCTGAAAATTCCGGCCAGCATGGGTTATGTGGATGCTGCAGCCTTTCCGGTTGCCTACGGCACTTCCCATGTCGCCCTGCGCCACCGCGGTCATTTGTGTCAGGATGAGACGCTGGTGGTACATGGCGCTGCCGGTGGCGTGGGTCTGACGGCAGTCCAGATCGGCAAGGTGATCGGCGCCCGAGTCATCGGCACCGCCCGCGGCCAGGAGAAACTGGCGATCGCGCAGGCGAATGGCGCCGAAGAAACGATTGACTATTCCGAGGAAGATGTCCGCCAGCGTGTGCTGGACATCACCGACGGCAAGGGCGCGAACGTGATCTACGACCCCGTAGGCGGCGACATGTTTGACATCTCTCTGCGCTGCATCGCTTGGGAAGGCCGACTTCTGGTGATTGGTTTCGCAACTGGCCGAATTCCACAGGCACCGGCCAACTACCTCTTGCTTAAAAATGCCGCTGCCGTTGGCGTTTTCTGGGGTGCCTATATGAAGAAAGATCCGTCGGTTATTGTTCGCAGTTTCGAGGAATTGATGGGCTGGTACGATGAAGGGTTGCTATCTCCCCATATCTCGGCCACGTTCGATCTGGAAGAAACACCGGCGGCGATGGAGATGCTGCTCGCCCGAAAATCGACCGGCAAGATTGTAGTGACGACGGGGATCACGGCGCGTAACTAAGTTTCCAAATCGACAGAACAAAAAGGTGCAGCCATTTTCTACCCGACAGACAACCAATCGCGACTGAGCCCGTTTCTGCTCAACAGGATGATAACACACTGTAATCATTGATACTGTGTTTTATCCGCAGGTCGGATGTACGCTCCATAAAGGTATATGCGGATAGTCGTTGGAAGCACCGATCTGACATCAGTCGATTGCACTTTGAAGACCGATTTCCAGATCGAAAATTCATCGGCTCTCCAGATATCCAAACGCTCGTCCAGGCACCGGAATACGGCGCATCGGGTGCCGCCATCGAAACACCGGCGAACCTGTCGAATTTCGGCGTCGGCGGAGACCATGGTACAGCCATGCTCCACCGTGATCAGTGCATGTTGATCTCGGGCAACAGCATCCCCGCAGCACTCGTTTCACGGCATGACCGCTCGAAAATCTCAAGGTGATCGGGACCGGGACGGAAATCCGTGTCCTCGGTCGTCCGGCAGATGACGGGAAGAAGGCAAAAGCGCTTTCAGGCCAGTCGGCGATTGCAGACTCCAGCGATACGATCGAATCCGGACAGGACGAGAGCCGGCACCACTGCGAAGACAAACTCGCCCGGTACAAGCGGTACAAGCTGCCGCGCAAACTGGTGATCCGGGATGGGGCTCGGCCGCGCAACGCGACCGGCAATCTTCAGAAGCACCTGATTCGCGACTCAATCGCCGACTGGCGACGCCATCGGGTGACATTCGGCGGGACAGTCGATAGGAATTAGGCGAGCAACAGGTGTTGCCCGCAATGAAACGAGGATCGGGAACGATCAGGCATGGCGGAACGCAAATATATCGTCGCTACTGATGTGGGCGGCACCTGTACGGATACGGTCGTGATCGCTGCCGGCGAACCGTTCCACATCGGCAAGGCGCTTTCAACGCCGCCGAATTTCGCCAATGGCGTTCTTGATTCCGTCGGCGTCGCTGCCGACAACATGAGCCTGACGGTCGAGGACCTGTTCGCACAGTCATCCCTTTTCATCCATGGCTCGACGGTCGTTGACAACACGGTGCTGACCCGGGATGGCGCCCGCGCCGGCCTGATCACCACCGCCGGCTTCGAAGACACCCTTCTCGTCACCCGCGGCGCTTATGGACGCTGGGGCGGCCTGCCGGAAGAACGGGTCAAGCACCCTGTCGCCACTGACCGGCCCGACCCCCTCGTGCCGATGAACCGGATCCGCGGCATCCGGGAGCGGGCCGACTACAAGGGCGATGTCTTACTGCAACTGGACGAAGCGGAAACCGAAGCGGCGATCCGCGACTTGGTGGAAAGCGAGGGCGTCGACTCTCTCGCCGTCAGCTTTCTCTGGTCCTTTTACAACCCCGCCCACGAACAGAAGGTTCGCGACATCGCCGCCCGCGTCGCGCCCGACGCCTATGTCACCATCTCGAGCGACATCGCACCGGTACCGGGCGAGTTCGAGCGAACGTCGACAACCGTCATCAACGCCTACGCTGGCCGGATCACGCAAGCCTACATCAGCAATCTAGAGCGGCAACTCTCGGACTGTGGGTATAGCGGCCCTGTCATGGTGATGCAGGGTTACGGCGGATTGCTGCCCGCCAAGCAAGCCGCGGACCGCGCGGTTGGCATGATCGAATGCGGGCCCGCGGCGGGCGCGATCGGCGCCAAATTCCTCGGCAATCTAATGGGCGAAGGCAATATCATCGCCGCCGACATGGGTGGCACGACATTCAAAGTCTGTGTCATCCAGGAAGGCGAAATCGAATACGCGCGCGAACCGATGGTCGCGCGCTTCCATTATGTGGCGCCGAAGATAGAGGTAGTGTCAATCGGTGCCGGCGGCGGCAGCATCGTCAGCCTGGAGCCCGGCACCAACGCGCCGAAGGTTGGCCCGCGCAGTGCCGGCGCGGATCCAGGGCCTATCTGCTATGGCCGCGGCGGCAAAGAGGTAACGCTCACCGACGTCATGACATTGATCGGCTATATGGACCCTGAAACATTCCTCGGCGGCAGCATGACGCTCGACATGGAGGCCACACGCAAGGCGTTCGAGGAGCAAGTTTCAACGCCCCTCGGCATATCGGTTGAGGAAGCGGCCTTCGGCATCTTTCGCGTCGCGGCCGCGCAGATCACGGACCTGATTCACGAGATCACTGTCGAGCGAGGCCTCGACCCGCGTGACTTCGAGCTGCATGCGTTCGGGGGTTCCTGCGCCCTGCTCTGCGGCGTCTTCGGCCGCGAGTTGAACGTCAAGCGGATTGTGATTCCCTATACCGCCTCGGTGAACTGCGCCTTCGGCATGGTTTCCGCCGACATCGTTCACGAATATTCGGTAACCAGGGCGCTGCAGGCGCCTGCCTCGCCGGAAGAGGTGAACGAAATCTACGCGCCGATGCTGGCTGACCGGAGAAGGATCTCGCTGCCGAGGGGTTCGCCGAAGACCGCATGCAGTTCGAATACTCGGTCGACATGCGCTACGGCCTGCAGGTGCATGAAGTCACAACCCCAGTTTCCGGAGCGTCCGTCAGCGACATGCCGTTCACGGCAGACATCGTTCAGCGGCTGATAGACGATTTCGAATCCCTCTACGAACGGAAATACGGCAAGGGGTCGGCCTACCGCGGAGCAGGCATTGAGATGACCCAGTTCCGCCTGTCCGCCCACGGGTTGCTCGACAGGCCCGATGTACCGCGGGAGGCGATGGGCGATGCGGACGCGTCGGCAGCCCGAATTGGCACCCGCGACATCTTCATCGAGCCTGAAAACCGTATGGGCCCGGCGGGCATTTACGATTTCAACAGGCTCGCATCCGGCAACGCACTGGCCGGCCCGGCTGTGATCCACACACCAATCACGACGATCGTGGTCCAGAGCAAGCAGACCGCAAAAATGGACGCTCTACGCAATATCGTGCTCACCTTCGACCGGGAAAACACTTAGGATACAGTCATGGCTGTCGATCCGATCACCTTCTCCATCATCCG
>JAPOST010000082.1 GCA_026709535.1 Rhodospirillaceae bacterium
ATCACCTTCCCGCTGGACGCGCTCTGGCCCGAACGAGCACGGGAGACCGGGCCGGGAGAATAGCCGATGTCCTGATCCCAGCCCCGATGCCCTGGTTCAGAAGTTTCATTCCGTTTTTTCGCGGACGTCGAGCCTTCTCCGGCAGAAGCGTTCGACGAACACCAGGATATCGTCGTCTGACCCAGTCGGTTGGGGTTCGCGATTGTCGGTTTCGGCATGGCGATGTCGCGTGCCGCGGGCGGCCATCGACCGCTCCTGCGGAACCGTCCATGCATCGTGACCCACGCGTATTGCTCATCAATTCTTGCCCAGAGTAGCGGGAGCGCTTCCATGCAGCTCCTGGGGCTGGCCACATCATGTAACACCGCTTCGACGATCCGGCGAGGTGAGTATCTTCCTGCGCCTTTCCGCGAAAGGACGACTTGACTCTGGCGAGTACTCCACCGTCGCAGTAGCAATCGACGACTCACACGCGATCCTACGGGCCGCGGGCATTGCTGGCAACCGGCTGACCGTCTTCCGAACACAAGAGGTGATCGTGCATCTGACAGAAGCCAAGCTCTTCAAGATCGTCGACGCGATCAGGGAAAATTGAAGTCTCAATCACCCCTTTTAGATCCGGATCGAGTCGTTTTCCGAGTTGCTGTAAACTATTTTGATGCTGGAACTGATTGTATTCGAATATTGGTCTTGAGAACGGGAGGTGCCGATGCACATCGTCTTCGGGTGGAAGCTTGACGGCTCTTCCTACCCGCTGACGGCGACTGGATCTGAAAGCGCGATTGGCCAGCCTGTTGTCGGCCCGAGCGGCCTTCTTGGTCTTCTCGAGACTGCCCTTGGACTAGCCGGCCCCACCCTGCCGGCGGCAGTTCGCATTGCGAGATATCTGGGACGTCTCCGCACGCTTGATGACGGGGCTCGTTTTTATACCCGCTCTTTCGCGCGTGATTCATGGTCGACAGCAAAACAGTTGATGGTTTGGCGCGATGAACTCTATGCCGCAGGCTGGCGGGGCCAACCTATTAAGGCTGTGGGCGCCCGCCTCGACACGATGGCATTGATTGAGTCCGTCAATGACCTTCCTTTGGGCACAAGCTTGGGCGAGAGGCTGCAGGCTGTCCTGAATGACCTGCGCGATGGAGCCGCCCTGCCAATCGAACGAATCGAAGTGGTGTCGCCGGAGGAACATTTTCCACCTCTCTGGCGACGCTTGCTGACCGAGCTGCGGATGAACGGTGTCGACATTCACGTGCTAGAAGCACCCAGACCCATGGGAGCCTCCGACCTCGCAGCCATCCAGAAATCGCTGAACGGCGACGAAGCGTCCAAGTTCACAGGGGATGGCAGTCTTGTCATCCTCGACGCCGAGGACGAGTGGCAAGCCGCTGATGCAGTAGCGGCTTGGCTTGCCTCGGGAGACAACGACGAAACAGTCATCATCCGCGGAGAAGGAAGCCTCGCCCTGGATGCAGCATGCCAAAGGCTGGGACTGCCGCGTCCGGGCTGGACTGAGTCCTCGGCGCAGCGTAGCGCTCTCCAGGTCCTGCCTCTTGCATTAGAAATGCTATGGGAACCCATTGAACCTGCCAGAATCCTTGAGTTCCTGAGCCTGCCGCGCTGCCCTCTTCCCCGGTTTGTGTCCCGCAGATTCGCGAAAGCTCTGATGCAAGAGCCCGGCATCGGGGGCAAACCATGGACTGATGCCTGGCAAACCTGCGTGAATGATTTGACGGAGAAGAAGCGGGGCGACGGGCTGGATGATTCGAGAGTCAAGAAGGAAGTCGAGAAAGCTCAAGCGGAATGGCGGTTTTGGCTTGAACCCCAGCGCTTTCGCCGCACCTATGGAATTCCCGTGCAGGCGGTACAGCGGGTGTGCAATCGCATTGCGCAATGGTCCGCAGGCATAGCCCAAAGTAATGACGATCCTCTGTTTCGGACGGCCGCCTCACATGCAGTCGCCCTCAGCGAGGCAATCGCGGCCCTGGGGTCGTCTCATGTTACCCCAGTCCAGCTTGGCCGAATAATTGATGCTGTAATTGCCGAAGGCGCGGCGGCGCCAGCAGCAACCGAGGATGCGGCTCCCTGGTCTGTCGTTGATCAGCCTGGACAGCTCTGGGGCATGGCCGATTCCCTCGTGTGGTGGGAATTTGCCGGCGATGTCGGCCGGTCCAGGCAGCCACCATGGTCCGATGTCGAGCTTGCGGCACTCACGGCTGCCGATATCCACATCGAGCCCATAGAGGACACGATGCTGCGTGAGGCCGCCAGCTGGCGCCAAGCGTTCTTGAACGCCCGAGCGCGGGCGATTCTCGTGATGCCGCGTCAACTCCGTGGCGATGCTGCCGATGCGCACCCGTTGTGGCATGAAATCTTTTCGCAGTTGGAGCCCTCAAGAGCAGTTCCGAAGGCGAGGTTCCCGTCTCGATCAATTGCCGTCTCCTGTACGACCCGGCTGGCCGGTCGGGTAATCAAACGGCAAGCCATCGACCCGCTGCTGCTTCCCTCTGCCAGGCGAAACTGGACGCTGCCCGCATCCGCGCTCTCGCGCAGATCTCAGGAATCGATTACCAGCATCAAAACCTTGATCGAGTGCCCGCTTGCGTGGGCGCTCCATTACGGCGCGCGGATTCGCCCGAGCGTACTCAGTAAGCTGCCTGAAGACGAGCAGCTTGTTGGCGTTCTCGCTCATGCTGTCGTGGAGCGACTCTTTGCGCAGCGAAAGAACTGGCCGCCGGATGACGCAGCAAACGAGGCCAAGAGGCTCTTCGATAGTCTTGCCCCTGCAATCGCCGCTCCTTTGCTGAGACCGGGCTATGTTGTCGAGTACGAGAGAGCCAAGACGCATGTGTCCTCATCAATCGGCCGGCTGGTCCGGATGATCTCCGATGCCGACCTGACGGTCAGGGGATGTGAGGAAGAAGTCGTCGTCAGCGTGGCGCCGGGCCGGGATTTCGGCGGTTATCTCGATCTCGTTCTGGAGGATTCAAACGGCAGGTCTGTTGTTCTCGACCTCAAATGGTCAAAGAGGGACAAATATCGTCGAGAGGAGATTGAGGAGGGCCGCGCTCTTCAGTTGGCCGCATACGCCTGGCTTGAGGAGCAGGCCGGCCGCACAGCGATCGGCGCCGGGTATTTCATGCTGAGGCAGCAGACGCTGTTCTTCACGAGCCCCCACCCGTTTCCAGCTGCTCACCACGTGCCCGGCTCCGATCTGAAGCAGACGTGGGATAGACTCAAACACGCCTACGATCATCGAATGGCGCAACTGGAACAGGGTGAAATCCTGGTCCGAGGAGTCGAGCCGGGTCCTGACGATGCTGACATGGATCCGATGCCTAAGATCAAACCCGGCTGCCGATTCTGTGACTACCGCCCATTGTGCGGCGCTTCGTTCAAGGAAGGTGGATCATGAATGGCATGGGGCCGATCTCCGTTGTGAGCGCTGGGGCAGGCACCGGCAAGACCTGGCGGTTAAGTTCGGAGTATGTTGAGGCTGCCCAGAACGAGATGTCGACCGCGCGCATCATCGCGACGACTTTTACTGTCAAGGCAGCGTCCGAGCTGTTGGAGCGGGTACGCGCCCGTCTCCTTCAAGACGGTCATACCGATGCCGCTCAAACCGCCTTGGCGGGCTTGGTTGGCACAGTGAATAGCGTTTGCGGGCGTCTGGTCGAAGATTTCGCGATTGACGGAGGCCTGTCGCCGGTCGCTGAAGTAATCGCACCCGAGATGGCCGACTCGTTGTTTCGCCTGGCGACTGAGGAGGCCATACAGAAGTTCTCCGATCGCATTGATCCGATCGCCGAACGACTGAGCCAGGATGACTGGCCCAAGACCGTTCTTGAGATCGTCCGCCTTGCTCGCGGTAGCGGGCTCGACGCACAGCAATTCGCCGATTTCGGAGAAAAGTCCTGGAACAGCATTGAACCGCTTCTCCCGCCTGCCCCAAGCTCCGAAACGGTCGAAGAGCTGGATCATGCTTTGCTGGCTGCTGTTCGGAAATGCATCGCTGACATCGACGCCGGTGGGGACACAACGGCCAGAACGAAAAAATCCCTAGATATGCTGCGCATGACGGATTCGCAGATAGCCAGCGGCAAAACCCTCACGTGGGACGCGTGGGCTCGGTTGTCGAAGCTCAAGGCCGCTAAGGCGTCGGAGCCTTTCCTCCAAAAAGTACGGGACATTGCCGCGCGTCATCCGGAGCATCCTCGTCTTCACCTCGATATCCAGACGTTTATCGAACTCACATTTGACTGCGCGGCAGAGGCGCTAGACCATTTCTCCGAGTTCAAGCGAGAGCGCGGTCTGCTCGACTTCACCGATCAGGAAGCCCTTGCGCTTGATCTGCTCCGCCAACCTGACATTCGCGACCGTATGCGCGAGCGGTTCGACCTCCTCATGGTAGATGAGTTCCAGGACACCAGCCCCATCCAGCTGGCAGTTTTTCTGGAGATGGCCAAAGCGGTCAAGCGATCTCTCTGGGTAGGCGACCAGAAGCAGGCCATCTTCGGTTTCCGGCAGACTGATCCGGTACTTGTCAATACTGTCGTAGAGAAGATCAGACCGGCCACAGGGGGCGCAGAAGAGATACTCGACACATCCCGCCGTTCGCGACCTGACCTCGTGCGATTTACGAACGCCGTGTTTGCCTCGACCTTTCCGCCAAGGGGTGTACCGGCGGACAAGGTGGTGATCCCGAAGATTCATCGGGACGAACCACCGGGCTTTGGCTCAGCCCTTCATCACTGGATGCTGGAGGGCAAGAACTGGCCAACAGCACTGGAGGCCCTGGCTGGGCGCATCCACGCGCTGCTGGCAGCACCCGAAGCCACTCCGGTTGTCAATCGTGCTGACGGCGCCATACGGCCACTGAAGCCAAATGATATCGCGGTTCTTTGTCGGCAGAACGGACGGTGCAAAGCTGTAGCCGATGCCCTTGGCGCATGCGGCATTCTCGCGGCCATGCCGAGAGATGGTCTGCTCGACATGCCGGAAGCGGTCTTAGCGATTGCCGCCTTGCGTTACCTCGTTGACCCAGCGGACACGCTCGCGGTCGCCGAGCTTGCGCACTTCAACGAAGGAAATGACGACTGGCTGCACGCATGGCTAGCCGAAGGCGCCAATACGCTGAAGACCCGGTGCGAACCAGTCGTCGCCCTTGACGCGAAACGCGACAACCTCGCCCACTCAACACCCACTGAAGCACTCGAGACAGCAATCGCAGCAGCCCGTATCGATCAGCTCGTGCGACGGTGGGACCGCGCCGGCGAGCGCGTGGCGAATCTGAACGCCCTGCGGAAAGTAGCGCGCCTGTACGAGGATGCATGCCGCGCTACCCGGGGCGCAGCGACAGCTGCAGGACTGATCGCACACTTGGCAAAGGGCCTGGAATCCGGCGGTGAGCGCCCGGCATTTGAAGGTGACGATGCCGTTCAAGTCCTTACTTATCATCGTGCAAAAGGTCTGGAGTGGCCCTTCGTTATTCTGCTTGACCTTCAGGATGGGGCGAAGCGCTCGCCTTTCGGCGTCTATTCGGAGGCGCCCGAACAAGGCATGGACCCTTGGAATCCTCTGGCGGGACGCTGGATTCGGTTTTGGCCTTGGCCATACGGCTGTCAGGTCAGGGACGTCCATCTTGATGCGGCAGCGGCAGCAAGCCCGCAGGCCCGGGCCCGAACGGAAGCCGAACTCGCAGAACTTGTCAGGCTGCTCTATGTGGGTTCGACCCGAGCGCGCGATTACCTGGTCTTTGCCACCCGACCGTCAACGCCTTCAGCCTGGATCGAATTGCTGACCCGGCGTGACGGAACTTCGGTACTCACACTGCCACAGGAAAACGGCGAGGCCGAAATGAATGTGGACGGCCAGACTTTCACAATGGTCGTCGAGTCAGCGATTGCGGATGCAAGGACTACCCCGGAAAGCGGAACCAACGCAATCGCCTGGTACGGGCCTCCCCCTCTCACGAGCAATCCGCCCAGCTATCCACCAGCACGGCTGCTACCAAGCACGCTCTCGGTTGAGGGCAAGGTCAGCGACCCGCATGTGGCGGAGACACCGATCAAAATCGGCGACCGCCTCCCGATAACAGGAAGTCCTGACATGAGCTTTCTGGGTGAGGCGGTCCACGGATTTCTGGCAGCCGATCATGCCGACCGATCGTTGGCGAAACGCCGGACAATGGCGAGCGACATCCTCGCCAGATGGGGAGTAGGCGGCGCCATGCAGCCTGCGTCGTTGATAGAGGCCAGCGATCGTTTCGAGCAATTTGTTGCAGATCGTTGGCCTCAAGCCCGTCAGCACAGGGAGTTGCCCGTGCTCAGCCGCGTCGGCGAACAATGCGCCAGCGGGCGCATCGACCTGTTGTTGGAGAACGAAGATGGCTTCGTGATCTTCGATCACAAGACCTTCCCCGGCGCGCCGGAAGCTTGGGTAGAGAAAGTGCAAGAGTTCGCGCCTCAGCTCGGCCTTTATCGGCAAATGGTGACCCGGGCGACCGATAAACCTGTTCAGGCCTGCTTCATCCATATGCCGATCGTTGGGGCTATAGTCCGTATCGGTGGAGCATAATTTGACAAAGCCAGCCAACCGTGCCGAGAGCCCTGAGTTTGGCGCGCGTTTTGGCCAGCAAGGCTCAACGTAGCGCCCTGCGCGACAGGAGATTAATGCGCCAGGCCGCGCGGGACCAACCACTGCGACAGTCCGAGAAGCGCTTCAACAGGCTCGTCTCAAAACGCCGGTTTCGGGTCAAGCAGTGCTTTGACGCGATCAAGCGCCTTCTCAGTCTGCACCGCGCCCAATTGGCGATCGAGACAATCGGGCAGAACCTGATCAAGACCGAGAACAGGATCACCCTCAACTCGAAAATCCCTGTAGTCGCATAAACCAGATCAACAAAACCGCTTTGCACGCAAAAAAAGACAAGCGGACAGGACAAATGCCCAAATCAAACACACAACGAGAAAATCACCCCATCATGCAGAGGTCTTTGAGATGGACTGACCCCGCTTGGTGATGACGCCGACCGTCGCTCAGCAAGTCCAAGGACTGACAGGGCCAGTACTTCAATGTCGAATTTGATCAAAGCCCGAACCGGCCGCCGTCATTTGGATTCCTGTCCCTGCCCCCATTTCCGGACGCGAGGTGCGTTGACGAATTGTGCAGTGCGGCATAGGTACGGCCCATGCCCATCACTCAAGATATTGCCGAGAACGCCAAGGCTTGGCCTTTCAAGGAGGCGCGCGAGCTTTCGAAACGCCTGAACGGCAAAGTGCCTGACAAGGGTTATGTCCTTTTCGAAACGGGCTATGGTCCCTCCGGTCTTCCCCATATCGGAACGTTCGGTGAGGTCGTGCGAACGACGATGGTCCGGCGCGCCTTCGAAGCCTTGACAGATATGCCCACCAAGCTGGTGGCGTTCTCGGATGATATGGACGGTCTGCGCAAGGTTCCGGACAATGTGCCGAACAAGGCGAGGCTAGCGCCCTACGCTGAAGAAAAGGATGTGGAGGGGCGTGTCATCAGACATGGATCTCCCCTTGCCTTTACACCGGATCCCTTTGGATCCGGCACAAGCTTTGCCGCTGCCAACAACAGCAAGTTGTGTGCGTTCCTGGATCAGTTCAGTTTCGATTACGACTTCGTCAGCGCCACCGAAACATATCGATCCGGATGCTTCAACGAGGCAATCTTTCGGGTTCTCGAAAATTATGAAGAAGTGCGCAACATCGTCTTGCCGGAGCTGGGCGAGACACGCCGCAAGAGCTACTCGCCGCTGTTCCCGGTCATTAGCGCCTATGACACCGCGATCGGCGCAGAAAGACGGCAGGTGATCCACAATGCGATCGTCATTGATGCCCGTCCGGAAGATGGGTCTGCTGTCTTTCAAACCGTCGACGACGACGGTACGCCAGTCGGTGAACCTTTCGAGCATTCGGTGGTGGATGGCGGCTGCAAGATGCAATGGCGGGTCGATTGGGCGCTGCGCTGGACGGCGCTGGATGTCGATTACGAAATGTCAGGCAAGGACCTGATTGATTCGGTTCGGCTTGGCGGTCGGATCTGCCGGGTCATCGGGGGCAAACCGCCCGTCGGTTTCACCTACGAACTGTTTCTGGACGACAAGGGCGAGAAAATCTCCAAGTCCAAGGGGAATGGTCTTGCTGTCGAAGAATGGCTGAAGTATGCGCCGCAAGAAAGCCTCGCGCTGTTCATGTATCAACAGCCGAAACGGGCCAAACGGCTTTTTTTCGACGTCATCCCGAAGGCGACGGACGAGTATATCACCTTCTTGGGCAAATTCGCCGGGGAAGACTCAGAAGAGCATGCGGAAAATCCGGTCTGGCATGTTCATGAGGGATCACCTCCACATCAGTCGTCCCCGCTTTCGTTCAGCCTGCTGCTGAACCTCGCCTGTGTCGTGAACGCCGAGGACAAGGAGGTCATGTGGGGCTTCATCTCACGCTATGCGACCGATGCAACACCGGAGACGCATCCTCTGCTCGACCGGCTGTCGGGTTATGCCGTCGCCTACTATCAAGACTTCGTAAAGCCCAAAAAATCATACCGTGCACCGACAGATAAGGAACGGGCGGCCCTGGAAGACTTGGCTGGTGTTCTGGCTTTACTGTCGCCGAACACGCCGGCTGCGGACATCCAGATGGAAATCTATGAAGTCGGCAAACGCCACCAGTTTCAGAACCTCCGGGATTGGTTTCGAGCCCTCTACGAAATCCTGCTGGGGCAGAGCCAAGGACCGCGAATGGGCTCCTTCATCGCTCTGTACGGCATTGCCGAGTTTGTTTCGCTATTGCAGCAAGTTCTTGATGATAATGGCCTAAGGATTGAGATACAGTGACTTTATTCTTTTGAAAAACAACAATAATAATGACGATAGCAGATTATTGTGCGCTGCACAAAAAACCCTTGACATCTATCTGTGACACTGCATATCAAAGGATATGTTGCAGTGCATAACAATTCTGGTGCGGTGCAATAAATCATTCGGTGTCGGCTACCGCTGCGCCGCGATTGACAAACCGCTAGAGCCCGAGAGGATGCCATGACCGCCAAGACCACGAAAAAAGCAGACGTTCAGGAATTCGCCAAAGCTGGCGTAGAGCAGATCGAAGCTGCCGTGAAGACTAGTCAGGAAAATGCCGAAAAAGCCTTCAAGGCCGGCAAGGAAAATGCTGACAAGGCCTACAAGGCCGGTGCTGACGTACTGACCGAGAATGTCGAGAAGTTTTACTCCACCACCAAGGAGCAATGGGTAAAGGTCTTGCCGACGATGGGCCCGAAGCTTGATGAAATGGCGGACTGGACCAAGGGTAACTTGGACGCCTTTCTGACTGCCAGCGAAATTGCCAAGAAGGGTGCCGAGACAATCGCCAATGAAATGGCGACCTTCAATCAGGCGGCCATGAGCGACGCCGCGGCGGCGGCCAAGGACCTGATGGCTGTCAAGTCCTATCCGGAACTCGTCGAGATGCAGACCGAAAAGGTTCGCGGCGCCTTCGACAAGGTGGTTGCCGAGACGACAAAGATCTCCGAGATGTCCGCGACGCTGGCAACAGAGGTCTCGGAGCCGCTCCAGGCCCGCTGGGCCAAGTTCGGCGAATCGTTCCGCCCGTCTGCCTGACCCGGCATGACAGAAACCGAACGGCTCCGGGAGCGCTGCCCTGGAGCCGTTCCTGTAGCGTCGGCATGATTGCCCTCAGGACATGTCCTTCAGCGGCGACGGCTGGCGATGCGCCCAATCGAAGTACAGCTCTCGCGCTTTCCGGCCGACCGGTCCGGGCTGAAAATTCCGATCTTCCACCCTGCTGCAAGGCAAGACCTTGCCATAATTTCCGGTCGAAAAAACTTCATCGGCCGACAGTACATCTTCAAAGGTAACACGGCGCTCCTCTACAGTGATTCCAGCTTCCTGTAGCAAGGCGATGACGCGGGATCGCGTGATACCAGCCAAAAACGTGCCATTTGCAATCGGCGTCACCGCTACACCATTTTGAACACAGAATAAATTGGCGGTAGCAAATTCCGCCACGTTGCCGTTGCCGTCCAGCACCACCGCGTTGTCAAAACCTTTATCCATAGCGTCGCGCAGACATCGTGCGACGTTCGGGTACAGCGCCCCCGTCTTGGCCTCTGTCATGGCCGTCTCCGGAGAGGGCCGACGGAAGCGCGACAGTCCCGCCGAAAAACCTGTGGGCTCCGGCAGCGGCATAACCTCCAACACCATGGTAAATTCGGTACTGTTCGGATCCGGAATTACGAAGCCCGATCCCGCGAAAAACATGGGTCGGACGTACAATGCCTCATTCGCAGCAAAACGCCGAATACCATCCCATGCCAAGTCCACCATCTCATCAACGGTCTTTGTCGGCGCCAGACCCATGAGCCTTGCAGAATTGATAATCCGCTGGCAGTGACGATCCAGATCGGGTGCGACGCGATCGAAATATCGTGCACCGTCGAAGACGCTGGAGGACAACCAGGACGCCGGGCCGACTGCGTCCATGATCTTGACCGGCCGGTCATGCCAAGCACCTTCATACCAAGTCCAAGTCGTTCCTGCCGGAGCAGGCGCAAAATTCTGGGGCATGCTTTTTCCGAACACTGTGACCGCACCGACGAACCGGGTCGCCCGCAAGGACCCAAACTAGCACCCGGCAGGATGATAATACGAGTCTGATTGCCATTGCTCCTGCCACAAAATGACCGTGACACCCGAAGCGTGGCCGACAAACTCTCAATCACGCCTGCCGCGGTTCAGGCATACCAAACTCGCGTCGGTGCACGATCGGATGATTGCCTGCAAATAGCACTTCAAACTGGCCGTCGGCCGACAAGGCATTCCAGCATGTTGACTCCGATCCTGGCACCGACAGCAGTTTTCCCGACTCTGCAGCCCGTCTACTGACTGGCCCAGACGATTCGGCATACAACGACGACGCCCTTGCGGTCGATGCTTCTGTCTTCGCATCCATGATTGTTCTTCAGGAACTCGGCCCACCCGGCCGTCAGCCGATGTACTACTTTGCCATTACTGCGTTATGGACCGACCGTCTTCGGGAACCCCCGATCACCACGGCGCACTTGCCTTTGGCGACATCACGACTCGGTCGCCATCGCGACAAGCCGGCGCCAAGCCATCACCGGCAGGCTTCAGTGCATCGGCATCAGGATTGCCGACATCAGGAGAGTTCACTTCGTCCCGGTCGGTACTCGCCGGGAGCCCTGAATCGTCGAAACAGTCAGCATCAGCGTGGGGCTGATCAACGGAATACGCCTCCGTCCCCCAAATAGCGGTGTCACATACCGCCGATAACCAAGCTGACATTTTGCCCGCCAAATCCGAAACTGTTCGATACGGCAAACTCAACCTGTTGGGCCCGCGCTTCATTGGGCACGACATCCAGTTCAATATCCGGATCTGGCTCTCGGTAGTTGATGGTGGGTGGCAGGACGCCTTCCTCGACGGACTTGATCGTTGCAACTGCCTCGACAGCGCCCGCCGCTGTAAGCGTGTGCCCGATCATGGATTTGTTGGAGCTGACAGCCAATCTTTTCGTATGGTCGCCAAAGACTTCGGCAATGCCCAAATATTCCATCTTGTCGTTTTCCGGCGTGCTGGTTCCGTGCGCGTTGATGTAACCAACATCCTCAGGTTGCAAGCCGGCGTCAGCGATGGCGCTGGAGATCGAACGGATAATCGCATGACCGTCCGGATTGGACCGGGTCCGATGGAAGGTGTCCGCCGCCTCGCCACAGCCGACGATGTAGCCCAGGACGGTGGCACCCCGCGCCCTGGCGTGGAGTGGATCTTCGAGAACGAGCGCAGCGGCGCCTTCAGCCATCACAAAGCCATCGCGATTTTTCGAGAAAGGCTTGGCCGCTTCCTCCGGAGGATCGTTCCTGGTCGACAACGCAGAGAGCAACGCGAAGCGGATCAACGCTTCCGAGTTGATACTCCCGTCGGTGCCGACGCACAAAGCAGTCGGTCGTTCACCGCGCCGGATCGACTCAACACCCAGTTGTATCGCCGATGCACCAGACGCGCAGGCCGTTGTCAGCGTTATCGGCGAGCCTGTGCATCTGTATTTTTGAGCCAGCTTGTCGGCGAGGGTTCCATTCATGAAGTCGCTATGCCAGACACGTGTTTTTTCCGTTCCTGACTCGCCGACATCACGCGCGTACGGCCCCTCTCCTCCGGGATCAACGGCCTCCAGCAGACGAAGGCGCGACACCCAGTCATGCTCGATCGGCGGCGCCGCCAGGAACAGGTCGCCGCCGATCGAGCATTCTGCGCCAAGTCCGCTGCCGTCCATCGCTTCGGCAATGACCGCATCGGCCATGGCGTAGCTGAGCGACGGAATCGTAATGGGGTCGACGCTCATGAAGTCTACACAACCTGCGATGCGGGTGCGCAGACCGTCGGTCGAAAAACGCTCTATCCAGTGAATCCCGGACGCGCCCGCCGTCAGGCCTCGCCAGTTTGCGTCAACGCCACGCCCCAAGGAAGTGATCATACCTACGCCTGTAATGGCAACGGCCCGGGCAAACGGATCAACGGTTTGCTCAGTCATCTAAGGTTTCTCCAACAGGGCGACAGCCTCGCCCTTGCCATGTCCCCAGCAAGTCACCAGCGCGCGGTTCACCGAGCCCGCGCCATTCTGTTCAACCACAGAGTCCGGGCAAAGCGGTTCAAACGCTTCGCCCCGCTCAAGGCAAGCGCAGGCCAGAATTACATTCTGAAGAATGGCTGCTTCCACTGGATGTCCCAATACCTGAGCCATGCCACGAACCGGCGCGTTCGCAGCCACTGACTCGAGCCAGGCGCGCTCAGCCGCGGTTGCTCCAGTCGCAGCGCCCGCGCCGCTCGCGCTGCTCAAAACGATGGTGTCCCGGTCGATTTCGCCTATTCCAAGCTTTTCGATCTGTCGCTGCGCCGTTGCCGCGACATCTCCTGTTGCCCGGTCTGTCCGGTCCGACTCGATGCCGCGTATCACGACGCGCACAGGCACGCGTCGGGTTGCAGCACTCTCCCGGCTTTCGAGAACAAGGAACGCACCAGCACCGCCAAAACACATGCCGGCATCCGGCCGACTCCACAGGTCGGCAAATTCGTCTCGCAGCATGTACCCGCCAGCGTTGTACGAAATTTGCAACTCTGGGCGTTCCGGGGCAAAGGCCGCCCCGACGAGGAAGATATCCCCCTGCCCGCTCGCCAATCGCCGACAGGCAATCCGTAGCGCATCCGCGCCGGCCGCCTCTTCGCCCATGAAAGTCCGGCTGGAACCGGATACCTTGTGCACTATGGAAATATTGCCGGCAAATAGGTTTGGCAACTGGGCCAGGAACAGCGTTGGGCGGAGGCCATCAGCCATCTGCGCAGTAATCCACTTGTCCTGGTCATTTCGGCCCGTCACCCCCTCTACGATCGCCCGGTCCAGATCGACGTCGCGTTCGCCTCCGCCGGAAGCGACAATCATGTGGACCTGTTGCAGTAGTGCTGCATCGCCCTTCAGACCGGCCATCTCGAGCGCCAAGCCAGCGGCGTAGACACCGTACTGCATCATGGGACCCATCGCCCTTTGATCGCCCGGTCGCGGAATTTGGCTGGAAAGATCGTAATCCGGGATTGTATGGATGATGAAAGGCGCATATCGGTCCTTGTCGACCCGACTCCGCCAGATTTCGCGATCCTTCAGCGCCGCCCACCAAGCATCAGGCTGTTCCCCCAAGGGAGATAACAAGCCATATCCAGTGACGCAGACATCTCTATCGATCACGTTGCACTCTCGCCATCGGGTACCGGCACGCCGATATCGCGCGCCCGGGACAGCACCATAGCGCGGAGGTTGTCTTGCGGGAACGCCATCATGTGATAGCGAATTTCGCAGGTTACGATGGGCTTGCCGTCCGCATTCAATCTTCCTTCGACAGCGGCAATCCCGGAGCTGACTTGGATGACCTTGGCATCAACCTGCAATTCAGTTCCGGGAGAAACAGCCCGTCGGACTTTCGCCTTTGCAATCTGCGTCAGGATGGGCAGCCGGCTATAGCCACCCAGCGACATCAAAAGAAACCCGCCAACCTGAGCCACGGTTTCGACGAGAAGGGTTCCCGGCATCAGCGGGTAGCCTGGGAAGTGTCCTTCAAAGATCGTTGAAGTATCAGGCACGCGGGCGATACACTGGATCGTCTCGGCAGCGCTGTCCAAAGCGACTACCCGGTCGACCATCTGGAAATACTCAAGATACATGAACGGAACGCGGTTGCCGGGATACGGCGAGCGCACTCAAGACTAGGCGGCCTTTTCGGCCCGCAGTTCCTCGATCCGGGTGACAAGATTCTTCATAACAAAAAACTCGGCTGCATCGGCATTACCCTGATTCACTTCTTCCATCCACTGCTCGACCGGCATTTTAATGCCGAATCTCTTGTCGATATCGAAGGTCACGTCCAGGAAATCGAGGCTGTCAATACCGAGATCATCGACGGTATGGGTATCTGGAGTGATGTCCGCTCGGTTGATTGAACAGATATCACTTATGATTTCGGCAACCAACTCGAAAGTCTCCTGATTGAATTCAGTCATAACGATCTCTACGCGGCAGGACGGGTCCAGAAAACGCTGGGATGTCGAGTTGATCAGGGGCCAGCTCGGAAAAATAAGGAAATCGCAACAACCAGTTGGCAGCAACTCCAGCAGACTGTTGGCAAGCGACGCAAGCTAATCTGTCAGGGCTTGGAAGCCATCGTGTGTTTTGTCGCGCTGTCTGGTCTACTTGCCCCAACGTCGATGAAGCCAGAGCCATTGATCGGGCGTCTCACGTACCCAATCGGCGATCTTGTTGTTTACCATTTGCATGATCGCCTTTTCGTCATGCGCGTCGTCGCCGGTCCGGTTCACGCTGAGCGGTGGAGTGATTTCAATCGTAAAATTTCGGCCCCCGCGGCGGCGACAGCAGGCCCCGAAAATCGGCGCATCAAACCGTAATGCGAATCGAGCCAATGTCAAACCGGTCATTGCCGGTTGCCCGAGGAAGTCCAAAGCCACGCCGCGATTTTGTTTCTGGTCTACCAACAAGCCAAGCCGGCCGCCCTCCTGCATGACCCGTCCGGCAGCCACTCCGCCCTCATATCCTTTCGGCAACAATGCCACCATGCCGGCGCGACTTCGGTCCAGCAGACGCGCCAAAAGGGGATTGTTCGGTCGACGAAAAATCGCCGACGTGAAGACTCCGAAACGCGCGGCGCCAATGGGCAGAAGTTCCCAATTGCCCATGTGCGGTACGAAAATCAGCGCGGGCCCTCGGATGCTCAACAATCGGACGAAGTTTTCGACTCCAATAATCCTGATCCGACCGCACTCAATCTTGACAGTTTCACCGGTTCGCACGGCTTCCAGAAGCTTGTCAGAGCCAAGTTCCGAAATCGCTGCACTCAAGCGGGGGTCCCAAAGCGCCTGGATTCGCGCCGACTCGGCTGCCACCCTGCCGAGATTGTCCCACATGCCTCGAATGGTTTTCCGGCGATCTCGGACAGTCATGTCGGGGTAGATTCGTCTAAGGTTCCGGGTTGCACGGCCCGAATAGGGCAACAACGGCCCCAGTGTTCGCCCCACGAAACCGCCAAACGCTGATGCCGCTGCTGACGGCAAGAGCAATGCACCCACCCAAAAGACAAAGACGGGAGCGGCCTCAAGCCACCAAAGAACGGGCCGAAGCGATGCAGACCAGTGCGCGTGACGGCCCTGTACCATGGATCAGGATGCTGTCATCGGTCTGGCCGAAGTCGAGCGAACAGCATTGACAGCGACTTTTGAGACATCAACCGGCCCATCAAGGCATGGAGGGTACTTCCTAGCCAAAGGCGCCGAAACCAGCAAAATATCAATAGATTGCCCAAACAGAGTTTTTGATTTTCCGAATTGTGAATCGGGGTTGCACCAGACAGGAGAAAGTGTGCGCTTTTCCTTTTCGACCTTGGTTACCACCAGCGCCGTTCTGATGTCTGCGGTGCTAACTCTCCTGTCGTCGGCAGGAGTGAATCATATTGGCTGACTTACCGCCACTGCAATCGTGCTCGGTGAGGCCTTTGCCGACCTCCAAGGTATCTGACGACCACTGTAGATGAAGCTATAGCCCTCGTCGGTCCATATCGACCAAGCCATCGGAAAACTCAATCTCCCCGCGCTGCGAGAAAACCTCCACAAATCTCAAATCTTTCATCGCTCTCGACAGCGCTTTCATCCTGACCAAATACGCCTACACAACCCAATGTGCCTTCGTAGTGATATCAGTGTCTGTTCCTTCGGCCAGGGGCGGCCTCAGTCTCTGGTCCTCTGTCGGG
>JAPOST010000200.1 GCA_026709535.1 Rhodospirillaceae bacterium
TCCGCGAAGGCGGAAGAACCGTCGGAGCCGGCGTCGTCACAAACATCAAGAAATAGACGCCAGTTCGTGATAGAAAGGGAAACAAAACGCTCCTGATCTACTCGTCAGATGGCTCGGGCGTGGCAATACGTTAGCTTGATTGCGGCGGTAAGGCAGCGTATCTTGAGAAGTTGAATTCGGCGGCGGTGCTTACTTTCATTTGGTGGCCCGCCGTTATTTTGTCGTATGGGGTTGGAAAGATTCCGTGATTGGACGGCTAGGAGTGTAGCTCAATTGGCAGAGCACCGGTCTCCAAAACCGGGGGTTGGGGGTTCGAACCCCTCCACTCCTGCCAATCGCCAGACTGTCCGCGACGGAAGCCGCGGCCGACTCCGGTGAACGAAAGAGACAGATTATGAATCCGGCGAAGTTTTTTCGCGAAGTGCGGCAGGAAACCAGCAAAGTCACCTGGCCGACTCGCAAGGAAACCATTCAGACGACTATCATGGTATTCATCATGGTGGTGCTGATTGCCGTGTTCTTTATGATTGTCGATTGGTTGCTAGGCTCGCTGGTACAAACCATCCTCGGGTTCGGGAGGTAGTCGTCGATGGCGATGAATTGGTATGTCATCCATGCTTATTCCGGGTTCGAGAAGAAGGTTGCTGAATCCATCAAGGAACAGGCCAAGGCCAAGGCACTGGATGATCTGATTGCGGACGTGCTGGTTCCGACCGAGGAAGTGGTCACGATGCGGCGCGGTCAGAAAGTGACCGCGGAGCGGAAGTTCTTTCCGGGGTATGTTCTGGTCAATATGGAACTGACAGACGCGACTTGGCGCTTGGTCCAGGACACACCGAAAGTAACCGGTTTTCTGGGCAGTGGTGGCAAGCCGTCACCGATTACCGAACGAGAGGCGCGGCAGATTCTGCGGCAGGTTCAGGAAGGGGTGGAACGGCCCAAGCCATCCATTACATTTGAAATCGGTGAGCAGGTGCGGGTGTGCGACGGTCCGTTCGAAAGTTTCAATGGGATGGTGGAAGAAGTGGACGAAGAGCGGTCCAGGCTGAAGGTCCTTGTCTCCATCTTCGGGCGGTCGACGCCGGTCGAACTGGAATACACCCAGGTTGAAAAAGGATAGTTGGCCGTATCCATGATACGGCACTGGCGTTTCCGGGCGTCGGTCAAGTGCGCGGGGGTCATCGGAGCCACACTGCGCTTCGACAGCCAGCACAGGCCGATGGTCTGTCGCCATAACAGGAGCTGATAGAGAGATGGCAAAAAAAATCGACGGATATTTGAAGCTTCAGATACCGGCGGGTCAAGCTAATCCGTCCCCTCCCATCGGACCTGCCTTGGGTCAGCGTGGCATCACCATCATGGAATTCTGCAAGGCTTTCAACGCGGCCACCCAGAATATGGAGCCGGGCATGCCAATCCCGGTGATCATTACCATCTACGCCGATCGCAGCTTTTCGTTCGAAACGAAGCAGCCGCCGGCTAGCTACTTCATCAAGAATGCTGCCAAACTGCAGAAGGGATCGCAAGAACCGGGCCGTAACGTTGCCGGCACGGTGACACGCAAGCAGCTTGAGGAAATAGCCGCTCAGAAAATGAAAGACATGAACGCCAATGATGTGGCTGCGGCGATCGAGACCCTCTCCGGTTCCGCCCGGTCGATGGGCATTGAGGTGTTGGGATAGCCATGGCCAAAGCTGGAAAACGCATGCGCCGCGCCGTTGAGAGCATGGATGCCGAGAAGCTCTATGTGATCGAAGAAGCCATATCCGCGATCAAGGAACGCGCGACGGCGAAATTCGATGAAGCCATCGAAATGTCTCTGAACCTGGGTATTGATACTCGGCACGCCGACCAGACGGTTCGCGGCGCAGTGACATTGCCGAATGGCACGGGCAAAACATTGCGGGTTGCAGTGTTCGCCCGCGACGCAAAGGCTGAGGAGGCCAAGGGGGCGGGTGCGGATATCGTCGGTTCTGAAGAACTGGCTGAAGAGATTCAGAATGGCAGGTCGGATTTCGAACGAGTGATTGCCACGCCAGACATGATGCCGGTGGTCGGGCGCTTGGGCAAGATACTGGGCCCGCGCGGCCTCATGCCGAATCCCAAGGTTGGCACGGTGACACAGGATGTTGCCAAGGCTGTCCAGGATGCCAAGAGCGGTCAGGTTCAGTTTCGGGCCGAGAAGGCGGGTATCATCCATGCCGGTATCGGCAAGGCGAGCTTTGGTGACGAAGCACTGGTGGAGAATGCAAAGACCTTCTTCAACGCTATCAGCGCTGCCAAGCCGAGTGGTGTGAAAGGTACCTACATCAAGAAGGTATCAATGAGTTCAACAATGGGTCCGTCGGTCCAACTGGACTTGGCGGCGTTGAGCAGCGCCTAGGCGCTGCTGAAGGAATTCGTCAGACTCCAAGGGTCTGGTGATGCGACGGCAGACCCTGACTGGATCATTTCGGTCAGAACAAGCCGTCGACCCCTGTCCGAGATTGCAGGCGTCTCGCCGTCATCATGACGGTCGGGCTTAATCGCCCCAGCCGGCGGCCAGCATGAGGCGGAGGAAACGGTGTCGGTCCGGTAAGGAGCGGGGCCAGCGTTCTCCGGGACAGGTTTCGGTCAGGTTGATGGGGATCGCCCACAACATGGCAAATGGAACCGGCCTCGAGTTTACTCATTTCGAGTAACCGAAGGCCAAACAAGTGTCGGAGACGGAGAACGTGGACCGTGCACAAAAAGAGAAACAGGTTGCCGATTTGCGCGACATCTTCAGCGATGCCGAGCTTGTCATCGTCACCCGCCAGAGTGGGATGACGGTGGCCGAGACATCAAGCCTTCGCGAGGAGATGCGGGAAGTCGGCGCACGTTTCAAAGTGACCAAGAATCGGTTAGTGAAGATTGCCGTGGAAGGCACGCCACACGCCGGGCTGGTTGATCAGTTCAAGGGCCCTACGGCCATCGCCTATACCAAGGATCCGGTGTCTGCCGCCAAGGTGGCGCTGGGTTTTGCCAAGAAGAATGACAAGCTGGTCATTCTGTGTGGCGGCTTGGGTGGCAAGGTAATGGACGTCGACCAGCTTAAAGCGCTCGCAATGTTGCCTTCGCTGGACGAGCTTCGCACCCAGCTTCTAGGCCTTCTCCAGGCCCCTGCCGCCAAATTGGCCAGCGTGCTTCAGACACCCCCCCGGAACATGGTTGGTGTGCTGGAAGCGCCTGCGCGCGACATGGTCGGCGTGCTGGCTGCTCGCGGGCAGCAATAGGAGAGGACCGAAAGAGACGCTCGGATTCAACCGGCAGGTGTGAGAATTTTTTATGCCTGCTGGCCGATTTATCAATCTAACCTACCTTACTGGAGTGATGTCAAATGGCTGATCTGGAAAAAATCGCAGAAGATCTATCGTCGCTTACTGTTCTGGAAGCGGCGGAACTTAGCAAGTTGCTGGAAGAAAAATGGGGCGTGCAGGCTTCGGCTGGCGGCGGCATGATGATGATGCCGGGTGCCATGCCGGGAGCGGCAGTTGGTGGAGATACCGGCGAGGTCGCCGAAGAGAAGACGGAATTCAATGTGGTTCTGACCGGGGTGGGCGACAAGAAGATCAATGTCATCAAGGAAGTTCGCGCGATCACCGGCCTGGGCCTCAAGGAGGCCAAGGACTTGGTCGAAAGCGCGCCGAAACCGGTAAAGGAAGGGGCTAGCAAGGACGAGGCTGAAGAGATCAAGAAGAAATTGGAGGAAGCGGGCGCGTCGGTGGATCTTGAGTAGCGCGGTCGCAATCTTTGGCGCGGGCTTATAGCACGTCTGGAATGCCGTTGGGCTGCAAGGATTTATCTTTGTGGCCCGAGCGGCGTTTTGCGTGTCTGAATTAAGGAACCTGTCCCACCGGGAACGCGAGAGAGTGGAAGATCAGTCGAGCCGTTTACCCGATGAACCACACGGTACGGGCCGGACAAGCGTGGGAAAAAGAAAAGGAATATCGATGGCGAAGACCTTCACGGGCCGCACCCGCATTCGCAAGAACTTCGGTCGTATTGCCGAAGTGGTGCCAATGCCGAATCTGATCGAAGTCCAGAAGACCTCATACGACCATTTCCTCCAGAAGGAGATCCAACCCGGCGAGCGCGGTGACTGGGGTCTGGAGGCTGTTTTCAAGTCAGTATTTCCCATAAGCGATTTCTCGGAACGCTCAATGCTGGAATACGTTCGGTATGAGTTCGAAGAACCGAAATTCGACGTCGAAGAATGTCAGCAGCGCGGCATGACCTATGCTGCGCCGTTGAAGGTGACCCTGCGCTTGGTGGTGTGGGATGTCGACGAGGAAACCGACGCCAAGTCGATCCGGGATATCAAGGAGCAAGATGTCTACATGGGCGACATGCCCATGATGACGAAGAATGGTACCTTTGTCGTGAATGGCACGGAACGAGTGATTGTTTCCCAGATGCACCGTTCGCCGGGTGTCTTTTTCGATCACGACAAGGGGAAGACCCATTCTTCGGGCAAGTTGCTTTTCTCCGCGCGCGTCATTCCCTACCGCGGCTCCTGGCTGGATTTCGAATTCGATGCCAAGGATATCGTGCATGTCCGCGTCGATCGCCGCCGCAAACTGCCGGTGACGACGCTGCTTCTGGCCCTGGACAATGATGCCACGGCCAAGGAGCGCGCCAGACTGGCCGAGGAAGGCCAGGAACTCGATCCATATGATGCGGTCGGTTACAGTCAGGACGATCTGCTGGGCTACTTCTATGATGTGGTGACATTCATCAAGTCGCAGAAGGGATGGAGGACGCCTTTTGATGCTGATCGCATGGCCGATCAGAAACTGGTGGCCGACATGATCGACGCCAAGACTGGCGAAGTCGTGGCCGAAGCTGGTCAGAAAGTGACGCCGCGATTGATCAAGCGCCTCAAGGATGGCGGCCTGAAGGACCGGATCGCATCGCCGGAAGAACTGATTGGCTCGTACGTTGCGCGCGACCTGGTCAACAGCGAAAACGGCGCGATCTACTCCGAAGCCGGCGAGGAAATTACCGAGGAGTTGCTCGAGAATCTCGAGCAGGCCGGGGTCAAGGAATTACCGATCCTGGCCGTGGATCATGTGACGGTCGGTCCGTATCTGCGCAATACGCTGGCGGCCGACAAGAACATGAACCGGAACGAAGCGCTGATGGACATCTATCGCGTCATGCGTCCGGGCGAGCCGCCGACTGTGGAAGCTGCGGAAAACCTCCTGCGGTCGATGTTCTTCGATCCGGAACGCTACGACCTTTCGGCTGTCGGCCGGGTGAAGATGAATGCCCGCCTCAATTTCTCCAACGACGATGTTCCGGACAATATCAGGGTCTTGCGCCGCGAGGACATCATCGAGATCGTTCGGCTGCTTTTGGAACTGAAGAACGGCCGCGGCGACATTGACGACATCGACCACCTGGGAAATCGCCGGGTCCGGTCCGTCGGCGAACTGATGGAGAACCAGTATCGGGTTGGTCTGTTACGAATGGAGCGAGCGATCAAGGAGCGGATGTCGACCGTCGAGATCGACAGCGTCATGCCGTACGATCTGATCAACGCCAAGCCGGCCGCCGCCGCGGTTCGTGAGTTTTTCGGTTCGTCGCAACTCAGCCAGTTCATGGACCAGACCAACCCGTTGTCGGAGATCACTCACAAGCGGCGTCTTTCGGCTCTTGGACCTGGCGGCCTGACCCGCGAGCGCGCCGGCTTCGAAGTACGCGATGTACATACCACGCACTATGGTCGGATCTGTCCGATTGAAACGCCGGAAGGCCCGAATATCGGCCTGATAAACTCGTTGGCGTCCTATGCACGGGTGAACAAGTATGGCTTTATCGAAACGCCTTATCGCAAGGTTAACAGTGGTAAGGTGTCCGACGATGTCGTCTATCTGTCGGCGATGGAGGAAGGCAAGTTTACCATAGCCCAGGCCAATGCCGAACTGGATGACAAAGGCCATTTCGTCGACGAGTTGATCAGCTGCCGGAAAGCTGGCGACTATCTGATGATGCCGCCGAGCGAGATCGAGTATATCGACGTCTCGCCGAAGCAGGTGGTGTCCGTGGCGACATCGCTGATTCCGTTCCAGGAGAACGACGACGCCAACCGCGCCTTGATGGGCTCGAACATGATGCGTCAGGCAGTACCGCTTCTACAGCCGGAAGCGCCGCTGGTTGGTACGGGTATGGAAGGCCGCGTTGCCCGCGATTCCGGCGCGACAATCGCGGCCCGGCGGGCTGGCGTCGTTGACCAGGTGGATGCGACCCGTATCGTGATCCGGGCGCGAGAAGACGATATTCAGACCGGCTCGCCTGGCGTCGATATATACAACCTGCTGAAGTTCCAGCGCTCGAACCAGAATACCTCGATTACGCAACGGCCTCTGGTGAAGGTAGGCGACGACGTGGAATCGGGCGAGATCATTGCAGACGGTCCATCTACCAGCCTGGGCGAATTGGCCCTGGGCCGGAACGTGCTTGTCGCGTTCATGCCCTGGAACGGCTACAATTTCGAGGACTCGATCCTGCTTTCCGAGCGGATCGTGCGCGAGGATGTCTTCACCTCGATCCATATCGAAGAATTCGAGGTAATGGCCCGTGATACCAAGCTGGGCCAAGAAGAGGTCACGCGCGATATTCCGAATGTTGGCGAAGAAGCGATGAAGAACCTCGACGAGGCCGGCATCGTTTATATCGGCGCCGAAATCCAGCCCGGAGATATTCTGGTTGGAAAAGTAACGCCCAAAGGCGAATCGCCAATGACGCCGGAAGAAAAGCTGTTGCGTGCCATCTTCGGTGAAAAGGCCTCGGATGTTCGGGATACCTCGCTGCGTTTGCCGCCCGGTGTGGCTGGTACGGTCGTCGAGGTACGGGTGTTTTCTCGCCGTGGCGTCGACAAGGACGAACGCGCCATGGCGATCGAACGACAGGAGATTGCACGTCTGGCCAAGGATCGCGACGACGAGCGGACCATTCTGGAGCGCGCCTATTACGCCAACTTGCGGGAACTGCTGCTCGGGCAGACAGGCGAGAATGGTCCGGACGGCTTCGAGAAGGGCAGCGAGATAACCGAAGCGGTGCTGGAGAGGTACAGGCAGTACGATTGGCGCGAGTTTGCCGTCAAGGCCGACAAGCGCGCCATGCAGATTGAGAGCCTGTCGAAAGTCTTCAATTCGTCGATCGAGCAATTGCAGGAACGCTTCAAGGACAAGGTAGACAAGCTGCAGCGCGGCGACGAGTTGCCGCCGGGCGTGATGAAGATGGTGAAGGTCTTTGTCGCGGTGAAACGAAAAATGCAGCCCGGTGACAAGATGGCTGGCCGCCACGGCAACAAGGGTGTCGTCTCCAAGATCATGCCGGTCGAGGATATGCCCTATCTCCAGGACGGGACGCCTGTTGATATCGTGTTGAATCCCTTGGGTGTGCCGTCGCGTATGAATGTCGGGCAGATCCTGGAAACCCATCTGGGATGGGCCTCGGCTGGTTTGGGCCGCCAAATCCGCGAGATGCTGGAGACTTCCCTGGATGTGACCAAGAAGGAAGCCGCAAAGGGGTTGCGTTACCACCTGAAGACGGTTCTGGGTGATGACAGCTACAAGGAAAATGTGGCCGGCCTGGGCGATGACGACGTCATTGGCCTGGCCCGTAGTCTGCAGACCGGAGTGCCAATGGCAACACCGGTATTTGATGGAGCCCGAGAGGACGATATCGTCGGCCTGTTGGGCCAGGCGGGCATGGACGTGTCGGGACAAGTGACGCTTGTCGATGGTCGAACTGGTGAACAGTTCGACCGCAAGGTTACGGTCGGGTATATCTATATGCTCAAGTTGCATCACCTTGTGGACGACAAGATCCATGCCCGGTCAATTGGCCCGTACAGCTTGGTCACCCAGCAGCCGCTGGGCGGCAAGGCCCAGTTCGGCGGCCAGCGTTTCGGCGAAATGGAGGTTTGGGCCCTTGAGGCCTATGGTGCCGCTTACACATTGCAGGAAATGCTGACTGTCAAGTCGGACGATGTGGCGGGCCGAACCAACGTGTACGCCAAGATCGTTCGTGGCCAGGACACGTTCGAAGCCGGAATCCCGGAATCGTTCAACGTGCTCGTAAAGGAGCTACGCTCGTTGGGCCTGAATGTCGAGTTGAAGCAGGACGCGTTTTAACCAAGGAAAACGGCACAGGGCGGTTGGACGAGACCCCTGACGCCCTTGAGCCCGTTCTCGGCTCGCGCCGTCGACGCAAGTCACCACAAACCGCTGGAGTTGTTTGCATGAACGAAGTGATGAACGTCTTTGGCCCCGTCCGCAAGACGGAGGATTTCGACCAAATCCAGATCTCCATTGCAAGCCCGGAGCAGATTCGCTCGTGGTCATGGGGTGAAATCAAAAAACCCGAGACCATCAATTATCGGACCTTCAAGCCGGAGCGGGACGGTCTGTTCTGTGCGCGGATCTTTGGTCCGATCAAGGACTACGAATGCCTGTGCGGCAAGTACAAGCGCATGAAGTACCGCGGCATTATCTGCGAAAAATGCGGCGTTGAAGTGACACTGCAGAAAGTGCGCCGTGAAAGAATGGGCCATATCGAACTGGCGTCGCCGGTAGCGCACATCTGGTTTCTGAAGTCGCTGCCCAGCCGTATCGGCTTGTTGCTGGACATGACGCTGAAGGATTTGGAGCGTGTCCTGTATTTCGAAAGCTATGTGGTCACGGAACCGGGACTGACAGCGCTGAGCAAGTATCAGTTGCTGAACGAAGAGCAGTACTGGAACGCCATGGACGAGTTCGGCGAAGATACATTCGAGGCGGGCATCGGTGCGGAGGTTCTGAAGGATCTGCTGTTGGAAATTGATCTGGAGAAAGAGCGCCAGACCCTTCGCGATGATCTGAAGGAAACCAAATCTGAAGCCAAACGCAAGAAATACGTCAAGCGTCTGAAGCTGGTCGAAGCGTTTCTGAACTCGGGCACTCGTCCGGAATGGATGATCATGGATGTCGTGCCGGTCACTCCGCCGGAACTGCGCCCGCTGGTGCCGCTGGACGGCGGACGCTTCGCAACCTCGGACCTGAACGACTTGTACCGCCGTGTCATCAATCGTAACAATCGCCTCAAGCGGCTCATTGAACTCCGGGCGCCCGACATCATCATCCGCAACGAGAAGCGGATGCTGCAGGAATCCGTCGACGCTCTGTTCGATAACGGTCGTCGGGGCCGGGTGATCACAGGCGCCAACAAGAGGCCGCTGAAGTCTCTGAGCGACATGTTGAAAGGCAAGCAGGGTCGGTTCCGGCAGAATCTCTTGGGCAAGCGAGTCGATTATTCAGGTCGCTCGGTCATTGTGGTCGGCCCGGAATTGAAGCTGCACCAGTGCGGCCTGCCAAAAAAGATGGCGCTCGAACTGTTCAAGCCGTTTATCTACGCCAAGCTGGAAGAGCGGTCGCTGGCGACCACAATCAAGGCTGCCAAGCGGAAGGTTGAAAAGGAATTGCCGGAAGTCTGGGATATCCTGGAAGAGGTCATCCGCGAACACCCGGTCCTGCTGAACCGCGCGCCGACGCTGCACCGCCTTGGCATCCAGGCCTTCGAGCCGGTCCTGGTGGAAGGGAAGGCAATACAGCTTCATCCCTTGGTCTGTACGGCGTTTAATGCTGACTTTGACGGTGACCAGATGGCGGTGCACGTGCCGTTGTCGCTGGAGGCGCAGCTGGAAGCTCGCGTGCTGATGATGTCCACGAACAATATCCTGAGTCCGGCCAACGGCAAGCCGATCATTGTGCCGTCGCAGGATATCGTGCTCGGAATCTACTACCTGTCCTACGAACGCCCGGACGTGACTGGCCCGCAGGTCGAAATCACTTCGGAAGATGCCTTGAAGGCGGCAGTGGAGCGACGCGACATTCTTGTCAAGAATCCGAAGAAGCCGCTGGAAGAGGTTGAGGTCACCAACGTCAGGATGACACTCAAGGACCTGAAGTCCGGCAAACTGGCGGCCTATCGGATCCCGCGTTTTGCCAATTTCGGCGAAATTCAGCTTGCTCTGGACAACGGGATAGTGGATCTGCACACGCGGATCAAGGCGTTATGGCGATCCAAGGATGCCGATGGCAACGAGACGATCAAGCAGGTGATTACCACCCCTGGGCGAATGATTATTGGCGACGTGTTGCCCCGGCATGCCAATGTGCCGTTCGCACTTGTCAACCGGGTGCTCAGCAAGAAGGAAATCGGCAGCGTCATTGATATCATCTACCGCCACTGCGGTCAGAAGGAGACGGTGATCTTCGCCGACCAGATCATGGGACTGGGCTTTTCCTACGCCTGCCGCGCCGGCATCTCGTTCGGCAAGGATGACCTGAAGATTCCGGCTGCAAAGGATTCGCTGATTGCCCAGACCCAAAGCCAGGTGAAGGAATACGAACAGCAGTATCAGGACGGCCTGATCACGCAGCGCGAAAAGTACAACAAGGTGGTTGATGCCTGGTCGCGCTGTACGGACCTTGTTGCCAACGAGATGATGGAGGCGATGCAGGCGGTCGAGGAAAACAAGCCGACCAACTCCGTCTTCCTGATGGCTCATTCCGGCGCCCGTGGCTCGGCTGCGCAGATCAAGCAGCTGGCCGGCATGCGCGGTCTGATGACAAAACCGTCGGGGGAAATTATCGAAACGCCGATCATCTCCAACTTCAAGGAAGGCTTGTCGGTTCTGGAGTACTTCAACTCCACCCATGGCGCCCGGAAGGGTCTGGCGGATACGGCGTTGAAGACGGCAAATTCCGGGTATCTCACGCGGCGGTTGGTGGACGTGGCGCAGGACTGTATTGTCTACGAAGCGGATTGCGGTACGAACCGCGGAATCAATATTCGCGCCGTCGCGGAAGGCGGTGACATCGTGGTCTCGCTATCCGAGCGTATCCTGGGCCGGACGGCGCAAGGCGATGTGCTGAATCCGGTGGATGGATCGGTCTTGGTTGCTGATGGCGAACTGATTGAAGAAGAGGAAGCGGAGGCGATCGAAGCCGCTGGCGTTGATGAGGTCAAGGTCCGCTCTGCGCTCACTTGCGAGGCTCGCAACGGTATCTGCGGGAAGTGCTACGGCCGCGACCTGGCCCGTGGTACGCCCGTGAATGTCGGTGAGGCTGTGGGCGTTATCGCTGCCCAATCGATCGGTGAGCCAGGCACCCAGCTGACGATGCGGACCTTCCATGTCGGTGGCGCAGCTCAGCGCGGCGCTGAACAGTCCAGCGTGGAGGCGACCATCGATTCGACAGTCGCAATCACCAATCGCAATGTCGTGGAGGCCTCAGACGATCGCCTGGTTGTGATGGCGCGCAATTCGGAAATTGTTCTGAAGGACGAGACTGGCCGCGAACGGGCGCGCTTCCGGGTGCCTTATGGCGCGCGTCTGCATGTGGATGACGGCTTGCCGGTTGAACGCGGCCAGACCTTGGCCGAGTGGGATCCCTACACAATGCCGATCATTACCGAGAGGGCTGGCACCGCGAACTACATGGATATCGTCGAAGGCGTCTCCATGCGGGAGGATGTGGACGAGGCGACAGGTATTGCAAGCAAAGTGGTTGTTGATTGGCGTCAGCAGCCGAAGGGGACGGAATTCCGCCCGCGCATCACGTTGCGCGACGAGGACGGTGAAGTGGTAGTCCTGTCAAATGGTCAGGAGGCTCGCTACTTTATGTCGGTGGGTGCAGTCCTGTCGGTCGAGAATGGTCAGAAGGTCGAAGCTGGCGAGGTGTTGGCTAGGATTCCGCGAGAATCGGGAAAGACTCGTGATATCACCGGTGGCCTGCCGCGAGTGGCGGAGCTTTTCGAGGCGCGAAAGCCCAAGGATTTCGCCATTATTTCGGAGATCGCTGGCCGGGTTGAATTCGGCAAGGATTACAAGGCCAAACGTCGGATTGTGGTCAAACCGGAAGAAGGGGATCCACGTGAATATCTGATCCCGAAGGATCGCCACATCACGGTCCAGGAAGGCGATTGGGTCAAGCCTGGAGACTTGCTGATGGACGGCAACGCAGTGCCGCACGACATCTTGGCGGTGCTGGGCATCGAGGCTCTTGCCGATTACCTTGTCAACGAGATTCAGGAGGTCTATCGCCTGCAGGGCGTGCCGATCAACGACAAGCATATTGAAGTGATCGTGCGCCAGATGATGCAGAAGATGGAGGTGATTGAGCCGGGCGACTCAACGTTCCTCGTTGGTGAGCAAATCGACCGCTACGAATTCGACCAGGAAAACGAGCGAGTGGTCAAGGAGAAGGGCGAGCCGGCAAAGGGCGTCCCGGTGCTGCAAGGCATTACGAAGGCAAGCCTGCAAACCAAGAGCTTCATCTCCGCCGCGTCGTTCCAGGAGACCACACGCGTTTTGACGGAGGCGGCGGTCAATGGAAAGGTTGATCGCTTGACCGGCCTGAAGGAGAACGTCATCGTAGGTCGCCTGATCCCGGCTGGTACTGGCAGCGTCATGAAGCGACTGCGGCATGAGGCATCAAACCGTGATCAGCAGATCATTGCCGATCGCGCGGCCCGGGCTGAAGCCGAAGTCACCGAGGCGCTGGAAGGTCCACGGCCGCCAGTCGAAGTCGACGCTGCCTGATCTGGTTATGTCGACAATCCCCTGGCGTCAATTGGCACTCCCGGCGGCTCCATAGCCTGTGTGCAAAGAAGTCTTGAGGTGGCTTGGTTAGCCTCAAGACTTCTCAAAACTGTCGCATGCCCGCGGGTTATGGTGTCTTTCTGGCAGTTTGCCGCTTGACTAAACAGCAATTGTCGATAGTTTGTTCAGGTGATCAACGGGAGTGGCCTTGGTCACGGGCTCTGTGCTCGTGATGTAAGCCGCTCCCGATGCTATTTGGAAAGCCGATCCATCACCCCGGTCGGTTGGCGAGTGGAGCACGATGCTCGCCGGAAACCGTCGGGTTTATGTTGCACCGGCCTGAAGCAGTTGGACGCTTCAGGGTCGGTGCTTTGTATCGTCTGTATGCTGCGCATTCGCGCGCAAGTTTGAGTGGACTGATGGATGAAGACAAGGAACGTTGGCAATGCGCTTGATCGGTAACGTGATTGCGTGCGTCTTGCAGATAAATGACCGAGTTAGGAAATCGGAGGCGTTATGCCGACAATCAATCAGCTGATTCGCAAGCCACGCAAAGCGCCGGTCAAGCGAAACAAGGTACCTGCAATGGAAGCTTGTCCACAGAAGCGTGGCGTGTGCACCCGTGTATATACGACGACACCGAAAAAGCCGAACTCGGCGCTTCGGAAAGTGGCGCGTGTCCGGTTGACGAACGGCTTTGAGGTAACCTCCTATATCCCTGGCGAAGGCCATAACCTCCAGGAACATTCTGTAGTGATGATCCGGGGCGGCCGTGTGAAGGATCTGCCGGGCGTTCGCTATCACATCATCCGCGGCACGCTGGATACGCAAGGCGTTTCCGATCGTCGCCAACGCCGTTCGAAATACGGGGCCAAAAGGCCGAAGTAATCGCTAGCGAGAAGAAGCTGCGTCGGCCACAACCGATTGGGATGGGGCCGGCAATCAGGAGAGATTGATCCATGTCCCGTCGCCATCGCGCAGAAAGACGCGAAATTCTGCCAGACGCCAAATATCACGACGTAGTGCTGACGAAATTCATGAACAGCATCATGCTTGATGGCAAAAAGTCGGTGGCGGAGCGCATCGTTTATGGCGCACTGGACCGCGTTGAAAGCAAGATGCGGTCAGAACCCCTGCGTGTCTTCCACGATGCGCTGGAAAATGTCCGGCCAGCGATTGAAGTCAGGTCCCGCCGCGTCGGCGGTGCCACATACCAAGTGCCAGTCGAAGTGCGACAGGACCGCGCCCAGGCTCTTGCGATTCGCTGGTTGATCGCGGCGGCCCGAGGCCGCGCGGAGCGCACGATGGCCGACCGTCTGTCGGCCGAGTTGATGGAAGCGGCAGATAATCGCGGCGCTGCGGTCAAGAAACGTGAGGATACGCATCGGATGGCGGAGGCCAACCGAGCCTTCTCGCATTATCGCTGGTAGCACGAAGTTACAAGGAAACTTGAGGCTGCACTGAAAAAGCTGCCCCAACGGATTCAGAACCATGGCACGCACCACTCCCATCGAGCGTTACCGAAATATCGGCATCATGGCTCACATTGATGCAGGTAAGACAACGTGCACCGAACGCATTCTGTACTACACTGGCCGGTCCCATAAGATCGGCGAAGTGCATGATGGCGCCGCCACGATGGACTGGATGGAACAGGAACAGGAGCGCGGTATCACCATCACGTCTGCAGCGACGACCGCCTTTTGGAAGGATCACCGCGTCAACATCATTGATACGCCCGGTCACGTTGATTTCACGATAGAAGTCGAGCGGTCGCTGCGAGTGCTTGATGGCGCAGTTGCAGTGTTTGATTCCGTTGCTGGGGTCGAACCGCAATCTGAAACCGTATGGCGGCAGGCCGACAAGTATGGCGTGCCACGCATGTGTTTCATCAACAAGATGGATCGTATCGGGGCGGATTTTTATCGTTGCCTGGGGATGATTGAGGATCGACTAGGCGCGACCCCGCTGATCATTCAGCTCCCGCTTGGCGCAGAATCGAAATTCGAAGGCGTCATCGACCTTGTGCGCATGAAGGCGGTTGTCTGGTCCGGTGAACAGTTGGGTGCCGAATATCACGACCAGGACATTCCGGCCGAGCTTAGGGCCCAGGCAGCAGAGTACCGCGAAAGGCTCCTGGAAGCAGCCGTCGAACAGGACGATGCCGTGCTTGAGGCCTATCTCGAAGGTAATGAGCCCGACGAAGGGTCTCTCAAGGCCTGCATTCGCAACGGTGTGATCGCGGGAGCCTTCGTGCCGGTAATGTGCGGTTCGGCCTTCAAGAACAAGGGCGTGCAGCCGCTGCTTGATGCGGTTGTTGCCTATATGCCGTCACCGCTGGATGTGCCGGCCATAGCTGGTGTTCTGCCGGATGGTCACCAGCCGTCCGAACGGAAGAGTGACGACAAGGAGCCGTTCTCGGCGCTGGCGTTCAAGATCATGAACGATCCCTATGTCGGTTCGTTGACCTTTGCGCGGATCTATTCCGGCATCGTGAACACTGGCGATTCGCTGTTGAACACGGTAAAGGGCAAGAAGGAGCGTGCCGGTCGCATGTTGCTGATGCACGCCAACAGCCGGGAAGACATCAAGGAAGCTCGGGCTGGCGACATTGTTGCCTTTGCTGGCCTGAAGGAAGTCACGACCGGTGATACCTTGTGCGACGGCAGCAGGCCAATCATCCTGGAGCGGATGGAGTTTCCCGAGCCGGTCATCGAGATTGCAATCGAGCCGAAAACGAAGGCCGATCACGACAAGATGGGTGTGGCTCTGGGCCGGTTGGCTGCCGAGGATCCGTCTTTTCGTGTCAGTTCAGACGAAGAAAGCGGCCAGACGATCATCGCCGGAATGGGTGAATTGCATCTGGAAATTCTGGTCGACCGTCTGAAGCGCGAGTTCAAGGTCGACGCCAACATTGGCGCTCCGCAAGTAGCTTACCGCGAAACGATCTCGCGCGAAGCTGACATCGACTACATCCACAAGAAACAAACCGGTGGTTCGGGCCAATTTGCCCGCGTCAAGATCCGTTTCTCACCAGCCGAGCCCGGTGAAGCGTTTGTCTTTGAGAACTCGGTAACTGGCGGCAGCGTCCCGCGCGAATACATCCCTGGTGTCGAAAAGGGCATTGTCGGTGCCAAGGAGTCTGGCGTACTGGCCGGCTTTCCGGTGATCGACTTCAAGGCCGAACTATATGATGGCGCCTTTCATGACGTAGATTCCAGCGTCATGGCCTTTGAAATCGCGGCGCGTGCTGCATTCCGCGAAGCCATGGAGAAAGGCAGACCGAAACTGCTGGAGCCGGTGATGAAGGTCGAGGTGGTGACGCCTGACGAGTATATGGGTGACATTATCGGTGATCTTAACAGCCGGCGTGGCCAGGTGCAGGGTATGGATGCCCGCGGCAATGCCCAGGTGATTTCGGCTATGGTGCCGCTTGCCAACATGTTCGGCTACGTGAACAACCTCCGCTCAATGAGCCAGGGTCGGGCGACCTACACCATGCAGTTCGATCACTACGAGGAGGTTCCGCAGGCCGTTGCGGAAGAAGTCCGCGCCAAGATGGCCTGAGAGGGCTCAAACACCAACCGTCTGAATGAAAGCGACTCCCCGTGGGGAGACAGGTAGAGGCAGAGAAATGTCGAAAGAGAAGTTTGCGCGGACGAAGCCGCATGCGAATGTTGGCACGATTG
>JAPOST010000083.1 GCA_026709535.1 Rhodospirillaceae bacterium
CCGGGATGGGCAACAACCAGATGCTGGTCGGTGATCCGCAGACTGGCGAATTACGCCGTTTTCTGGTCGGCCCGAACCAGTGTGAAGTGACCGTCGGACCCTGTTCGTCGGCATTCAGCATCCGGGTGAGCGTGGCAGTCATGGCAGCCACTGGCCAGACAGTGGTCAATCTGTTCCGTGATCGGCTGTCATTGCCATCAAGCGGGGCGACGGCGCAATCATTGGATAATATCAATATCCGTCAGGAACAATGACGTCATTATGGGCGCGGCGCAACTGGTCTCGTTGCGATCCGAATGTCTGGTCATCTGGAGCCGGCAAAGGCCGACAACGCCAGAAACCAGCTTTCCCGAAATAGTAGGAGGGGCGTGCCTGGCGTAGCGCCTTCTGTGGACACCATTCAGTGCTTGGCGCGGCTACAATACCCCGCAGACGAAATCGCTGACATTCGGGTGGAATGCGGAGAGGAATGGGCTCAAAAGACTCGTTGCCCTGTTCCGAACGCTACTCGCCTGAAGTTTACGAGAATTCTGTCAGCGTGCGCCGCAGGATATCCATCATCTCGTCAATATTGTCCCGTGTGGCAATGAACTGCGGTGCCAGGATACCGGCGTCGCCCGTGAATTTGACGTGCAAGCCATTCCAGAACAAGCGCTTCTGGATCTGCGGTCCCAACGCACCAGCCACGGCGCCAGGCTTCACATCGAAGGCTGCCATCAGACCATAGCCGCGGATGTCGGTAATAATATCCATATCTTCAAGAGCATAAGCAGCGTTCTGAAAGTGATCTATCAACTCTTTTGTTCTACCGAAAAGGTTCTCATCTCGATAGATCTTTTGAGCAGCCATGCCGGCGGCGCACGCAGCCGGATGACCGGAATAGGTATATCCGTGGAAGAATTCGATGGCACCATCCGGCGCGCCATCGACGACCGTGTCGTAAATCTCGTCTTTGACGGCAACGGCGCCCATCGGCTGGCAACCGTTGGTGAGCGCCTTGGCCATCGTCATGATGTCGGGCGTCACGCCAAAAGCATCAGCGGCGAACGGCGTACCCAGCCTGCCGAAGCCCGTGATGACTTCATCAAAGACCAGCAGAATGCCGTTCTGGTCGCAAATCTCGCGGAGGCGATCCAAGTAGCCTTTCGGCGGTACGAGGCAACCGGTCGACCCTGCCACAGGCTCCACGAAGACTGCGGCGATCGTATGACCACCATAGGTATCGCAGAAGCGTTGCAGGTCGTTAGCCAACTCTTCGCCATTTTCGGGCTGGCCTCGGTTGAAGCGATCTTTCTCTCGCCAGGTATGACGCATGTTGACGATATAAGGCATACAGACCGGGAAGATGTCCCGGTTCTTGACCATGCCGGACAGTGACACACCGCCCATGTTGACGCCGTGATAGGCGCGTTCGCGGGACACGAAGCGCTGCCGTCGGTGATCGCCGCAAGCGCCGTGATAGGCCATGCAGATTTTCAACGCCGTATCCACGGCTTCGGAGCCGGAGTTGGTGAAGAACACGTGATTAATGGGCTCCGGCGTGATTGCGGATACCATTTTTGCCAGCTGAAACGATCCCGGATGGCCCATCTGAAACGGAGCCGTGTAGTCGTTCTTGATCAGTTGCTCATGGACCGCATCAGCGATTTCGCGCCTCCCATGGCCCGCGGGAACGCAGAACAGGCCCGACGAACCGTCCAGCACCGTACCACCCTTGTGATCCGTCAGGTAAATGCCCTTGCTTTCAGCCACCAGCCGCGGTTCCTCCTTGAACTCGCGGTTTGGCGTGAAGGGCATCCAGTGCTCTTCCAGAGAGTTCGCGACGAATTCCATTTCCGTCCTCTGACTGGTCTTGGCCGCCCGAAACTGCGCACGTGTCCGAGGAGACCATTGGCAACGACAAAGATAAGCTATCGTTGAAATTGGCGCCATGATAGAACCAGATAGTGGCAAAATCTGGCACCAAGCTCCGGCAAGACAGTCATGCGGGACATCATATTCCAGCTAAAACCGTCAGCTCCGATCAGTCTGCAGGCGCAGATTCGCCAGAACATGGTGTCGGCCATTTGCGCCGGGCAGCTTTCTGCCGGAGAGCGTATCCCCTCCAGTCGGCGCTTGGCGGACTTGCTCAACGTGTCCCGCAATACGGTTTCTCTCGCCTACCAGCGGCTCCTGGATGACGGATTTCTCGAAGTGCGAGAACGCAGTGGCTATTACGTCGCCGGCGATTTTCCGACTCCGCCGACGCCAGTCTTGCCGACAATACCATCGCCGGCGACCGACTGGTCCCGCCAAATGCGAATCCGGCCCTCGGCGCAGACCAACATCGTCAAGCCAAGGAACTGGCGCGACTACCAATATCCCTTCATCTACGGGCAGGTCGACCATGCCCTGTTCCCGATTGCCGAGTGGCGCGATTGCGTTCGCCAGGCCTTGGGGCGCAAGTGGCTGGAAAGCTGGACGTCTGACGCTGTAGAACATGATGACCCGATGTTGGTGGAGCAGGTTCGGAAGCGACTTTTGCCGGCGCGGGGTATCCTGGCCGACGAAGATCAGATTCTGATCACTCTGGGCGCCCAGCATGCGCTGTACATGTGCTCCAGCCTGCTGGTGTCGGAACGCACGACCGTTGCGATCGAAAACCCTGGCTATCCGGACCTGCGCAACATTTTTCGTCTGCGGACCGACCGTATCATTCCGGCGACAATCGACGGCGAGGGGCTGGTGGTGGACGATCGGCTGTCTCTTGCCCAGTTGATATGCACTACGCCCAGTCACCAGGCGCCGACCAACGTCACCATGTCGGTTGAGCGTCGGGAGCAGCTTCTGGCAGTCGCAGCCGCCAGCAACGCCTTGATCGTGGAAGACGACTATGAAAGCGAGACAAATTTCGTGGGCGCTGCGGTTCCCGCCTTGAAGGCAGGAGACGCTGATGGCCGTGTGATCTATATCGGCAGTCTGTCCAAGACCCTGTTTCCCGGGCTGCGGCTGGGCTATGTCGTCGCTTCAGCGGACATCATTCGCGAACTCCGCGCGCTGCGCCGATTGATGGTGCGGCACCCACCAAGTAACAATCAGCGGGCGGCAGCGCTGTTTCTGGCACTTGGTCACCATGATGCGCTCGTGATTCGCTTGCGCCGAGCCTACAAGGAACGCTGGCTGCGGCTGCGGCAAGCGTTTGCAGTGCAACCGGCGCCTATTGGCGCCCTCAGCCTGGGCGGGTCCAGTGCCTGGGTGCAAGGGCCGCGCGATCTGGACGCCACCAAGCTTGCCGCAACTGCGTTGACCAAAGGTCTGATTATCGAGCCCGGCGATGTCTATTTCATGGAACAGCCGCCGCCGCGGCGCTATTACCGGCTGGGCTTTTCCTCCATCGATACGGACCGGATTGCGCCTGGAATAGCCTTGCTCGCCACTCTTGTGCACCAAGCGTTAAGCTAGCCAGAGCGTGCCAGACATCAGGCTGGCTTCGGCCTCTTCCACGATGCCTCAAACGAACATTTCGCCAAGAAGATTTTCATCTGGTCGCCGCGTTCCGCCAGCGTCCGCTGAAGCCATGGCTGAATAGGTCGATCAGCGGGAAGTAGAATTACCGGCCCTGATCGCCTGCCCGGCACAAGACCACTGCGCCCAAATACTTCACGAACAGGCAAAACCAAAATATACGAGAAGAAACCGTCTAGGCCTCAATCGGACGGGTTGTGCCGCGCACTACCAGTTCAAGCGGGAAGCGATGTTGATGTACTGCATCGGCATCTGGTTCGTGGATCATTTTCACCAGCGCATCGGCGGCGAGCTCGCCAACCTGGCGTGCCGGAATTCGGACTGTCGTCAAGCCTGGCTCTACGGCGGAAGATCCCCGAAAGTCGCCGATTCCGATGATGGAGAGGTCCCAAGGAACAGAAAGGCCGCCGGTGCAGGCGGCAAACAAGGCGCCTTGGGCGATCACATCATTGCCTGCCAGAAGCGCTGTGGGCCGGTCTTTGGACTTCAAGATGTTCAGGATACTGTCTTTCGACGCCTGGATATCATAGGGACTAATGATCTGTCGGCCAGTCGGTATCGTGATGTTGACGCGACGGAAGGCCTCAAGGGCGCCTTTTCGGCGTCCGGCAGCGCGATCGTTGGACGTTTCATCGCCGGTCACGAGCAGGATGTCGTGATGCCCAAGGTCAATCAGATGTCTGGCGGCGATTCTTCCTGCTTCCTCATTGTCAAATCCGATGCAGGGCCAAGGCTGATCGTCGCGAAAGGTCCAGAGAAAAACTGTCGGCATGCCTAGGCGATCGATCAACCGCAACGTTTCCGGCCGGTGCTCCAAACCGACAAGAGCAAGCGCGTCAATCCTCTGCTCCAGCAGCGACTGAACCAGAAGAACTTCCTGATCCAGATCGTAGCTGTGCGCTGCGATGAGAAGCGTCCGGTCGCGGGCAGCAAGACAGGACGAGAAGGCCTGCAACATTTCGGAGAAAATGGCATTGTCAATTGTTGGGATGACAAGACCGACGCTCCCGGTCGCGCCGCCGATCATGCTTTGCATGGCGCGGTTTCGGACGTAGCCCAGGTCGTCGACGGCCCGCCGAATCAGGGAGCGGGTGCGAAGGCGCACCATGTCGGGACTGTTGAAATACCGGGAAACCGTTGCCGGGGATACTCCGGCTGCGGCGGCGACGTCGACAATACCGGGTAATCGCGATTTACGTCGGCGCATCAGTCAGATGAAAACATTTGCATCCCTGTTTTCATTCTCTATCGTTCCATCAGGAACAACACAAGAAAACATGTTGGCAACCGTTTTCGAGAGATTGATGCCAAGCGATTCAAGCCTTGTATTGGATCTTCCAGTCCCTGAGCAAACCAACACCGAGGCAGCCGGTCCGCATCAGGTTGTGGCGCATCTGATCAGCCGTGCGCGAGCAGCCATGACAGCTTACGAAAATCATGATCAGACGCGAGTGGACGAAGCGGTCACAGCCGTGGCCTGGTCGATTTACAAGCCGGAAAACGCCCGAATGCTGGCGGAACTGGCAGTTGAGGAAACCGGCCTCGGCAACATCGACAGCAAGGTAGAAAAAAATACCCGCAAGACCTTCGGTGCGCTGAGAGACCTGCTGCGGGTGAAGACGGTCGGGGTGATCGAGGATCAGCCGGAGCGAGGTCTGGTAAAGTATGGCAAACCGGTCGGCGTGGTGGGCGCAATCTGTCCCTCGACAAACCCTGCGGCAACTCCGGTCAACAAGGCCATGTTGACGTTGAAGGGTGGTAACGCGGTGATCATAGCGCCATCACCGAGGGGCCAGAAGACGACAGCCGAAACCGTACGCCTGATGCGTGCAGAACTTGCCAAGGCCGAGCATCCAGAGGACCTCGTACAGATCTTGCCGGCGCCGGCGAACAGGGAACTCGCCCAAGCGCTGGTGAAGCAGTGCGATCTGGCGGTGGTGACAGGCAGTCAGAACAACGTCCGGCGGGCGATGCAGTCCGGCACCGTCACCATCGGCGTCGGCGCCGGGAATGTCCCGGTCATCATCGATTCAACAGCCAACCTGCCGGATGCAGCGCAAAAGATATGTGCGTCGAAAACGTTCGACAACGCAACTTCCTGTTCGTCGGAAAACGCCCTCATCATTCTCGACGACATCTATGAAGAAGCGATCGCCATGCTTGTTGCGGCGGGCGGCTACTGTTGTTCCGAACCGGAAAAGGCGAGTATTGCAGGAACTCTGTGGAAAGATGGCCAACTGAATCGGCATGTCCTTGCAAAAGACGCCGATGTTGCCGCGAGGGTTTTCGGCCTGCGCGATGAGGCCAATGGCTTCAGATTCTTCATGGTAGAGGAGGAGTATGTCGGCGGCAAGCATTCGTTTGCCGACGAAAAGCTGTCTCTCGTCCTGACCGTCTACCGCGCCAGAGACTTCGCTGACGCAAAGCGAATCGCATCAGAAATCCTGCATGTCAATGGTCTGGGCCATTCCGTGGGCATCCATACCAGGGAGATGGATCATGCTCGGGAACTGGCGGAAAGCATCGACGTCGTGCGTGTGCTGGTCAACCAGGCACATACGTTTGGCAATGGCGGCAGTTTCGATAATGCAATGCCGTTTACCCTGTCGATGGGCGGCGGCACTTGGGCGGGTAACACAATCTCGGAAAATCTGAACTGGTCTCACTTCATCAACGTCACTCATCTTGTCACGACAATCCCGGAAGACAAACCTGGCGAGGCCGATTTGTTCAGAAACCATTGGATCAAGTACGGACGCTAACCATCTTGTAAACAAATCATTATTACCGCCATTACCGCACGACGGTCCAGTCGGAAACTTGGAATGAAATTTGAAGAAAACGCCGCCAAGGCCTTACTGCAAAATCTTGGCCTACTGGTGCCGGAAGGCGCGGTTGTCACGTCGCCATCGGCTGCGGCAGACGCGGCAGCAGCCCTCGGCGGCCGATGCATGGTGAAAGCCCAAGCACCTATCGGCAAACGCGGCAGGGCCGGCGGCATCAGGCCTGCCGAATCCGCCGAGGAGGCGCGGGGGGCGGCGGAAGCCATTCTGGGGATGGAGATCAACGGCTACAGGATTGATCGGCTACTGGTTGAACAACAGGTGCCGATCGCCGCCGAACTGTACGCTGCCGTCCTCAGTGATGCAGCGAGCTGCAGGCCGGTCGTTCTGTTCTCAACGATGGGCGGCGTCGATGTGGAAGAGACTGCCGCAGCAGATCCCGATGCCGTGCGTCGAATTTTGGTCGATATCAGAACAGGACTGACCGACACACAGGCCTCAGATGCGCTGGCCGGACTCGACCTGTGCGGCCAAACGAGGGAGGTCATCGCCAGATTCCTTGTCGATCTCTATGACGCCTACCGGGCGCTTGATGCAGATCTTCTGGAAATCAATCCGTTGGCTCTGACCGAAGACGGGCAAGTAATCGTCCTGGATTGCAAGTACGTCTTGGACGATTCCTCGATCAATCGTCAGGCCGAAATCGCGGCGCAAGGGTCGTCAGACAGCATGACCACGCTGGAAGCTGCTGCTGCATCGATGGGAATCAAGTATATGGCGCTGGAGGGCAACGTGGGCGTCTTGGCCAACGGCGCAGGCCTGACCATGGCTACCATGGATGCCATCGCTCATTTCGGCGGTGCGCCGGCAAACTTTCTGGAGATCGGGGGTGAAGCCTATACCAAGGCCGAAACAGCGCTGTCCATCTTGTTGAAAAACCACGACATCAGGTCGCTGTTGATCAGTTTTTGCGGCGCCTTCGCCCGAACGGATGTAATGGCGCGCGGCGTCGTGAGCGCTTGGAAGAAGTTCAACCCGGAAATTCCGGTCTTCTTTACTGTTCACGGAACCGGCGAAAAGGAAGCGATTGAACTCATCCGGCGGGAACTGGGTCGGCAGCCTTTCGACTCGATGGACGATGCTGTGAGAGCGGCCGTCTCTGCAGCAAATGGAGCAGCCGCATGATCCTGCGCAAGGAACACCGCATCCTTGTCCAGGGCGTCACCGGCAAGCAGGGCACCTTCTGGACCGACGCGATGATCAAGTATGGCGCTCAAGTCGTTGGCGGCGTGAGCCCGCGCAAAGCCGGGGCCAACCACCTGGGGAAACCGGTCTATGCATCGGCAGTCGATGCGGCGAAAGCACAGCATTTTGACGTTGCGCTGATGTTCATTCCACCCATCATGGCGAAAGCGGCCGCCATCGACGCCTGCGAGGCTGGCGCGGAGTTGCTGATCTGCCTGACCGAACATGTTCCGTTGCATGACGCGCTGGAAATGCACGCGGCAGCCAAAGCGAGCAACACTCGCATTATCGGCCCCAACACCGCTGGGCTCGTGACACCGGGCGAGACTTTCGCCGGTATCCTCCCTGCGTTCAATGCCACAGTGTTTCGTCCCGGCAACGTCGGCGTCATTTCCCGCTCCGGCAGTCTGGGAACTTTGCTCAGCCTGATATTGAGCCAGAACGGTCTGGGCCAGTCTGCATTCTATGGCATCGGCGGAGATTCGATCATCGGGACGACAACGCGCGAGGCACTGGAGATAATGGACCGGGACGTGAGGACGGAAGCTGTGGTGATCTGTGGTGAAATCGGCGGTACCGCAGAGGAGGATGCCGCTGAATACGCCGCCTCCATGGGCAAGCCCGTCGTTGCATTCGTGGCTGGCAGAGCATCACCGCCAGGCAAGAAGATGGGCCACGCCGGCGCCATCGTTTCCAGAGGAAAGGGTAGCTATCTTTCCAAGAGACGCGCGCTCGAGGCTGCCGGCATCGACGTTGCTGACGTGCCCAGCGATATACCGAAGCTGTTGCCGGCATATCTGAAAAATGCCGCGTAACTTGATGACTAAAAAGGAGATTTGCCGATGAAAATGACAAGTGAAGAGGCTTTTGTGAAGGTACTGCAGATGCATGGTATAGAGCATGCCTTCGGCATTATCGGCTCCGCCATGATGCCGATTTCCGACCTGTTCCCGAAGGCAGGCATTACATTCTGGGATTGCGCCCACGAAGGCAATGCCGGAATGATGGCCGACGGCTATTCCCGAGCGACCGGAAAGATGAGTATGGCAGTGGCCCAAAACGGCCCGGGAATTACCAATTTCGTGACACCGGTCAAGACCGCATACTGGAATCACACGCCGCTGCTGCTGGTTACACCCCAAGCGGCGAACAAGACGATCGGGCAGGGGGGCTTCCAGGAAATCGAACAAATGGCGGCATTCAAGGACATGGTCTGCTATCAGGAGGAAGTCCGGGATCCGTCCCGCATGGCAGAAGTGCTGAACCGGGTAATCGAGAAGGCTTGGCGCGGAAGCGCGCCGGCCCAGATCAACGTGCCGCGGGACTTCTGGACCCGGGTTATCGATATCGACCTGCCCCAGATCGTGAAGATAGAGCGGTCTCCCGGCGGCCAGATGGGGATCGAGCAAGCAGCCAAACTGCTATCGGAGGCCAAATTCCCGGTCATTCTCAATGGCGCAGGCGTGGTGCTCAGCGGCGCCATCGGCGCGGCCGCAAAACTAGCCGAATGCCTGAGTGCTCCAGTCTGCTGCAACTACCAGCACAACGACGCTTTTCCCGGTAGCCATCCACTATCGGTCGGACCGCTGGGCTACAATGGCTCGCGCGCCGCAATGGAACTGATCTCCAAAGCCGATGTGGTCCTTGCTCTGGGAACCCGTCTCAACCCGTTCTCTACGTTGCCCGGTTATGGCATCGATTACTGGCCGAAGGACGCCAGGCTGATCCAGGTGGACATCAATCCTGACCGGATTGGTCTCACCAAGCCGGTGGCCGTCGGCATTGCGGGCGACGCGAAGATGGTTGCCGAGCAACTGCTTGAGAAACTGGCCTCGAACGCTGGCGATGCGGATCAGGGTCGCGAAGATCGCAAATCACAGATTCACCATACCCGCTCGGCCTGGCTGCAAAAGCTGGCCAGTATGGATCACGAAGACGACGACCCGGGGACTACCTGGAACGAACGCGCCCGCGCCCGCGAGCCGGAAAAGATGAGCCCACGCATGGCTTGGCGTGCCATCCAGAACGCGCTGCCGCAGGACGCGATCATTTCGTCCGACATCGGCAATAACTGTGCGATCGGCAACGCATATCCGACTTTCGAAGAGGGGCGGAAGTATCTGGCGCCCGGTCTGTTCGGGCCGTGCGGCTACGGTTTTCCAGCCATCATCGGCGCCAAGATTGGTTGTCCGGATACCCCGGTCGTCGGCTTTGCCGGCGATGGCGCGTTCGGCATTTCCATGAACGAGATGACCACTTGCGGACGTGAGGAATGGCCTGCAATCACCATGATCATCTTCCGGAACTATCAATGGGGCGCAGAGAAGCGTAACACGACGTTGTGGTTCGACGACAATTTTGTCGGTACCGAACTGGACCGGCAGGTCAGCTATTCCAAGATTGCTGATGCGTGCGGCCTGAAGGGCGTACAGGTGTATGACATGGCAGAACTGACAGGTGAACTGAAGGCCGCCATCAACGCCCAAATGAAGGACGGGGTGACGACGTTTATTGAGGTCATGCTGAATCAGGAACTGGGCGAACCCTTTCGGCGCGATGCCATGAGGAAACCCGAAACCGTGGCCGGCATCAACCCGCTTGACATGCGACCACAGCAAGCAGCTTAAAGGAAAATAAGGTGCCCTGACCGGAGACCAGATGACGAAGATCGGATTCCGGGATTTGCCTGACTGGTTATGACCAGTAATTCTTGCAGCAGGCGCTGGGAGCAGAGCAGTTGGGTCCGTAGTTGCATGTCCGTCCTCGCAACCATCGCTGATCGTGCCCGGGCCCTTTGTCCGCGTATCGTCCTGCCAGAGGGCGACGATCCGCGAATCATTGAAGGGGCCCGTCGGGCGGCATCAGATGGCTTGGCGCGCATCGCATTGCTCGCAGAACCGGATGATCATGTGGCGGCTGGCGATCTGGAGATCGTTTTCCCAGAGCATTCGCCTTTGCTGCACCGATACGCGGAGACCTACCGGAAATTGCGCCACCACCGGGGGATTGATTGGGAAGGGGCGCTGACGGCGATGCGCGCGCCACTCAATTTTGCCGCCATGATGGTTCGCGCCGGGCATGCCGACGGAACGCTGGGCGGTGCAGTTGCTACGACGTCCGATGTTGTTCGAACGGCGTTGCAGATCATCGGGAAGCATCCCGACGCCGTTATCGCGTCTAGCTGTTTCCTGATGATCTGGCCTGACAAGGCCTATGTATTCGCTGACTGTGGGCTGGTTGTCATCCCGGATGCCGAAGAATTGGCCGATATTGCGTTGTTGTCCGCCCGTTCCTTTGCGCGACTGACTGGCGAGACGCCGAGGGTCGCGATGTTGTCTTTCTCGACCAAGGGCAGCGCTGTGCACGAGACCGTCGATCGCGTACGAGAGGCGACCAGACTTGTCCATTCACGGAACCCGCATCTGATTCTCGACGGCGAATTGCAGCTGGATGCCGCCATCGCACCGAACGTCGCCGCTACAAAAGCCACCGGCTCTCCGGTTGCCGGGAATGCAAACGTACTGATCTTTCCAGATCTTAATGCCGGCAATATCGGCTACAAGATGGCGGAACGCCTGGGCAAGGCCATGGCGCTGGGGCCAATCCTGCAGGGAATGGCCAAACCTGCGAACGACCTGTCCCGAGGCTGTACAGCTGACGATATCTATCACATGATCGCCGTTACCGCTGCACAGGTTGCAGACTCCGGATAGGAACAAAGTGATGCCGCCTTTTTGAAAAATCCCGCCGATGCCATGTTACCTGCACGCGGTCGCGATTTGTGCTCGAACGTAAGATTGTCATGCGAGTCCGCTTCGCGAGCAGGTATGCCGGAAAATCCCGGTCGGGCTGGATAACGCTGCAACTTGGCGACATTATCACGGTCTAGATGGGATAAGGCGTCTGTGGGTCGCTAATTGATTGAATTTCAGCAGAGTTGAATGCCGACAGCGCTCCTCATTCCACGCCTTCGCCAAGGATGACAGGCCGCATCGACTTGCGCATGGCCAACTACTTCCTGACAACGCGCAAGATCTGACTCTGGTCTGGCGCATACAGATTCACTCCTTGACGAGCGCTTCTGCAACCATGGCGTGATGACGTTGGCGTGTTAGTATCGGTTTCGCTCCAAAATCTCGTTGAGACTTCCCATGCCCGTGACAATCGAAAATCTCGCCGCCGAAATCAAAGTGCTACTGTCAGCGAAACCGATCGAACAGTGTGCAGATGCCGTATGCGCCGCGGTCAGCACGGCGCTACGGGACGCCGATCTCATCGCCTGCAACCTGCCGAATCGCGCGCCGGGTGAACACCCGCGCAAGGTGTTGTACGAAGACCCGCATCTCGGCTTCTGCATTTGCGGGCATGTCTACAATGGCCCGGCCGAGAGCGGACCGCATGATCATGGATCAAGCTGGGCCATTTACGGACAGGCTGTCGGGACAACAGAAATGTCGGACTGGCGAATCGTGACGCCAGGCGACCCCGTCAGAGTCGTCAAAGAGAAAACCTACACACTCAACCCCGGTGATGCACATTTCTACGGCATCGGTGCGGTTCATTCGCCGAAGCGGACAGGCAGCACGCGTCTGATCAGAGTCGAGGGGGCGAACCTGGACAATGTCACGCGTTCGAACATACAGGCGGCGTGAAAGTCAACTGTCCGGGTAGTGCCGGGCCATGTTCTCTGGATAGCTGCGCTTGAAGTAATTCCATAGCTGTTCGCCATAAACATCTGGATGTTTGTGGCTTTTCATGTCGCCAATACCAGCATTCGTCTCGTCGGCTTGGGCCATGAAACCGGCGTTGGCGTGACGGGAACTATTGGCAACGGCATCGGCAAAACGCTGATGCAATGGCAGTGGCTGCATCTTCATGTCCAATGACGGGCCGTGGAAGTAGCCGACGGAAACACGCGGTGCCCGAGTCATCACCCGATGCGGCGTGGCAACAAGATAATTTCCAGTCATCTTCTGAAGGATTTCACCTAGATTGATCACGAGTGAATCCTTGATGATCGGGACCGGTATCCAGTCCCCATCTCCGTTCTCAACCTCCAGGCCAGGCACGCCGCCCGGGGCCAACACCGTCAGAATACCGGCATCATGATGGGCATTGACTCCGAATTCGCCAAGCGGCGTCTCCGGATAGTGGATCAGCTTTGTCAGCGACATGGGTTCGTCGCCAAACAGGACCTCGAAATAACCTTCGTTCAGGTCAAGGCTGATGGCGATCAGGCGCAGAATGTCGTCGGCCAGAGCGCCCATCTCTCCAAACCAGCGCTCCAGAGCCTGACGGAACCCGGGAGTAACCGCTTCATCCGGCCACTGATTTGGACCGAGGAGGTTCAGATAGTCTGGTATCACCCCGGACGGCCGAGGCGGGTGATCAGTCCAGAGGTCAATCTGTTCGCGCATGTCCGGTCGATTGTTGGTAGATTCAGCCCCAACCGGTTCCCAGCCACGGAAATGACGTGATTTTTTCTTGTCGATGCGGCGCTTGTCCGCCTCAGACAGGGAAAAGAAGCGGTCGGCTTGGTTGAACACACCGTCGATGATCGAACGGTTTACTCCGTGGTCTGTCACGATAGCAAAACCGATATGATGGCAGATATCACCCAATCGTCGGGCAAGATCGGCTCTTTCAGCGACCTTTCCATGGCGCGCACCGAGGCTCACGATCGGGATTTCGGCAAAAGCACCCTCAAAAATGGTGTGGTCAGAAGGGGTCATGGCGACACTCATGAGCATGATTTGGTTTTTTGTCGAAAAACGGCAACCAGTCACCGGTAGCGGCACGCCGTCATCCTCGATCACACATGCGCATTAAAGTACCAGAGTTTCCTCAATTGTGTCCAAGGCTCTTCAGGCAACCTCCATGGCTGCATCACTACATGACTCGTCGGTCTCGGCATTCGGGTTTATCTTGAGAACATGGCGCTCTTCCGGGCGCCATTGATTTCTCAGGTGGAGAAACGTGATATGGATGGGAGCGAAAATCGGTATTTTGGTATTGGCGACCGAGCGCCGCGCAAGGAAGACCATCGGCTTCTGACCGGCGGCGGTCACTATGCTGATGACGTTCGCATTGATGGCGCGCTAGTCGGATATGTCCTGCGGTCGCCGGAAGCCCACGGTCGCATCAAGGTACTGGACGTCACAGACGCCCGCGCAATGCCGGGCGTCCACTTGGTCCTTACAGCGCACGACATTGTCGCTTTCGGCTGCAAACCGATCCCATGCAAGTTGCCAATCAAGGGTCGTCATGGGGCTGGCATCAACGCGCCACTCCGATATCCGTTGGCGCAAGATCGGGTCCGGTTTGTCGGCGAACCAGTCGCCTTTGTCGTTGCTGATCACTTGGAGCAAGCGCGAGATGCGGCGGAAACCATTGCTCTCGAAACCGACGCGCTACCCGTGCTTCTCGACCCTTGGCAAGCCTTGCAACCCGGCGCACCTCAAGTGCACGACAGCGTGCCGGGTAACCTGGCACTGGACTGGGTCGGCGGAAACGAGGCGGCAACGGCTACTGCCTTTAATACAGCGATCCATGTTACCCGGCTGCGGATCGCCAGCCAGCGCGTCGCTGCCGTATCCATGGAACCCCGTAGCGGAACTGGTGTATGGGATGCCGATACGAGCCATTATACCATGCATACAGGTGGACAGGGAGCTTTCGGCTTGTCGCGCACCCTGGCGGAACTGATAGGCGGTCAAGCAGGTGATGTTCAGGTCCTGATTAACGATGTTGGTGGGTCCTTCGGCATGAAGGGCGGCGCTTACCCCGAGCATGTTCTGTGTCTCGTCGCGGCCCGAATGACCGGTCGGCCGGTGCGCTGGAGGGATGATCGTACTGAAAGCTTCCTGGGCGATGCCGCCGGAAGAGATATTCATGTCGACGGCGAACTGGCGCTGGACGCCGAAGGACGGATACTGGGTCTGCGCATGACTGGCGTCGCCAATATGGGAGCCTTTGTGTCTGGCGTCGGTCCGTTACCCGGATCAACAAATATCCTGAAGAACGGCGCTTCACTTTACCGGATTCCGGCTGCTTTCGTGAACATGCGCTGCGTCCTGACCAATCAGAATCCGGTGGCAGCCTATCGAGGCGCAGGCCGTCCGGACGCCAACCTTTTCACTGACCGGTTGCTGGACCAAGCAGCACGGGATACCGGGCGTGACCCAGTCGAACTGCGTCGGATAAACCTGCTGAAACCGGAGGACTTGCCATATATGGCAGTTTCCGGACAGGTCTATGCTGAAGGCGATTTCGAAGTGGTCTTGAACAAGGCCCTGGAAGCGGCGGACTTCGCCGGATTTGCAGCACGCAGGACGGCTAGTGAAGCGCGATGCGTGATCCGCGGTCTGGGCATTGCCTGCTATCTTGAAGCCACGGCGCCGCAAGGCAGGGAAACCGGTGGAATTCGTTTCGAAGAGAACGGCCGGATCACCTTCATCACTGGTACAATGGACTACGGACAGGGACACAGCGGCGCCTTTGCCCAAGTACTCGGCCCGGCGCTGGGGATATCGTACGACCGAATTGATCTGCTGCAAGGTGATAGTGACCAACTTCAACATGGCGGCGGAACAGGAGGCTCGCGGTCGATCATGGCTTCGGGCGAGGCGGCCCTGAACGCCGCCGAATCGGTAATCGAAAAGGGATGGAAAGCGGCGGCGCATTATCTGGAGACGGCGGAGGCCGACATCGATTTCACCGAAGGCGTATTTCGGGTCGCAGGCACCGACCGGGCCATGACCTTGCATGAAGTCGCCACGAGGATGCAAACCGAACCGTTGCCCGGCGACGGCATGGACAGCCTGGATGTCAACCTGGTCTTCGACACCTCGCCGTCGGCCTTTCCCAACGGATGCCATGTTTGCGAAGTGGAGGTCGATCCCGAGACCGGGTTGGTGAGCGTGGATCGGTATACTGCGGTCAGCGATTTCGGGACCGTGATTAATCCGATGCTTGTAGAAGGGCAGGTGCACGGCGGGCTGACTCAAGGATTGGGCCAAGCCCTGTTGGAAGAAATGACCTTCGATAATGACGGTCAGTGCCAGTCCGGGTCCCTGATGGACTATTGTATCCCGCGGGCGACGGATTTGCCTGTTCTTGACTCTATGATCGTGGTCGACCATCCTGTACCGACGAAAACCAACCCATTGGGCGCCAAGGGATGTGGAGAGGCCGGCACCACAGGCGCGCTACCCGCTGTAGTCAACGCAGTGACCGACGCCTTGCAAAAGCGCGGTGTTGACAGCTTCCGGATGCCGGCTACACCGCATAAGATATGGCAATTGCTTAACAATATCTGATCGGATGACGTTACTTGATGACGGTGGAAAATTGACTCCGAAGCCGGGCGCGTTGGCACAAAGTTCTGGTAATGCGCCATGGCAATGCGCATTCTACCCATTGATCATGACGAGCCATCAAGAGCAGCGATCTGCTGGGAATTGAAGGCTGTGTGTAGTGATTACCCATGACAGGAAGGGCTGGTAGTCTTCAAAGACGACACCCCCGACCTGATCATTACTGATATCGTAAGGATGAATGCCTGATTGATAAAAAATAACTACATCAACAACTTATGATTGATTTTTGTGACCGGTCTGTCAGGTTTGTGCTTGGTCCAGATGCCGTTCGACGATGCCGTTGAACT
>JAPOST010000136.1 GCA_026709535.1 Rhodospirillaceae bacterium
CCGGGGCCGAAAACCGGGCCGGCATCGGCGCACGAGCGGGCAGGCAGCCACAGAATCCGGCCAGAACATCCCGATCCGGCCGCCGTTCGTCAGCCGACCGAAAGATCAGCCGCAGCGGGGGAAAATCCTGGGTTGCGCGCATGATTGCGCATCGGTACGCTCGATTCACGAATCGAAAATTTCCCGACATTTCGTTTGGGAATTATATACTTAACTACAGGACCGAACCGGCCCGCTAATCCTCGGAATTGTTCTTGTTCTTAACGGCTTCAATTATTTCTTCGAGTTTATCGAGCTTGTCGAGTTTGCGTCATGTGCCAGGGTTTTCATCCCTGCCGTCCAGTAGGCGGTTCAGATCACCCCTCAAAGAATCTTCGTTTATGGTTACGTTTTTCATTTGTACCTCAAGTCTACGAACTCTTTACCTTGAGGCTATTTATGTCATTTGAATTTTCTCGTCTGTCATATCAGCGTGGGTTCTCTAAGCGCGTAAGACTTATCGAAAATCTTTAGGCCCCTTTTGGTTATGATTGTTGCGGCTTACGAGCAAAGACAAAATATTCCGTGGTGAAGATTTCGCTTTCTCCGGCCTCGGCATGGGCATCGGCGCTAAGGTTCAACAACTTTGCAACACTTGCCGAGGCGTTCGGTACACTACGCTTACCACAACAACAGGCAAGGGAAGCGGAAAGTCACTTCGTCAACTGGATTTATGAACAACTGTTTCGCCCCGCCTTAGCATCAAGAGTCGTCCACCAGCTACCAGTCTCCCTCGCTTCTGCTACCCACGCTTTCCACACAAGTTCTGAATGACGGCAACTCAAATGATCCACCAGGAAGACCATGAGGACCCGAACCAGAAGCTCCTATGCTTCAACTGTGTCGGGGATACCTATCTCCGGCAAGAAATACAGCAAAATGGACGGCCCGCGCGGTGTTCGTTTTGCGAACGCGTTGAACCCACTTACACCATGGGCGATCTGGCAGAGCGCGTAGATCAGGCATTCGAGCAGCACTATGAACGCACGCCGGATCAACCGAACTCATGGCAGGAGAGGTTGCTAGCAGATAGCGAATCCAACTACGACTGGGAACGGGAGGGTGAACCCGTCGTATGGGCCATCGCAAACGCAGCTTCGATCGAAGAAGAAGTCGCACAAGACATTCAATCGATTCTGGAAGAAAAGCACGGCGACTTCGACTCCGATGCCATCGGCTTAGAAACTGAGTTCAGTTCGGACAGCTACTACGAGGAGCGTCCAGCCAACGATGAGCGCTGGCAGGCCGCATGGGCTGATTTCGAACACTCCTTGAAGACAGAGACACGATTCTTTAGCCGGTCCGCATCCGACCACCTCTCATCGCTGTTCAGCGCCATTGAGACCATGTCCACGATCGACAACAGGCCCATAGTGATTGACGCTGGTCCCGGCACCCCCCTGAACAACCTTTATCGGGCGCGAGTATTTCAATCCGACAAAGCGCTGGTGGCAGCCCTCGGCCGTCCGGACCTCCACCTAGGCCCACCTCCTTCGCGGTTGGCCGGTCCGGGACGCATGAATGCCGGCGGTATATCCGTCTTCTATGGAGCCAACCACCCTCAAGCCGCAATTTCGGAAGTTCGGCCGCCAATTGACAGCCTGGTCGTAGTCGCCGAATTCAGTATTGTGCGGTCGATCCGACTGCTCGACCTAACGGCACTCATTGGGGCACGCGACCATGGGAGCGTTTTCGATCCGGAATTCGCAGCCCGCACGGAACGAACGGCATTCCTGAGAAGCCTAAGCGAGCGCATCTCCCAACCCATAATGCCCGACGACGAAGCGTTCGAGTACTTGCCGACACAGGCCGTAGCGGACTTTCTGGCGACTGGACGCTCCCCTCGGTTCGATGGAATCATTTTTCCCTCTTCACAAGCCGGAGGCGACGGCCTCAATGTTGCCTTGTTTCACAAGGCCTCACGGGTCGAGCGAATTCAGATCCCGGAAGGAGCCAAGATTGAGGTCGAGACGGGTCGCATGTACGACGATAGTTGGGAGCGAGACTATACAGTGACCGAAAGGATACCATCGAAACCGAACAGCAGCGGCTCAGAAGGCGGTACCGGATACCGACGTTACCCGCAGCTATCGAGCCATGAATCAGAGTACAGCCCAACTGACGTACACCGTGAATCTACGCTGCGCCTAAATGTCGATTCCATTAGAGTTCACATAGTCAAGCGCGTCAATTACGACACCTCTGCGCACCCTGTTACGCGATACCAACGGGAAGACGAGAACTTCCCATTCTAGTCTCCCCCAATTCTGCTCTCGCCATGGTGTATTTCTTTCAGGGTACGTGCTGCTTCTACAATTACAGCCACTATCTTGCAGCGTTTTGCGATTGGGCAACGATGACATCATCGGAGAGCGCCTATTTCCGCACCCACGCAATCACCAGCAAAGCGAGTGATCGCTCTCTTTTTTTCTGAATCCGCTCGATTCAGTACACTGACTGACAGCGGAAGATTGAGACTCCTAGCTTTACGTAGACGGTGGCAAATATGGGGGAAAGCAGCGCCGACGAGCGCCGGCCCTCGATGGGGGGCTTGTCCGTCGGCAACCCTCTCTCGTCGAGAGCATGGTGACGGCTCGGCTCCTCATAAGGCGAATTCAGGATTGGCTGATAGTAGAATGTGCTCACGCGCCTGGCGCTCCCCTGTCTCCGGCGCCATTCTCCGGGTTCACCTCAGGAAAGCAATTGCAGCCGTCACCTGGGATGTTTGAAGCGCCCCATTAACCCCTAAACGTTACCCCCTCAGCTAGAGGAAGTTAAGGGGCCAACGACTCGGTCAGGATTAGGGGCTGACGCCCGATCCCAGACGCCGGATGCCGTACGCTTGATAGAAATCGGCCAGTTCGGATTTGGGGATAGACAGTTGTGCATTCATGTCTACATAACCTTGTTGGCGTCGACATTAAAGTCGGCGACCTTCAATTCCTGAACGAGTTTTATCTTCCAGGCGCCCGCATCGTCCAGCTTGGTATAGACGACACCGTCGTAGTCCGAAGGCGTTTCCATATCGCCTTTGACAAGGGGGCAGACCCGCTGTCGGCCGAGCTTCCCGAGGAAAAAGCCCAACTCCAAGATGACGTTTTGCCTTGCGCGGGACTTGAGATCGTCCGGACTGTCCTTTAGCGCGCCCACGTCGTCCGGAGTCAGCAGGACAACGGCAAAACCGACGTCAGAATGGTCCTCGAATTTCTCGATAATCGTGCGGCCTTTGCTCGCTTGTTCGTGCAGGATAACCGGTTCGAGATCCAATTTTTCCAGGAACCTTGCGACCGTTTGCTTGGCGGATTCGTCTCGCCCGTGAACGACGAAAACCTTGTTCGTATCTTTCGGAGATTTGACTTCGGTACGGAATGTGTCGGGAGATTTTTCGTCTTCTTCCCAGTATTCTTCAATCTCGTCGATCATGGATTCGAGAACGGAAGCGGCCGAATCCAAGCATCTCATGTAATCCTTGTGAAATTCTTGCTCTTGAGTCCATTCTGTTCTCGCTATCCTCGATAGCAGGCAAGTTCTAAATTCTTTGACGTATTCTGAATCTTTCCCGAAGGTATGGCCAATAGCAATTTCGGAGTCTCTGCGCCATTTAATGAACTCGTGTGAGTCTCTCGACCGGCTCTTCAATTCAGGCAACTCATTCAGTATCTTCCGCAAGCGTTCGATCGCCTTCGCTTTTGTTGGCCGCCCCATCACCCCAACTCCATGATCTTCATGCTTTCCACGCCGCAGTCGTCCTCGATCTTGACGGCGGCGCGGCAGTGTACGCCGGGCTCGAAGGGCAGAGAATTCGTGCCGCAGTACGCTTCGATGTCGATCTTGACGCGCGCGATCGCTGTTTACGACGCGAGGTCAGAAGTGCGACGCAGCGGCTGTACCGCGAGCGCTATGCGCGCTTGACGCAGGTCGGCGGGGTGGGCGAGGTCGTGGCCACGACCTTCCTGGCGGAGATCTTCGCGCCGGAACGGTTCAACCGTGCCGAGGAGCTGACATCCTATCTGGGTCTCGCTCCGGTCGTGCGTCGGAGCGGCGACGGCCCGGCCCGCGCACGGCTCCGCCCGGTCGGTCAGAAGCGCCTGAGGGCGATCCTGGTCGAAGGCGCCTGGCAATGGACCTGGCGCGATCGGGAGGCCAAGGCGCTCTACAACCATCATCTCGCGAGATCCGGAGTGCCCCAGAAGGCGATCTGCGTGGTGGCACGGAAACTGGCGATCAAGCTTTGGCGTCTGGCGGTGGATACATCGTCGGCGCCAACGGAGGGTGCCGCGGTCGGCCCTTTGTCGGCATAGCCGACGGCATAAAAATGGCGGCACCCTCCTTACCCTGCGCGTACCGAAAGAGGTACTTGGTGACCTGCATCGGCAGGCACGAATGAGAAAAGGCCTACGCAGCTTCTGACGCAGGCTCTGGATACAGGGGTGAGACGGGTGTTGACAAAGCGAGCGGGAACGCTGGCGGCCACGACGTGTCAAGCCGCTTCGCGGCTCCTCCGCTGCGCTCCAGCCCTTCGGGTGACACGCTGCAGCCGCCGGCGTGGAGGTTCGGCATGGCCGGAAGCAGGCTTCCGGCCACAGAGGGCCGACAGCACGAGAAAGAAAGCGAGGGGAATCCGGGGGTTGACAGAAGTCCACATGAGAAAGGGCCGATCCCTCGCCGAAGCGGGAACCGGCCCTTGCGGTGGCGCAGGCTACGCGGCGCAGCGTTGCACCGGGATGCCGAGGGTGTCGATCTGGCCACCGCGATCCTGACCGTGCGGGACACCAAGTTCTACAAGAGCCGCCTCGTCCCAGTCGGGCCACAACTCGCCGATGCGCTCAAGACTTATGCGGTACTGCGCGCGAACCGCCCGATGCCGGAGGGGAGTGATTCGGCCTTTCTTGCCAACCGGGACGGAACACCGGTGGCGAAAGGCACTGTCCACTGCGCGTTCCCTCGCCGCAGGCGACCGGGCGCGACCCGAAGAAGATATCGCCGCGCTCGTCTAGCGCGCGGCGGACTCGCCGCCGGATTTAAGGCATTACTGGTTCTGGCGAGCCCGGAAATACGCGAGTTCCAACCCGCACAACGGCTCGGCGGGCAGGTTGTCGATGTGGTCCGACACCTCTTCGAGGACCTCAGTTGAAGGCATTGCGTCCCAGACCCGGTAAGCGGGCAGGTCCAATGCGCCGATCACGACGATCTGGTCGAGTTCAGCGACGGCGAGCGGCCCACGGTGTCCGCCTTCCACGCCAGGAATTATATTGGGCTTGCCCTCCGTCTCCTTCCAGATCTTGCGCAGTGCGCCAGCGTCGATCAACCGGTCGTCCGCGTAGTCGTCCCGCACCCGCAGCCATACGCCGACTCTCTTCTGCGGAACGCCGGTCGCCCTTGCGGAGGCAGCCTGCTGAGAACCGCACCACTCCTTCCAGTGGCCGCCCGATTTGATGTCGACGGCGGTCGGGCCGAAGTCGAACAGGCTGACAGCGCCGAGTGACTTACAGAGTCCGTTGTAGCCGGGGCGTATCTCGATGGCACCGGAATCCACGATACCGCGCAATCCGTCCAGGGAAGTAGCGTGCCACCGATGGCCCGAGAGAACCGCCCAGAGAGCGTCGGGTACATCGTGTTCGCGGTTGGTACCGGAGTTGTCCATGAGCCCATGAGGAAGAAGGGTCGTGTGGTGATCATGATAGTCGATTGAAACCCGTGCTGATGCAAACCCGGAGCCGAGCACGGCTGCATCCGAGACCCTGGTCTCGCGGCGGGTCGTCAGTGTCGGATCATCGGGTATCGCTGTACATGTCTGTGGACGAGAAGGCTGGTTGGAACACCCTGTGAGACGAGGGACGCGCCCGCTCGGCGTTGCCAAGCATCGAGCATCCCGTCAATCCTTGCAGGGCAAGTGGAGCTGGCTTACCACATTCCAAATAAATGACGCCACAGTAGGGGCTGGCTATGCGACTGTCCGATCCCATCGAAAAACCTGGGTTCTTTTGGCTGCCAAGCCATTCCGATCATCATTATCCTGGCACTTTACACATATCGACCTCAGGCGAAATAACGCTGACAATAGTCCATCGGCCTACCGCAGTTGATCCTAAACAGCTTCAAAGCATTACCCCCATGGGCGAAGAAGTTCCTCGTATATTGGGCATAGTCGATAATGACCCGATAACTCTAGAAAAATGCATAGCTGAAGACGACCCCTTCAGTTTCGTGCGAATTTTCGGAGGGTATGTGTCTGAATCACGATTCCATGTTGGCGCGGCATTCGTCGGAGCATCATTTCTCGACGACGAACCAATTGTGTTTTCGCGGATCGATTTTTCGTTGGAAAATCTCAACGAATGGTTTTCCATCTCCGGCTTCCGTCCAAAGGTAGACTCAGATTCCGAAAAGGCAGAGTGGGCAATTCATTACACGCAGCCGAGTGACATTTCTATAGCTCTTCCGGATGGCATTCGACTCCAATTCGTATTCTCCCCTTCATTTTCTTTCCCCAACTACCAAGTATCTCAATTGTCGTCGACGATATCACAACGTATGCACGTTTCTCCAAAGTCGAACGGGCCGCTCCCCGTTGAACGCTGCATCGTTATGTTACATAGAGTACACACTTTCCTGTGCCTAGTGATGAACAAGATTGTGGCGATAGAATGGATAAAGGGCTATTCGGGAAACAAGCTGGACAAACGGGATAAGGAATTGCGATCAGCATTTATTTTCGCAGTCGACTGCAAGGGCACCAACGGGACACACACGCCTCCAAGTCGTTTAGATACAGTGATTTCTCTGATGACTTTGAAGGGACGATCCGAAAGTGGTTGGCCGACTACGAAACTATATCTCCAGCGTTCGATTTGTACCTGTCTTCCAAGGTTGGTTCTGACAAAAATCTGAATAGCGTTTTCCTGTCACTTGTTCAGGGTTTGGAAACTCTTCACAGAAGAACCGCTGATGAGACAGAAATGAATGCAGGCGACTTTGAACAGTTGCGCGCAACCATAATCGAATTGGTGCCACCCGAAAGCAGGAAATTCATAGAGTCCAGACTGACGTACGCGAATGAGATTTCTTTGCGCAAAAGAATGAGGCGAATGATTGAGCCCTTTGGAGATCTATTTGGATCATCGAGTGAAACAAGAGCTTTGGTGCGAGACATTGTTGACATGAGGAATTATCTCACACACTACGATAGGAAATTGGAAAGCAGGGCAAGGAGCATCAATGACAATAGGATGTATGGAATTTGTCTAAGACTAGACGCCCTGTTTCATCTTCATTTCCTGCGACTAACTGGAATGGATACTGATCGAATTCGATCTATGGCAAGGGAGAATCGGGTGCTTCGTCATCAACTGGCTCTCGATGAATGAGGCTGACGAGTTAGGAGTCTACCTTGGAGGGAGCAGAACGCCCGCCTCAGTCGTTTCCAGGTGTTTCCTCGGGGTTCATTCCGATGACCGTCAATGCCGAGCGTTGGCAGGCTTGTACCTAGACAACATTCGCCGTAGGAGGTGAGACATGTCGCCTTTTGCTGACGGTTCGACGCAGCGAACGGACCCAATGCGGTGGTGCATCTTTGTCGACATTCTAGGGTTCAGCAAGCTCTGGGAATCCGAGCAATCGAAAGCGGTCTACGGCCTTCGGGAACTGATGTGGGCGATCCACCGCATAGGCACACGGGTGTATCCCAACGAAGGGGATCGGCTGTTCGTGCATCACATGGGAGACGGCTTCGCCATTGTCAGTGAATTCGGCGAGCCATCATTTGATCGGCCTCTTGGCATAGCGGTTGCGCTGATGCGACACGTAGCATCGACCGGCATGTTTGCTGCGGCAGCGGTATCGGAGGGTGACTTTGCCGACACTACCGGATGCTACCCCGATGAAGTCATGAGGGACTGCGAGGATGGCCATGTGGTCCGTCTGGGGGCAGGCTTGATGACCCTTTCCCCTGTGATGGGCACGGCTTTCATTCGCGCCTACCGCTTGAATGAGGATACGCCATCAGGGCCCTTCATGGTCGTATCCCAGAAACACGAAGACCGTATTCCCAGTGGCTTCGAGTTTCGATCGGTTCGAGGCAAGCGGAAGACCGGTCTGATCTCGGTTGACTGGATTAAGACTGAAAGCCCGACCGTCGCTCGGATACAGAATTCGGCCTCCCTGCAGGCGCCAAAGGCTGACGATTTGGTGCAGGCGATTCGGAACTATTGCGTGGACTACCCTTGTGTAGGCAAGAGTTGGTTCGGCAATCTGCGTGATATTCTATCTGTCGATTTGGAGAACGGTTGAGTTGGCTGGCCATGGTTGGCCGGAAGCGCGCCGGGCGTCAGGCGAACGGTTCAACGTTCATCAAGAATGATTCGCACGCTGTTCTTGCCGTGGGCGATGAGTTTTCTGTCGTCTTCGGGCCCTTCGGCAAATACGACGCCTTCGAGAATCACGGCCTTTCGCCCGGTGCAGTCCATGGGAAGGTCAATCCTCCAGATGGCACTGCCGCTTACACCTCCATGGGTGCGGGGAATCCAGGGATCATCATTTGTGATGGCGTATTCGCTGTAGTCCCAGCCCTCTTCGTCGGCGTCCAGTTCCCCTGTCTTACCTATAAGCATGCCATGGGCGACAACGAGTTTGTTGTGTAGGTCGCTCGCCTCTTCGACGAACCCGAACACGATGCTGATTTGGCACACTTGGCCAAGAAATGCCTCGCGTTCCCGCGCTCTGTTTGAAAACACGGCACCGAGTGCTTCGAGCCTCTCCACCTCTTCTCCGGACAAGGGCATCCATCCAATGTCCGGCCCCCTCGGCCCGTCGTTCGCCTCTCCGTGGCCTTCCATGCCCGCGCCTTCAATCCCGATCCAAGTGACCTCTTCACGATCCTGGTTCGCGAGAACGAGGATATTCTCCTTGGTCTTGATAGCGCCGATGACGTGTCCGGCTGTCAATATGCCGTGCTGACCGTCGGTTTTTCTCAGAAATGTTCCCGAGCCTATCGGGTTCAGTTCCCCGTCTATCCCGTAACCGATAATGGTCGTGTATCGGCGTACGAAATCGCCCAAAATTCTTGGCACAGTCTCGGGATTCAACTGGTTTTCTTTGAAGATGCCCGTTCTTGCGAGGCTGTCCGATACTTCTTGCCAGCCGGCTGTCACGACCGCAGGTTTTCTGGTCATAACGCATTTCTCCCTGTCCGGTTGACAGAACATAAGCCTGCACGGCTACCCTTTGTTTCCGCTGCCGCATTGACTTCATCAACCGGGAAAGCGAATTGAATGTCCTCTCGGACGGAGTCTTTGTCCAGCGAATCGACGACATCGTGAAATTCTTCTGCCTTGTTCCGCTCCCCGGCTGTGTCCAGGCGATGACGGTAAGCTTCGTGGACGAAGCGCTCGAATAGACGTCCTTCCGGATGGCAGGCCCTTTTGTATTTCGCGTAGACTCGTTCGGCCTCATCCAAGTCAGGAGCGCGCAATATCAGCTCGGCGACTTTTTTTCGTCGCTGGTGATGCCCGCGTCGTCGTCGACTTGATGCCCCAAAAGCGACGCTTCTGGTATGGCGCTAATCCCCGAAGGGCCATGGATCTGCTCTTCTGGCACAGGTGCGCCCGACGGAGCATTGAAACCGCCCGATTGATTGTCGAACCGGAACGCTGCTCTGACTGCCTTGGCTCGCGCTATATCCCCGTCCTCGGCAGCGTCAACGATGTGAGCGAGAAAGGCCCGCCAGACGGCCGGACCGTCTTCTGTGCCGGGGTGCGCGATGTCAAAGTGATCCAGAAGCGATGCAGCGCGGCGTATTGCCAGCCATCGGCCGTGCCTGTCACCTTCCGATTTAATAGCGTCAAATTGTCGACGCAGCGGAACAGCGTTGAGCTTGAGTTCCAGATTTCCGAAAAATCCACACTTCCGCTACGATCTCGGAAGCAGGCGGCACACCGCTCGCGCGAGCGGCTCCAATACACCCGACAGACTGGTGGGAGCCTCGAAAACCATCCGCCCATCATGCTGGCGACTCCTTCAACATCAACCCTTCTTTGTCAGTGTGCTTGATTGCACCGCGGTCATTCCTAAAATGCAGCCGACCGGCAGGCGGAGGACACGGACATGGCGAGCATCACGATCCGCAATCTCGACAATGACGTGAAGAAACGCCTGCGCGTGCGGGCTGCGCAATATCATCGCTCGATGGAGGAAGAGGCGCGCATCATCCTGCGTGATGCCGTGAACGACCGGCGTGCCGTGCCCCGCGACCTCGCAAAGTTCACCCGCGAGTGCTTCGTGCCGTTGGGCGTCGAACTGAAGTTTCTTGCACGGGTCGCGATGCGCGAGCCGCTGAACTTCTCCTGAGCCGACCGGAGAATTCCGCATGATCGTCGCGGACAACGAGACTTCGATCGATCTGCTTTACTACGAAGCAATCGCCAGAACCGTAGTCCGACTGGTGACCGAGAATTCCGACGAACCGCTGAGTGTTGGTGTGCACGGCGATTGGGGTGCCGGGAAATCCAGTGTGCTCATGATGGTGGAAGAGGCGTTCGATAAGGATGAGCGCGTCCTGTGCGTGCGGTTCAATGGTTGGCTTTTCCAGGGGTTCGAAGACGCGAAGGCCGTCCTGATCGAGAGCATTGTCGACGAGTTGCTGCGAAAGCGCTCGGCCAGCGACAATATCGTGGAACAGGCAAGAAAGGTCCTGCGTCGGGTTGACTGGATGAAGGTTACGCGTAAAGCCGGTACCCACGGCCTCTCCCTCGCAACCGGCATACCGCTTCCCGAGACAGTGAAGGACCTGGGCGCGGTTGCGCGCGCAATCATGACGAAAGGTGGAGAGGGTGCGACGGCGGAAAATCTAGCGACGTTAGTGGACGGCTCCAGCGATTTCTTGCGCGAGATAGAAGCGGACAGCGCACCTGAACAGATGCACGCCTTCCGGGAGGAGTTTGAGGAGCTCCTAAAGTGTGCGGATGTTGATCGCCTCGTCGTGCTTGTCGACGATCTCGACCGGTGCTTACCACGAATCGCGATCGAAACATTGGAGGCGATCCGGCTCTTCCTCTTCGTGCCCCGCGCCGCGTTCGTAATCGCTGCCGACGAGGGGATGATTGAATATGCCGTGCGCCAGCACTTTCCAGACTTGCCGGTCGCCACAGGGCCAGCGACCTATGCACGCAACTATCTTGAGAAGTTGATTCAGGTGCCGTTCCGCTTGCCGTCTCTCGGCTACGCAGAGACTCGCATCTACTTGACGTTGCTCCTCGTGCTGAACGATTGCGGCGAAGAATCTGACACCTTTACCAAGGTCGTTGAATTGGCCCGAGAGTTGTTACAGCGGCCGTGGAAGGGGCCGGGTCTCGAACGGAAGGCCATCGGCGAGGCGCTCGGATCAGTGCCCGAGGCTGTTGAACGAGCGCTGGAGCTTTCGGGGAGGATCGCACCGATACTGGCTGATGGGGCGCGTGGTAATCCACGTCAGATCAAGCGGTTCATCAACACCATGATGCTACGCCTCGCAATTGCGGAGGAACGCGGGTTCGGAGACGAACTCAACATCTCGGTGTTGGCGAAGATCATGCTCGCCGAGCGTTTCGCCCCGGAACTTTACGATGCTGTGGCGCGGGGATCCGCCAACACGGGCGTGTCCGAAGAGCTGGGCAGTCTTGAGTCGGCGGTTCTACAAGAGGCACCTACTAAGTCGAAGACGAAGTCGGCGGACGACGTATCGCCGCCCGATTGGCCGAATCTCGAGTGGGCGAAGCAGTGGGCAGCTATCGAACCGCCACTCGCCGAGCACGATTTGAGACCGTATGTTTTTGTCACCAGGGACCGCCGTAGCGTATTCGGCGCGGTCACGTCGCTCGGGGAACTGGATGAACTAGTTGTAAAGCTACAAGGCTCGCCCTTGCAGGTGAAACAGGCTTCGTCGGAAGTTGCCCGATTGCAGACGCTGGAGGCGGAACAGGTGTTCGATGTGCTGAGGGCAAAGGTTCGCGATGCAGAGGATTTGGCGGAGGAGCCTGGGGGCGCTCGTGGCTTGGCTGAGATATCACGCCAACATCCATTTTTACAACATTCGCTGCTGGCCTTCTTGAAGGACCTTCCCGTCTCAAAACTCGGCCCGTGGGTGGTCATTGGTTGGGCAGGAGCGTTTGCGGAACCGGATGTGAAGGTGGAATTTGACAGCTTGTTGCGTGAATGGGGGCAGCAGGATGAAAACAAACCGCTGAGGGCTGCAGCAATGGGTGCGACCAAACTCGCAAAATCAAGGAATCGTCGCTGATGGGAACTTCGGGGACGTTTGGGGGATCGAAGTTAGGACTTGTGCCGAGCTGGGTCGACGAACCTGCCTCGGACCCCGCCGCTTTGCCCTATGGTTCCGGAGATGGAACACAGGACGACGAGCCGGACGGCGACGGCAGCACGGCTCCGACGCCCCCTACTCCGACACCTTACCCATCGATGCCTGCAATCCCGGCTGGCTCGGGTCTGGGTGTTGCGCGTGGCAATATGACCAGGGGAGCGCGTACTTCGGACACGAGCGCGGTCCGACGTGGTGCCGGACAGTATGTAGGCGCGAGTGGAGGCGGACGTGCAACGGCTCGCCGGATTCCGAATTCACGAGCCGTCGCTGGAAGAGTCGCCGGGCTCGCGCGCTCCTTCGCAAACCAGGGGCCTGCCGAGGCACTGCGCCGATTCAATCTCGACGGCATGGCGGGGGCTCCTGCCGAGGACGTCTTCGTTGCGCTAACCGACATGCTCTGCCCTGCTGGAGCGACCATAGACGAGGCGATCGCGAGGGACGCAATGCTTGAGACTGTCGCAGACCTCGCCGCCGCTGGCGTTGGCAATTTTGACGAGTTGTCGACGGACGATCTGCGCGAGTTTTTTATCGGTGTCGTGAGTCGATCCATCAAAGGCAAGATTCTCAACGAGGTCGGAACGAACGTCGTAACCATTCCGGACGACGTTGCGGGCGTCGAGCGGGCACAGAGCATGCTACATGATTTCGTCGAGCGGTGCGTGCGCGACGAGTTTGAGGGGCACGGAACCGATCTCGACGATCTGGACGGCAACGCTATCGACAGCTTCGTCGACGATCTCTACACAGCAGCTCTCGACCTTATCCAAACGCTGGGAGAGGCCGAATGAGAAGGTTCAGCTTCATTGGCCGCTTAGGTTCCGATGACAGAGCCGCGGTCAGGCTAGTGGAGAGCGAATCTGCCGTCTACGAGATCGATTTTCTTGACGGCGAGCGGCGAATAGGCTTCGGGATCGGTCAAGCGCTGGATCAACTTGCATCGCTTGGCTTGCGACCGACGGAGCGTGCAATCGACCTAGTTCTCTTGGCGGCCATGGTCAATGCCGGAGACACACGGGTGTCGCGGTCGAACAACGCGCAGGATGGCTGGACACGCGAAATCGACCTGTACGTCCCGGTGTCGGCGGCTAGGGCATGGAACGAACAAAGGCAGCATATAGAGCCGCTCCTCAAATTCCTGACTGGTGATCGCTGGCGCGTATTCTTTCGCAAACGACCGGACAGAACTGGTACACTTGCGATTGAGCCGAAGCGTTTGGCTATCAACGGATTGACGGAGGTCAGTCTCCTGTCCGGTGGCCTAGATAGCCTAGTCGGTGCGGTCGATCTGTTGGCAAACGGCAAACGTCCACTCTTCGTTAGTCACTACTGGGATTCAGAAACGGCGAAAGCCCAAGACTATCTCCTGAGAGCGCTGGGAAAGCATTATTCCCAAGACAAAATCAAGAGGCTGAGAGTGCGGCTAGGCTTCGATAGACACCGTCTCAACACCGGAGAGACGGAGACGACACAACGTGGCCGGTCCTTTCTCTTCTACGCACTCGCCGCTCTGGCGGCTTCCGCATTTGATCGGCCGACAGTGGTTAACATCCCTGAGAATGGCCTGATCGCTTTGAACGTACCGCTGGATCCGCTACGGATTGGAGCGCTCAGCACACGGACAGCCCATCCTCATGTCATCATGAGCATGGAACGCTTGACCGACGCACTCGGACTTTCCGTGGATTTCTCGAATCCGTATCGACACAAGACCAAGGGTGAAATGGTTTCAGGCTGTGCCGATGGTGCTTTCCTTCGAGAGGTCGTTGGCAGCTCCATGTCCTGCTCTTCGCCAGCAAAGGCGCGGTACAAGGGATTGTCGCCCCAGCATTGTGGCTATTGCGTACCTTGCCTGATCCGTCGGGCCTCCTTAAGAGTTGGCCTCGGCGTGAAGGACCCCACAAAATACACCGTCGAGAGTCTGCACGCGCAAATTCTCGCGACAGATCGGGTGGAGGGTGAGCATGTTCGGTCGTTCCAACTCATGGTGAAACGAATCAGGAATGCACCTGAGCTTGCGAAGATTTTCGTACACAAGCCAGGACCATTGATCGACGCACCTAACGAAATACCGGACTATGCCGACGTATTCCGTCGTGGAATCTTGGAGGTCGGCAAATTGCTGCAAGGCGTGACGGCAAAACCGGGCGGGTCGCAATGAGACCCGACTACGTAGATTTCCATACGCACCTGGATCTATACCCGGATCTGTCGGCGGCGATAGCGGCGTGCGATCGACGGCGCACAGCGACTTTGACGGTCACGACGACCCCCAAGGCGTTTGCAAGAAACTGTGAACTGTCACAAACAAGTGAATTCGTCCGCGTGGGCCTCGGCTTACACCCGCAGCTCGTCGCGGAGCGATCGAAAGAGATTTCGCTTTTCGAGAAGCTGCTTCCAGGGACCCGATATGTAGGCGAGATAGGGCTCGACGCTGGGCCGCACCATTATCGCTCGCTCGAACTTCAAAAATCTATCTTCGAACGTATTCTCCGCCTATGTGCCGATGAGGGAGGAAAAATCCTCAGCATACATAGTGTGAGAGCGACGAAACCTGTGCTTGATATGTTGGAAATGCACTTCCCGTCACATCGAGGAACAGCCGTGCTCCATTGGTTTTCGGGAAGCGCCAGCGAAGCTCGTCGTGGGGTCGCGCTGGGCTGCTATTTTTCCGTCAACGAACGAATGCTGGCTTCACCAAACGCCCGACGCATCGTGCGCGAGATACCGGAGAACCGGATATTGACAGAAACTGACGGACCTTTCGTGAAGCGTGATGGCAAACCCATTCCAGCCGGTGACGTAACGCAGGCGGTAAAAGAAATTGCAGCGTTGAGGGGGCTTGGAGCTTCTGTAATTCAATCTTTGATTGTCGAGAATCTACGCAATTTGACCATTTGCCACACTCGAAACAGTTAATGCAGTTCCTATGTATGGGCATGACCGGATCGGTCCGATTACTCGCCGGGAAGATTCTACGCAAATTCGCTAGGCAGGCTCCAAGTGAGGCATCCCATATAGGAGTCTGAATCCAGAAGTGGAAGGGCGTGGCTGTTATCCGACAGCCCACCTCGCCGATAGCGCTTCGGCCTGTTGGAGGACGGTTTGCACAGCGGCGGCCTGGAGGTCTGGAGGATATCCATACTTGCGGAGGATGCGCTTGACCAGAACACGCATTCGTGCCCGTGCTGACTCGTAGTGCTGCCAGTCCACGGAAGCGTTGCTTCTCAAGCTGTTCAACAGCTCATGAGCGATGATGCGAAGCTGATCGTTACCCATCACCTCGACCGCGCTCTCATTTTGGGCGAGGGCGTCGTAGAACGCGATTTCCTCACGGCTGAGCCCCTCCTCCTCGCCGCGCTGGTGTGCGGCACGGATGTCTCTGGCAAGCCCGATCAGTTCCTGAAGGACCTCCGCCGTGGTAATGGCGCTGGCGTGATAGCGGGCGATGGCCTCCTCCAGCCGCTGAGAGAAGGTGCGGGTCTCCACGACGTTGACCCGGCTTCGCGAGCGAAGCTCGCCGTCGATGAGCCTGCGTAGTGCCTCCAATGCAAGATTCTTCTTCTCCATTCCCTGAACCTCGGCAAGGAAGTCGTCGGAGAGGATGGAAATGTCCGGCGTCTCCAGCCCGGCGGCTTCAAGGATGTCGGTAATTTCCGTCGAGATGACGGCGCGGCTGATGATCTGCTGCACAGCCAGATCCCGCTCGGCGGAGGATTTGCCGATGCCGGGCGCGCTCTTGGCGAGCGCCGCCCGCACGGTCTGGAAGAACCCCACCTCGTCGCGGAT
>JAPOST010000167.1 GCA_026709535.1 Rhodospirillaceae bacterium
AGGCCTGTGTTCCCTTCAGCCCCGGCGCGGTGATCGTTGTCTGCGCCCACACCGGCGCGGCCACCAACATTGCCACCATCGCCGTCGCGAGTGTTGCGGCCAGGCGGGACGGGAATTGACGGATGGTGTCGTGAAAGGACATGGGCGGGGCCTCCTGTACTTATTGAGAGGCCCCCTTGAGAGGCCCCCTTGAGAGGCCCCCTTGAGAGGCCCCCTTGAGAGATTGCCATCAAGCCTAGACCCAAGACACAACACTGTCAATCGCTATCCCGCCCCGCTGTCGCTACCATGCGCTATGTGCGGTTCCGGTCCCCTGCGCTCTGTCGGGTCTCGTCGGTCCTCTGAAAGGGGGTGCGATGAGACGGGCAGACGTGTTACAGGAAGTTCGACTGATGAAGTTTGATGATGTCTGTTCGAGGCGTCCTGCGGGTGCGCTGACCCGGGAGCAGGCTGCGGAGATTCTCGGCATCTCGGTGCGCACCCTGCGCCGCCGGGAAGAGCGTCATGCGGCAGAGGGGGCGGAAAGTCTCTCATGACCGCCGCCCGGGCAAGCTGGTGGCCCACACACAGCGACAACGGGGTGCGGCTCACACTGCACCAGGAGAGGGATCCACGCCTCAGTGGCGGGATCTCCTCGCCCTTCCCTGTGCCGGAGGAAGGCACCCTGCGCCGCTTCACGGGGATCACCGAGGCGATCAGGGGCACACGCCTGACGGTCGACAAGGAGACCCTGACCCGGGAGGGACGCGCGGGCGTTCAGAGCGCATGGTTCGGAAGCGCTTGCCGCAGGAGCTGCGGTCCCGGGGGGGCACGACCATGGACCAGGCCAACCGGTTCCTGAAGGAGGTTCATATCCCCGCGCACAACGCCCGGTTCGTCCTCTGTTGGTCAGGGGCGCCCGAGGATGACGCCGCCGGGTCCGTGCGCGAGAGCCTCTGCCTCCATGCGGACCGCATCGTCGGCAACGACAACACCGTGCGCTACAAGCGCCTGACGTTGCAGATCCCGCCCGACCGCGATCGCCATCATGACGTCAAGGTGAGGGTTCGGGTGCACGAGTATCCCGACGGAACGCGTGCCGTCTTCCACGGCCCACGCTGTCTCGCGCACGACCAGGGCAACGCAGAGCCGATCGAAACATCCACCAGAAAAGCCGCGTGACCCGCGTCACCAACCGAAGCCGACAATCGGCAGGGGATCTCAACCCGACATATCGCATGTTCCCAACATCATGATGCTAGAGTGGGTATGTTGTTTCCTACGAAAACTTCTCCTCTGCTTGCTACGGTGCGCCCTGAGGGCTAGCGGCGATTGCCATGCTTCTTGATTTGATGCGGCTGGGGTGACAGGGCACCTCCAAGACTGACAATGATCGGAGCGATTCGATTGTGCCCAGTCGCTGCACGTTCGTCAGATCGCGGACCCCGCGACGCAAGATCCTGAAGCGCCCAAGCTTCAAGAGAAACGGCTTTGAACAGGCGCCTGCTGCTCTCCCACCTGCCGCCCAGACCGGGTCTCTCGTCTTCACCACAGCCTATCACGGCATGGGCCAGCGGAGGTCTTTCGCCTGCGTGCTAGAGCAAAGCTTGTCGCAATGCCTTGTCGAGATCGGCAATCAGGTCGTCGACGGTTTCCAGACCGATGCTCAAGCGGATCACCTCGTCGCCAGCGCCAGCAGCCACCCGCTGCTCGTTTGTCAGTTGCCGGTGCGTAGTGCTGGCTGGGTGAAGAATTAAAGATCGTGCATCCCCAATATTAGCAAGGTGACTGAACAGTTCGATGGATTCCACCATTCGGAGGCCAGCATCGTAGCCGCCCTTCAAGCCAAGGGTGAATACCGAACCGCCGCCTTTCGGCATATATTTCTGTTGTAACGTGTGGAAGGGACTAGACGGCAGGCTGGAATAGGATACCCAGGCCACAGCTGGGTGCTGCTCCAGCCATGACGCGACAGAGAGCGCATTGGCGCAATGGCGCTCCATGCGCAGTGGCAACGTCTCAAGGCCAAGCAAGGTGAGCCACGCGTTCAGGGGCTGCTGACTGGCGCCCAGGTCGCGGAGCGATACCGCGTGGGCATAGGTCGTGTAAGCCAGATTGCCGAAGGTCTCGGCGAAGGTAAGCCCGTGATACTCCGGCGCCGGCCGGGCGAGACTCGGGAACATATCAGCGTGGTTCTGCCAAGGGAATTTCCCGGTATCGATGACCGCGCCGCCCAAAGACGTGCCATTGCCGGACAGGAACTTGGTAGTCGAGTTGACGACAATATCGGCGCCGAAGTCGATCGATCGACACAGATAGGGCGTTGCCATCGTATTATCGACGATGAAGGGTATCCCGGCGCTGTTTGCAACAGCGGCGATTGCCGCCAAATCCACGATTATACCGCCTGGGTTCGCCAAGCTTTCGACAAAGATTGCCCGCGTGTCTGCAGTCAGCGCACGCTGGAAATTCTCCGGATCGCCGGGATCAACGAAGATCGCCTTCCAGCCGAATTTCTTGAAGCTGTTACCCATTTGGTTGAGCGAGCCGCCGTAAAGCTTGTTGGCGGCAACCACCTCGCAACCCGGTTGCATGATCGGGAACAGCGCCAGCACTTGCGCAGCGTGGCCGCTTGAAACAACCGTCGCACCAACCCCGCCTTCCAGCGCTGCGAGCCGCTCCTCCAGCACCGCGTTGGTCGGATTGCTGAGCCGCGAATACACGAAGCCCGGTTCCATCAGGTTGAACAGAGAAGCCGCATGGTCGGCATCGTGGAAGACATAGGAGGTATTCTGGTAGATCGGTGTTTGCCGGGCACCGGTCACTGGTTCCGGCTGGGCGCCGGCGTGAATTGCAAGAGTCTCGAACCCGAAGATCGGGTCGTTATTTTCACGGCTCATCCGGGCCTGCTCCTATCGCATCACTGCCCGACGGCGCTTGGCCGAGATGACATTGGAATTGAAGCCACCCCAACTCAGTTCTCCGGCCAGCCGCGAGTACTCGATTTTCGGGCAACGATTCATCACAACCTGTAACCCGGCCTTTTCCGCGCGGCGGGCGGCTACGTCACTTCGCACGCCAATCTGCATCCATATGGATTTAGCGCCCACAGCAATCGCTGCATCCGTTATCGGGTCTGCCGCCGCCGAATTACGGAAGATGTCTACCATTTCCGGCGTCTTCGCGAGGTCGCCCAGCGACGCCGCCACCGGTTCACCGAGAATTTGATTGCCGATTTCCCGTGGGTTGACTGGAAAAATCTGATAGCCCTTCGCCTGCAGGTACTTGGCTACGAAATAGGAGGGCCGATTCTGGTTTGAACTCAACCCGACAATGGCGATGGATCGCGCCGCGCCCAGCACGTCGCGCAAGTAGGCGTCGGTATAGGCGTCATGATCAATCACGGAACCAGCGGTCATGAGAAATTGATGTCCCATCTGGAGAAGCCCTCGCATGGGATGTCACGTTATGCCGCGGAGTGCAACGTAGCGCACGGCAGATAAATCCATGAAAAGATCAGGATATGTGAGGAAGCGCTGGCGAAGGGTTACAAAAGAAGAGCATCGCCGACCCTATCGCAACCATCGTCTTGTTGCAAATATTTTGTTCACATCATGTTCCTTTCGCTGATCTCGAGCAGGCCGGTTGTAATTGCTGGCCTGAGGAAACCTTGCAGGATATTCCCAATTGCACAGCATCAATTTCCGAGACAACCAAAAGCCGCTGTGATTCTAGCCGGCAGAAGGGGACGGAAGCATGAAGATCTATTGGCAGAGTTTCGTTAGTCAGTTGAACGGCGCGTCATATTTAGCGCGTCTTCAGGAGTATTTGAAGGCATTGGCGGCCGCGGGGACCGAGGTCGAGGTATTTGGCATGGACCCTCCTGACCGGGACTTCGGCCGACTGAGTGAACTGCGTTGCGGCATCCAAGCCATTGACGCCGGCCTTAGAGCGGAAGAAGCTGGCTATGACGCTTTCGTTATGGGCCATTTCCAAGACCCTGGCCTGTATGAACTGCGGTCGGCCTTGCGCATCCCGGCAATTGGCGCCGGTGAGGCGACACTGTTGGCCGCCACGACGCTGGGCCGAGGGATCGGGTTGATCACCCTTGATCCTGCCTTCAAGGCGTGGCATTTCGAGCAGGCAGCACTTTACGGCATCAGTGGCCGTGTAACCCATGTGACCGGGCTTGGCGTCACGCCTGAAGATTTCGATCAGGCTTTTGCCGGCGACGACAAGAAAAGGGATGAACTCCTGACGATCCTGACCGAGACTGCCATGCCGATGGTCGATAGCGGGGCAGAAGTGATCGTTCCAGCCGGCGTTCTACCCGGCCTCCTGATCGCTGGTGAAAAAGGCTTCAGGGTAGGTCGCGCGCCGGTATTGAGTTGTACGGCTGTGGCCCTCAAATCAGCCGAGATGTGGGGGCAGCTTCACGCCTGCAGCGGAATCGAGCCCAGCCGCGGACCGAGCTTTGCGCTCGCGACAGATCAGTCGAAGAGCGATTTCCGGACACTTGTGGCAAAAGGGGCGGGGGCGCTGTTGGTCAATCCTGAAAGCCAAGTGCGAAATTGACGCCAAGCTGCTCTGCGCAGGGGTTGGGACTGTCAGGCTCTTGATGGAAGGCGTGTGGCTGTTATGGAGACGAAGGACGGATTGCGCATGTGCCCGCCAAGGCGAGACCGGCAAGGCGGCGAGACGACAAGGTCCAATACCCGTTAAGACCAACGCCATAGGCGGACCCCGGAGGTCGTCGACTGTTGGCCGCAAACGATCTGGCCAACTGCTGCGATTGGTTGGATCCGCATAGCGGTGCGATCTGCGCTATTTGACAGATTCGCCTGCGCATCCTGAAGTAGGATGCCCCTGGCCGAGGCAAGTATCCGCTTTCGAGCAATTGCGAAGTATGGATCCGTATGTGGCGGGTATATTGGATCGCGCGAACACGCTGCCGCACGGTTGACGCGGGACGCGTCGGCGGTATGGTCACGCGCACACGACACCGAGCAAAAAAGGATCGTCAGCTATGCGCGTGATGCAGATCGAAGGGGATTGGGGGCTCGACAATATTCGTCTGGCGGAGCGACCGGATCCGGCACCCGAGCCCGGACAGGTCGTGGTGAAAATGAAGGCGGCGTCAATCAACTTCCGTGACACGGTAATGGTCAATCGGGGGTACGGTCGCCGTTCGGGCGAACTGCCGCTGGTGCCGTTATCGGACGGCGCCGGGATGGTGGAGGCCGTAGGCGATGGGGTGTCCCGCGTTGCTGTAGGCGATCTGGTCTGTCCGGTCTTTGGCCAGAACTGGCTCCACGGGACGTTCCGGGAGGAATACTGGTCGGGAACCTTGGGCGGTCCCAACGATGGCACTCTGCAGGAGAAGATGCTGATGCCGGAAAGCGGCTTGGTAAAAGCACCGGCACACCTTAGCGCAGTCGAGGCTGCCGCCCTGCCTTGCGCTGCGGTTACAGCCTGGAATGCGTTGGTGGAGCAAGGGCAGATCAAGGCCGGTGATTCGGTGCTTGTGCAAGGGACCGGCGGTGTCTCGCTATTTGCCTTGCAGTTTGCCAAGATGCACGGGGCGGAGGTCGTCGCCACATCGTCTAGCGACAACAAGCTGGCCAAGGCCCGGGAGATGGGGGCGGATCATCTGATCAACTACAAGGGAACGCCAGATTGGGCAAGGACGGCACGGGCAGTATTGGGCCGGGCGGTGGATCACATTGTCGAGGTCGGTGGCGCGGGCACGCTGGAACAATCCCTGCGCGCCGTCCGTCCCGGCGGGATTATCAGTCTGATTGGCGTGCTATCAGGCGGCGACGGCAACTTGAACCTTGGGCCAGTGGTGACACAGAATATTCGCCTGCAGGGCGTGACTGTAGGTAGTCGCACCATGTTCGAAAACATGAACCGGGCGATATCCATGTACGGCATGAAGCCGATGGTGGATGAAGCGCACCAGTTTACATTCGAGGATGTGGCTGAAGCGCTTCGCGCGTTCCCTCAAGGCCGGCATTTTGGCAAGGTCTGTGGTTTGGCATGGGATGCCTGAGAGTTTGTTTCTGCTGTTGCGGAAGGCTTCAAGGGCTGACCCGCTATCGAGAGGCGTCGCCGATATGGAGGGCGCCATGGTCTGGACTGAAGCCACCCAAGGGCAGCATGGACGACGATGCCGTGGAACGACCACAAGTGCTCGGTTTCCAGGAAGGCTTTGGCGCAGTTGCCCGTCGATAACGAAAACACGAACCGATCTATTGGGGCACCGCACTTGCAGCAGCAAAACGCCTTCTGTAGCGCGGCCATATCCGAACCATTCTTGAAATGCAGGGCGCACAGGCAACCAGACCAATGCAGGTCCCGCAACGGCCAGCGATCATGCAATTCGATGGATCAAGAAGCCTCCTCGCGGGTTAATTGCAGGAACAGGTCTTCCAGATCACTTTCTTGGGTCGAAAGGTCGGCAATTGTCATGCCGTTTTTCCGGACATCGTTCAGGATATCGCGGATACGGATCTGACTTGGACGGTAGCGGAATACCAGCCGGCGCGGCGGTACCAATTCCACATTGTAATGCGCCAGAGCATCAGGCAGAGCATCAAGATGCTCGCCCAACACAATGGTCAGTTCCTTGCGATCAATCCGGGTCAGCAGTGCTTCGGTTGTGTCGCACGCAATGACCTCGCCGTGATTAATGATGGCGATCCGATCACATAATTCCTGTGCTTCCTCCAGATAATGCGTGGTCAGCAGGATGGTTGTTCCCGCTCGGTTCAGATCCCGGATATGAGCCCACAATTGGTGGCGCAACTCTACATCCACACCTGCTGTGGGCTCGTCGAGCACCAAGACTGGCGGTTTGTGAACCATAGCCTTGGCAACCATCAAGCGTCGACGCATGCCACCCGACAGTGTTCGGGCGTAACTGTCAGCCTTCTCGGTCAATTGCACAGTTGCCAGCAATTCGTCGGTGATCCGGTCGGGACGCGGAACGCCAAAAAGGCCTGCTTGGAGGTCCAGCAGTTCACGCGGCGTGAAGAAGGGATCGATGTTCAATTCTTGGGGTACGACACCAATTGCCGAGCGCGATTCTCGTGCCTCTCGGTCGACATCCAGACCCCAAATCGCCGCGGTCCCGGCGGTCTTGGTCACCAAACCGGCCAGAATGTTGATCAGCGTGGATTTTCCCGCGCCGTTCGGCCCCAGAAGACCAAACACGGATCCCTTCGGAATGTTGAGGGAGACCCCTTTCAGCGCATGCTTTGGGCCGGTTTTTTTTGAGCCCCGATAAATCTTGGTCAGCCCGCGGACGTAGACTGCATCCTCTCTCGCACCTGACAACTTGTCGTCGTCGGATTTTACCTCGGGAGCGACAAGGGCGGAACTGACATCTGGCATGGAAGGAAAACGGTGCGAAACGGAAGAAAAGCGTGGCTGCAGGCAAGACGACTATGTCAGCAATCACCCATCGCTGTACAGAAGATCAATTTGTCGGGATTTTGTCCCAATTGCTGAGTCGTTGCCCTATTCAAGATGCTGGTCATTGCCGTTTTGGCTCGGAAAGGTCTTTCGGTATGAGGGCACCGCCTGATCAGGTTGCCTCCACCGTTTTCTGACCGACCCATGCCTTATTCGCGCCGCAAGATGGCGTCGACCATCGTATTTGCCCACCGCTGGCTCATGAAATCAGCCTTGATGGCGGCAGGGTCGTAGGCTGTCTCGATCCAGTGGCGAAAACCGTCACCGCCAGTCTCTGCCATATAGCGCTCAAGGAAGAGATCGAGAATACCGGTCTTGGACTGCCGCCAATGACCGAACCGCAAGCTGAGTTGCTGTTGCGCCATCTGGATTGGCTGGCCATCCACGCCATGAAGAAAGATCGCGGCGAACAGGCCCGCGCGGTCGGCACCGGTCTTGCAGTGGGCAAGAACGGGGTAAGCAAAGCTGTCTGCCTCGTCGAGTAGCCGCAGCAACCGCTTCTTCTGTGGCGCATCGCGGGAATCGAATGGAAAGTCGATGTGCTTGATGCCGAGTTCGGCGCAGGTCCGTACTTCCTGTCCGTAGGTCGCGAACTTATGTTGGCCGCGCAGGTTGATGACCGTGCGGATTCCATAGCGTCGGGTCCACCGCCGCAATTGGGATGGCGTTGGCTGGCCGGAGCGGTAGAGGCGCGGCGCCACCCGATGAAACCGGTTAAAGATCAGGCGGAAGATTGCGTGGTCGCGCAAGAGGGCGTTGACAGTTTCGCTCATTACGCCAGACGGGCAGGCGGGCGATGATGCTTCATGGGTCGGTCTTGTTCATGTCGCCAGCGCCGCTATGTCGTTGCGCGATCCAAAGGGTATAAGCCAGACCGGTAAGCAGCATGATCAGCCCGTAGACGGCGCTGGGAACGGCAAATCGGACGTCGCCCAGTAGTGTCGTACCCACAACGATGCCGAGCGTCGCGTTCTGAAAACCACACTCGATGGTTACGGCGATGCGTTGCGGTTCTTGCAGGCGCGACAGGAGCGCGACGAAATGGGCGAACGTCAGCATGCTCGCATTAAGGATCAAGGTAACCGGGCCGGCTTGCGTGAAATACGGAATAATTTCGTTGCGAGACGAGATGAGTGCGGCGATCACTATGAGGATGAAGACGACCGTCGAGAGCATTCGTGAGTGGCCAACAGCCCAGTTGGCAAAACGCGGCGCCAGCGTGCGTGTCAGCATGCCGAGCGCCGTTGGCACCACAACGATCGCCGTGATCTTCAACACGGTTTCCAGGACCGGCAGCGGTGGCGCCTCCTTGCCCATGAACTGAATCAGGCTGCCCCCGACAATAAGCGGTACGGTGATGACGGACAGAAGGCTGATGGTCGCCGTCAGGGAAATGGAAAGTGCAACGTCGCCCTTGGCGATGTGGGTCATCAGGTTCGAAGTCGTACCGCCCGGACAAGCCGCGAGGATCATCAGACCCACGGCCAAGATGCCCGCCACCGGCCAGACCATGGCGATAGCAAGGGCCACCACGGGTAACGCGACAATCTGCAGTCCGGCGCCGACCATGAAAGCCCGCGGCTGCTTGAGCACGCGCGCGAATTCGCGGCCGGTCAAGCCCAGACCCATGGCAAACATGATGAGCGCCAAGGCAAGAGGCAGTAAAACGTTGGTGATCGCTCCCATTGTACCCTCCCGGATCGAAGCGTTCCTTGTGCCGCCTTGCTCCTCAACGTCACCTCGCGATGGCAAGGATGACGTCAGTGGGCGCCAATTGCCAGAGGCTATTGCCGAAACGACGGATCGCGGCGGTCCAGCATGCGCAACAAGGCCGGCCATGCCATTGTATTCGCAATCGTCGCGAAAGCATCGCCGTTCGATCCCTGATGTCGGGTTTTTTCGATAATCTTGTCCTGCACCGGGTGGATTTCGGCGCCGCTGGACAGCGTGCGGACCTGCATGGAGCAAGCACGTTCAAGAAAATACATACGCTGAAAAGCTTCAGCCACAGTTTTGCCGCAAGTCAGCGTACCGTGATTCCAGAGCAGCATATAGTTTCTGTCGCCCAAGTCGTTCTGCAGGCGCGGCCGCTCGTCCAAATCCACCGCGACGCCTTCATATTCGTGCCAGGCGATCTGGTTTCGGATCAGCAGCGAAGTCTGGTTTAGCGGCAGCAGTCCCCGATCGTCGGTCGATACGGCTGTGCCGTCCATAGTATGGAGATGCATGACGCAGCGGGCGTCGTCGCGCGCCTCGTGCACGGCGCTGTGGATCGTGAAGCCAGCCTGATTCACGACATGATCGCTGGGCACTACGAGTTCGCCGGCCCTGTCGATCTTGATCAGGCTGGAAGCCGTGATTTCCTCGAACATCATACCGTAGGGATTGATGAGAAAATGATGCTCCGGTCCCGGCGCGCGAGCGGAGATGTGGGTGAAGATCAGATCGTCCCAACCATAATGGGCAACCAGCCGGTACGCGGCGGCGAGATCAACCCGAATGGACCATTCCTCTTCAGAAACCTGATCGCGGATCGAGCCTATGGGGCGGATGGCGGCAACGTTGCTCATAAATCCTCTCCTGAGCGCAATGAAATAAAACAGGACCAGATCAGATGGGGCTGAGCTCGATGGGAGCGCCCAGTGACTGCATCAGCGGGACGAAGCCCGGAAAACTCGTGTCAATGATAGCCGTATCATCCACCAAAACGCCATCCCTGCTGGCCAGGCCGAGGACAAGAAAGCTCATGGCGATGCGATGGTCCAGCTGCGTCATGACAGTTGCGGCGATGCCGGTGCCTTGGACCGGATGGCCGCCGCTACCGTCAATCTCCATCCAGTCGGCACCAGTGCGCACCTTGACTCCGCAGAGGGCCAGTCCGTCGGCGATGACAGCCAGCCGGTCGCTTTCTTTGACGCGCAATTCGCCAATGCCGTTGAAACGCGTGGTACCGGAGGCAGTAGCGGAGACCACAGCAAGTGCCGGGTATTCGTCGATCATGGAAGCGGCGTGCTTCGCTGGCACGTCAACAGCACGCAACGGCCCACTTCGGCAAACGATGTCGCCCACAGGTTCGCCCGAAATCTCATGCACATTCTTAACATGAAAATCGGCGCCCATTTCGCGAAGGATATCGAAGAGACCGGTCCGCAGCGGGTTTAGACAAACACTCGCAGCCGTGATTGCACCGTCTCCGGCCAGCAAGGCCGCCGCGACCACGAAGGCGGCAGACGATGGATCGGCGGGCACGGCAAGATCGACCGCTGTCATCTCCTGCCAGCCACATACGGTAATTCGAGTTCGTTCCGGAGTTCTCTCTTCATCGACCACGCATCCGAAGCAACGCAGCATGCGCTCCGTGTGGTCTCGGGTGGCGACTCGTTCGACAACAGTCGTCGCGCCCATGGTGTTGAGGCCGGCCAGGAGAATGGCCGATTTGACCTGGGCCGACGCAACAGGCGGCGCGTATTCGATGGGGACGGGCGTTGCAGCGCCCCAAACCGTCAACGGCAGTAGATCCCCCCTGGTACAGTCGAATCTCGCGCCCATTTGCGCAAGCGGACCGGTGACCCGTGCCATGGGGCGCTTGCGCAGCGATGCGTCACCGGTCATGACAGCGCGCAGATTATGCGTCGAAAGGATGCCCAACAGCAGGCGGGCTGCGGTACCCGCATTACCCACATCCAGTACGTCTTCTGGCGCACGGAGTCCGCCAACCCCCACGCCATCGACGACCCACTCGCCGTCATCAAGACGCCTGACCGAAGCACCCAGCTGATTGAGCGCGCAAGCCGTGGCCAGCACATCTTCGCTTTCCAACAAGCCCGAAATCGTTGTCCGCCCTACTGCCAGACTGGAGAGCATCAATGCGCGATGCGAGATTGATTTGTCTCCCGGCAGGTCGACAGTTCCTGCCAGACGCTCGGCCCGGGAGGATATTGCCGGTCGCGGCGCCGGCGCGCCTGTCTGTACCTGTCCGGTATGCCTCATCGGAGCGGTGCCTTGGACGGGCTGTGTCAAAAAAACAAGTTGGCGCGAGAAAAGGCGCTACATGCAATTCGCGGTCTTGACGAACCGCAAGCGCTTACCACATAGGCGCCTTCATTCACTTGCGCATGCTGCAGGATGCCGCCGTCTCTCGACGACGCACGACCTGCTTCATACGGAGAACCATTTTGGCCGACGCCCACCTAGGACAAAAACGCGCCTGCCCGTCCTGCGGCGGCAAGTTCTACGATCTGATCAAGAATCCCGCTCACTGCCCGTATTGCGGTGCTGTCTTCAATACAGATGACCTGACTCGCGGCCGAGGCCACAAGGGCGGAGTCCAAGAGAAGCCGAAGCTGCCCGAACCGGCTGCCAAGGAGAACGAAGCGGAAGATGATGTGAATATACCGGACGGACTTGCCGAAGTCGATGAGGATGAAGACAACGAAGATGACGTGCTGGAAGATGCCTCCTCTCTTGGCGAAGACAATTCAGACCTCGACGCGGTGATGGAACATATGGAGAAACCGGAATGAATCGCGAGCATCTTCACGATGCGGTCAGTTTTACAGGCGTTCAGGGGTACAGCGTGTCGGTTTGCCAGCCGTTGTCTACCCTGCGATATACCAGCCGGTCGTGCAGACGGAATCGACCGTCCTTCCAGAACTCGTAATAGGTTGGCACCAGGCGGAACCCGCTCCAGTGCGGCGGCCTCGGCACCTTGCTGACAGCAAACTTGGCCGTATAGACGCCGACCCGCTTGAGCAACTCTGCCTTGCTGCCCATGGATCGGGATTGCTGCGATGCCCAGGCGCCGATCTGGCTGTCGCGGGTGCGCGAGGAGAAATAGGCATCTGCCTCGTCACGACTGACGGTTTTCACCGGCCCCTCGATGCGAATCTGACGACGCAACGATTTCCAGTGAAAGCACAGGGCGGCGCGAGGTTGGGACAACAACTCGACACCCTTGCGGCTTTCGTAGTTCGTGTAGAAAACAAAACCCTCGGCGTCCGCTCTCTTCAGTAGTACCATGCGGATCGATGGCTTGCCGTCTTCATCGGCCGTTGCGAGCGCCATGGCGTTCGGGTCATTGGGTTCCGATTGTTCGGCCTCGGCCAACCATGCGCGGAACAGTTCAATCGGTTCAGATTCGGCGAATATGCTCATGGACGCATCATACCGAGCCGAATCACGCGGGCAAAATGCCCGATTGGTCCTGCGACGCCGAAACGGCTGTATGCCGGAAACACCGCCCTGCGGCTTGATCAGTTGTTTCATGGGGTTGGATTGCGGTAGCATGTTCATATCTCCAAGAGACGGAGAATGCGGACAGCGCACCTCCCATCGTCGAGCCATGCGAATAGGAGAAGCACCATGCGCAAGACGCTTGTCGCTTTTGGACTGGGCGCGGCCCTCATGACGTCGGCCTGCACAACCACCACCAATGAGGCCGTTGGCGGCGGCGCCGGCACCGTTATCGGCGCGCTTGCGGGCGCGGCGCTAGGCCGCGGGACCAGCGGCCGTCTGGCAGGCGCTGCCATTGGCGGCTTGGTTGGGGCCTACGTTGGCAACCGAATCGGCGCGGCCCTGGACCGACGCGACCGCGAACTGGCCCAGGCCAACGCCGGACAGGCGATGACCTACGGCGATACTGGCGGGTCCTACGTCTGGCGGAACCCGAAAACGGGCAATCGCGGCATCGTTACTCCGACGTCGGTTCCCTATCGCGCGACTAGAGGCGAAGCCGACGGCCGGATCTGCCGCAATTTCTCTGAAAAGATCCAACTGGCCGACGGCAAGTCCGATACGGTTATTGGCCGTCGTTGCCAGACGACAGACGGTAGCTGGGAAATTGTCGGCTAGTGTTCGGTTTGCTGAATTCCCCTGTGATACCAATGGTCTGTGTTTGTCTGCATCTGTTGATGTGATCCGACAGGTTGTACTGTTGCGGAACAAGGGGAGTGATCGATCTGCGCTCTGCGGCACGTGCGAACTTGGGAGGCGCAACAGCACAAGTCGTAGCATGGCGACGCGCAAGATCAAGACCAGGAAGATCTCCAAAACGGGGACGCGACCCGGTGAAGCCGCTCAAGGGCTGGGGCGACCATAGTCGATCATATCTGGGGAGCCTTCGGCTTGCAGTCGAACGATCTGCTGTTCATCGACAGGGCGCGCGATATCGCGGCCCTGCAGATCACTCTGGTGCTGTGCATCGACGAAAGATCCAGATCGGCCACGGGCGCGATCATCGCAAACTTCAGGAAGCGACCTCGGCCTTGTGCGGGGGTCACATGAAGACATAGACAATCACCGCCATTCGACGTCAGGAGTATGATAGTGGGTTGTAACAATGGGCAATTTCCTGTCCTCGCCGGCTTTTGAACCCTTGACTTCCCGCCAAACAATGTCCCAGATGTGATGTCGCTCGTATGCGGTTTGATGACTGACACGCGGGTATTTCAGGGCGGAGCGCGACCATGCCGAAACGGAGCACCCTCAGGCTGACCAAGCGGAGTGTGGACGCATTTGAGCCCGGCGGCAAGGACGCCATCTTCTGGGACCGCGATTTGGCCGGCTTCGGGGTCAGGGTCCACGCCACCGGGCGCAAGCTCTGCATCATCCAGTCGCGGGGGCCGGCCTGAAGCGGGCCACCCTGGGGCCGGTCGGCGAGAGGACCCTGGAGGAGTATCGCCGCAAGGCGGCGGCCATCGACCGCATCAAGTGGGGCGAAGACCCGAGGCCGCCGGAGCCTGAGCCCGAGCCCACCGTCGCCGACGTAGCGGCGCTCTGCCTGAAGGACCATGTCGCGGCGCGCTGCAAGCCGGCGACGGCGGAGAACTACCGGAAGTCCATCGACGGCCACATCCTGCCGGCCTCGGGCAGCAGGGCGCTGAAGGACGTGGCGCTGAAGGACGTGGCACCGGAGGACGCCGCCAATCTTCACCGCAGCTTGCGCGGCACGCCGGCGGCGGCCAACCAGACAATCTGGGTGCTCTCGAAGATGTTCTCTCTGGCCGAGAGCTGGGAGATGGTCCCGCCCGGGCGCAACCCGTGCCGGCATATCCGCCACTACCGCGCTACGCCCCGCGAGCGCTTCCTGACGCCGGAGGAGTTCCGGCGCGTCGGCCACGCCCTGAAGGCCTTCGAGGCTAGGGGCTCCATGCTGCTCTCCGCCATCGCGGCAATCCGCCTGCTGATGCTGACCGGCTGCCGCTCGGATGAGATCCTCACCCTGCAATGGGAAGACATCGACCGCGTGGCGCGGGTCTTGCGGCTTCGCGATTCGAAGACTGGTCCGCGCATGGTGCCGCTGACCGGGACGGTGCTGAAGGTGCTGGACGGCCTGGAGCGGGAGGACGGCGTTCCCTGGGTGCTCAGGGGCGCGAAGCCGAAGACGCGTCTGGCCTGTCTCTCCGGGCACTGGCGGCGGGTCAGGAAGGCGGCCGGGCTCGACGACGTGCGGCTTCACGACTGCCGACACTCCTACGCCAGCAGGGCGCTGGCGCTGGGCGAGGGCCTGCCGGTCATCGGGCGGCCTGCTCGGCCATGCCCGGGTCGGCATACGCCCACCTGGTGCGCGACGCCGAGAAGGCGGCGGCCGCAAGAACCGGCGGCAAGGTCTATATCGCCCAGGCCAGGGGGCCGGAGGGGCCGAAGCGGGTGGCGGTGGGCCGGCATGGCGTGCTCAATGCCGACGAGACGCGCCAAAGGGCGGCGCTGATCGTTATGCGCATCAAGGCGGGCGAGGACCCGGTGCCGCTGCCGCTCGCGGCCCGGGTTCGGGGCGGTCCGACCGTGGCCGACCTTGCGGCGCGCTATCTGGCGGACCATGTCGAGGTCCGGCTCAAGCCGGGGACGCGGGCGAAGCTTCGCGGCATAATCGACAACCACATCCTGCCCGCCCTCGGCAGGCTGCCGGTCGAGGCGGTGGGGCGCAGGCAGGTGGCCGAGCTGCACCACGGGCTGAGCGACCGCCCGGTGGCGGCGAACCGGGCGGTCAAGACCCTTGCGCACATGTACCGTCTGGGCGAGGGCTGGGGCCTTGCGCCGGCGGGCTGCAACCCTTGCCGTTCGATCGAGAAGTATCCCGAGCGCGGCCGTGAACGCTTCCTGACCGATGCCGAGTTTGCCCGGCTCGGGCGGGTGCTGGACGAGGCCGTGGATGGCGGAACCGCCTCGCCCGTGGCCGCGGCGTCGATCCGCCTGCTGATGCTGACCGGCTGCCGCAAGGGCGAGGTTCTCGCGTTCCGCTGGATGGACGTCGATCTCGACGCCGGCGAACTCCGCCTTCCCGACGCGAAATCCGGTCCCCGCGCGGTGCAGCAGCCGCCAGCGGTGCGGCTGCTGGAGGCGCTACCGCGCCGGGCGGGCAATCCGTGGGTGTTTCCGGGCCGGGCGCCGGACGGGCACTATAGCGCGGGCGCCCTCGACTACGCCTGGCAGGCCCCGCGCGAAGCCGCGAAGCTGGAGGATGTCCGGATCCATGACCTCCGGCACAGCTTTGCCAGCAGGGCGCTGGCGCTCGGCGAGACCCTGCCGGTGATCGGCAAACTGCTCGGGCACAACGACATCGAGACCACCGCGCGATACGCACATCTAGAGCGTTTCCACCCTAACCGGATTCGAGCTTCCCATCGTTCATGATCAGTG
>JAPOST010000101.1 GCA_026709535.1 Rhodospirillaceae bacterium
CAGAAGCTCCGGGAAGGGATCAGGGTCCTGTCCCATGCCGTCATCGCCATGCAGGACTGGGACAAAAGCAAATCTCAAGGAGAAGAAAAGACGGACTCAAGGGTGGCAGATTGATAGCCGCTCGGGCTGTCGCTCGACCTGTCGGGCCGCACCCTGATCGCCCACGGCAATGACGATCTCGAGGACCGGGGGTATTCGGCCTCGCTCGCCTGGGACCCCGACCCGGCGACGAAGCGCGGTCCGTCGTTCTCGCTGACCCAGGACTGGGGCGGACAGGCCAAAGGCGGGCTCGATGCCCTGTTCCGGGCCGACCCGCTGGAGGATCGCACCGGCGGCGGCGAAGCGACCGCGCGCTGGCAGGCGGAGGCAGCATACGGCTTCCCGGCCTTCGGCGGGCGTGGAGCCGGAGCATACCGTCGGGTTCGAAGCGATTGCCCGCTGGTGAGGCGGCGGTGACCGCGCGGCCTCATGACCGCGGGCGATCTCGCGCAGGCATGGACCCTGCTTCGACTCGACAGGGACTATCGCGCGGCATGGCAGGCCCATGCCGCCCGTCCCGTCTACGAGGACGGTGCGCCGTTCCCGGTGCGCACGCGCTTCGGTACCGACCGGATCGCGGCGCGGGAGTGGAGCCTGCTCGCCTGGGAGGACCCCGAGGGCGATGCCGTCTCCGCCTTCTTCGACATACCGATGCTGGAGGGCGAGGGCTCGGCGACGGCGCAGCCGCTGGCGCCGATGCTGGAAGCCGCCGGCGCGCGCATCGAGGGGCTGCGCCTCGACGGCGGCGCGCTGGTGCTCAAGGTGGAGGCCGCCGGCATGGCCCGGCAGGTCCGCATCGCGGAACCCGCGCCGCTGCTGGAGGGCGGCGGGGTGCGGCTGTTCCACGACTGGGGCCTCGCGCTCCCGGTCGCCATCGCCCGGCTCGGCGATCTGTGGAGCGTTTACGGCGGGGACCCTTCGGCGGGCGCGGGGCCGTCCCCTCGGCATGGGATCGGCGGGCGGGCGCACGGGAACGGAAACGGGCGGAGCTGATGACCGTGCTCGAAGCCGACCAGAAGGGGCTCACCCGGCGCCAGATCGCGGAACTGCTCTGGGGCGAGAAGCGTGTCGCGGAGGAATGGCATCCCGACAGCTGGATGCAAGGCCGCGTCAAGCGCCACCTCGCCAACGCCCGCGCCATTACCGGGATATCGCCGCCGGGCGGACGTAGCGGTTTGCGTTCGCCGTCAATAGAAGAGGGAACCGCCCCGCATCCGCAATGGAGACGGATGGCAGGGCAACCCGGCAAAGGTCATGACGAGCGGTGTTGCGATAGTGTTGACATGCCACTTGAGAGAACCTGAATCCCGAAAATAATTTCGTAATTACAGCATGTTATAGAGTAGAAAGTCTCTTCATCGAAAGTTGGAAAATTAAGCCGAGACGGTTCAACTCGTCCAAGGACAGGAACCGCTTGCGCGGCTTCAGCTTGTAACGCCGCATGTTGGCGCAGGGATTGGAACCCTGGGGAACAGCAGTCCCCAAATTCGGCCTGCCGCATCATGACCGACTGCAGCGGCAGGGTCCGGTTGGCTTGTCGGGGATTCTGTTCATGGAGTCGAACCAGCACCGCACGTCGGCGCGGATGATGAAGGCTCCCCTTGGGCGCCGCATGATCAAGGACGGCGATTCAGGGGAGAGAACGCAAACTGCGCGAAGATCTCGGCATCAGCCCGATGTAGGCCCAACCGACTGATATCATGACGAGTTTTCTCGTTGAAGACGGATTGCCCAACCTCGCTACAGGCATCCTGGATGCGTCGGGTATGAGAACCACCCACTGAAGGGCATACCTGTCGCGCTTCCGGGCCGCTCAATCCGTCAGGCGATGAAAGCCGCTTTACAACTGGCAAATTAGCCCAAGCGGCGCTTGAGCGACGGCGCCCGCCAGGCAGCTTCCCGGCGGCACTGCAGGAAGCGGGAGATGACGGATCAATGCATGAGGGTTCGCGCACCGGCAGCGGACGGGCAGGGAGATCACCCGAGGGCGGCTCACGGCAACGCGGGTGAACAGGGGCTGATACCGAGCATTGTCTACCGTCGGGACGGAACGGATTACCGCCTAGTTTTGCATATTTGACCTTGAGACCATAATGGTCTCGTATTATGTTGGGGCTCAAATGAGGATAATTACCCGCCGCACCCTGCGGGAGTTTGTCGAGAGCCTCGCGGGGCGAAAGGATCAGCCAGCAGTGAAGGCCGCGCTTGATGCTTGGTTCGATGAAGTCGGCAAGGCGGGGTGGACGAATTCCGCCGATGTGAAAAGACACTACGCCACCGCCAGCATCTTCAACGCCGAGCGGATCGTCTTCAACATCAAGGGCAATGACTACCGCTTGGTGGCGGCGGTCGATTTCGAAAAGGGTATCGTCTGGATCAAGTGGATCGGCACCCGCAAGACATATGACAGGATAGATGCAGCCGAGGTGAGACATGGCGACCGAACTGAGACCCATCCGCTCCGAAGAGGACTATGAGGCGGCCCTCGAAGAGGCCGAACGCCTTTGGGGCGCCGCCGGGAGCGGCACGCCGGACGGCGACCGCCTCGATTTGCTCGCCTCACTGATCGAAGTCTATGAGGCGAAGCACTATCCCATGGATCCGCCCGATCCCGTCGAGGCGATCCGGTTCCGGATGGAGCAGCTGGGTCTGACCCGCAAGGATCTGGAGCCGATGATCGGTCCCCGCAACCGGGTGGCGGACGTTCTCAACCGCAAGCGTGGCTTGTCGATCGACATGATCCGGAAATTGCATGAACATCTTGGGATTTCCGCCGACGTGCTGATCCGGCCAAGCCGCTTCGACAAGGTTGTATAATTGAGCCTCGCATGATACGCGCCACGTTCTGCGCTCGCTCAGGGTCTGGCCCCTGACCAAAAACCGAAGGTCAGCCGAACCGAGAATAAACGATGACAAGTGCGAGCCATACGGGCGGAGCCCCAGTCGATACGGCCAAACCACTACGTCCTCAGCTGTTCTTCAGGACGATCACATTCTCTAACGGGACCGAACTGGAACTGGAAGAGGATGCCCTCGTCTTGTTCGTCGGGCCAAACAACGCTTGCAAGAATGCTGCGCTGCGTGAATTGGAAGCGTGGGAGAACTCCACCCATTATACAGATCAACCAGTTCTAGATCTTTTCTCGCCACCCGAAAATACCCGCACGTTCATAGAGCCACGGGTATTGCATCACCATCTTGCTCGCTTGGGTCAATCGGTAGGCAGCAAATCCGACAATCAGCAGGTAAACCGTATCAATCAGATAGCCGGAGATTGATGCACCCTCCGTATGGTCGAACAGCCCCCACACCAGAAACCGATCTGCAAACCCGAGCAGGAGACCATAGGGCAGCATCTGCCAAGCCGGCCGCCAAGTATTGGCCAAGGCCCGCCCGGTCAAAAATGCCGCGAAGCCAACCAACAAGATTGTGATGAACAGGGTTATCAGCAAGTCAGGTACACCCAGGAGTTCAATCATCAATGCCCGCCCTCCAGATAGGCCGAGCGAACTTCTGCGTTGGACAGCAGTTCCTGGCCGGTACCGCTCAATATGATCTTGCCGTTCGCCATGACGTAGCCGCGATGCGCCAAGCGCAAGGCGTGATAGGCGTTCTGCTCCACCAGGAAAACAGTGGTGCCATCCCTATTGATCTCTTCGATCACTTCGAAGATCTGCTTCACTACCAGCGGTGCCAAGCCCAACGACGGTTCATCCAGCAATAACAGGCGTGGGCGGCACATCAACGCGCGGGCAATCGCCAGCATTTGCTGTTCTCCACCGGAGAGAGTGCCACCGCGCTGGTCCGCACGGGTTTTCAGGATGGGAAATAATTCATACGCACGGGCAATATCTTCCTCGAAATGCTCTTCATTTCCGGTCGTACCACCGAGTTGAAGGTTCTCAAGGACCGTCATGCGTGGGAAAATTCGCCGGCCTTCGGGTGACTGGGCCAATCCCATCCGAACGATCTCGAACGTTGGTTTGTGCGTGATATCCGTGCCATCAAGCATAATCGATCCGGTGGCGCAGCGGGGATTGCCACAGACCGTCATCAGGAGCGTTGATTTACCCGCGCCGTTGGCTCCGATCAGGGTAACAATTTCTCCGCGCCTCACCTCCAAATCTACGCCGCGCAGCGCCTGGATACGGCCGTAGAAGGTCTCAACGCCCCTGATGTCGAGCATGACGTCGGCAGCGGCCTCAATCATGCCGCCCACCGTCGTCGCCGACAACGGCCGGGCGGTCTTCCTCACCCAGATAAGCGCGGATCACACTCGGATCGTTACGCACGAAATCCGGGTCGCCGTCGGAAATCTTCTTGCCGTAGTCCAGCACAATGATGTGGTCTGAAATCTTCATCACGACGCTCATATCGTGCTCGATCAGCAGAATGCCGATCCTGTGCTCGTCCTTGAGGAAAGTCAGCAGATCGTTCAGTTCCGAACTTTCTCGCGGGTTGAGACCCGCTGCCGGCTCATCAAGACACAGCAGGACAGGCTCGGTGCACATGGCGCGCGCAATCTCCAGCCGACGCTGGTCGCCATATGGCAGACTGTCTGAATAGTCATCGGCCCGATCGACGAGATTGATCTGCTCCAGCCAGTAGCAGGCCATGTCTACAGCCTTTTTTTCCTCCTTGCCATAGCCCAGACCAAAAAGGCCGCGTACGGTGTAACCTGACGCCTTCATCAGCTTGTTGTGCTGCGCAACCACCACGTTTTCCAGCAAGGTCATCTTGGGGAACAGTCGAATGTTCTGGAACGTTCGCGCAACCTGTGCATCCCTGGCTATCCGAAATCCTTCCATGCGCTCAAGGCAGGCAGGCGGACGCCCTTCCCGTTCCAGTGTCAGACGCCCGACGGATGGCTTGTAGAACCCCGTCAGGCAGTTGAAGACAGTCGTCTTGCCGGCGCCGTTGGGGCCGATAATGGCCGTGATTTCCTCATCTGAAGCCTGGAAAGATAGGTCATCAATCGCGACCAACCCACCGAACCGCATTGTCAGATGCTCGACAGTCAGCAACGGCGCATTGTCTGTCCGGTAGGGGATGACTTGATCGGTCACCGGGCCGCCGCCTCCGCCTTCCCTGCGCACTTTCCGTCGTACAGCCGGATCGTCGGCTCCCGATGGGCCAGAAGTCCGGCCGGGCGCCAGAGCATGACCAGCACCATGGAACCGCCGAAGAACAGCATGCGATATTCCTGGAGTTCACGAAACATCTCCGGCAGGCCGATAAGGAGGAACGACGCCACGACGACGCCGATCTGACTGCCAAAGCCGCCGAGTACGACGATTGCAAGTATGACCGCCGATTCGATGAACGTAAAACTTTCCGGGCTGACGAAAGTCTGGCGGGTGGCGAAGAACGACCCGGCAAACCCGCCGAACATGGCGCCGATGCCGAAGGCTGTCAGTTTCGTGTTCGTCGGATTGATGCCGAGCGACCGGCAGGCAATTTCATCTTCCCGCAGCGCTTCCCATGCCCGGCCAACTGGCAGCTTGCGGACGCGTACCGTGAAAAAATTGGTGGCCAGTGCCATGATCAGGATGACGAAATAAAGCAAGATCGTCGTATGTGACTGATCAAAGGGTATGTCGAGCGCCGTGTGAAATTCAGTCGTGTTCTCAAGTGTATTCTCATCCATCCTTGCTTCGGTCGAATAGCCGAGCAGTGAGGGGGGCGGAATCTTTGATATGCCGTCTGGGCCCTTGGTCAGACTGTAGAAGTTCAGCAGTGTCACCCGAATCATTTCGCCGAAGCCCAAGGTGACGATCGCCAGATAGTCTCCGCGAAGGCGGAGGACCGGGAAACCCAGCGCTACTCCCGCTAGCGCCGCCATCAACCCGGCAAATGGCATACAGACCCAGAAGCTGATACCCTGCGTCCAGCCCAGTTCTTGCAACAGTGGCGAGTCCGGCGAAGCCAGCAGCGCGAAGGAATAGGCGCCGACTGCGTAGAAGGCGACATATCCGAGATCCAGCAGGCCAGCGAGGCCGACGACGATGTTCAGCCCCCAGCCGAGCATCACGTAGGTCAGAACCAAGACGCCGATATCAAGATAACGCAGATTGACGCCAGGAAGGAACGGGAAGACCGCAGCAAACAGAAAGATGATCGCGCCGATCCAGACGGAGGAACGCTGCACTTGCGCACTGACCCAATCCATAAAGGAAGTATCTTCTGCAAAACTTGCCAATCCTTCTGCCGTCAACGGCGTTGTATTCCGCTTGCGGACACCGCGGATGGCGGAGCCAACGGCAAAGCCGGCCGATACGATCGCCAGAAGCCATTGCAGCAATCCGGCCTTGAAGGGCAGATATTTCTGTACGATTGCCCCGCCGAAGATCAACGATCCGATCAGAATGGTTGCGGTGAGGGTCGCCGTTACGCTCACCCACCAATAGTGACCGTGGCGCACCAGGATCAGCCATCCGCGGCCGATGATGGCGATGATCACCGCTGACATGACGTCGATATAGCGCAATTCCAGCGACAGACCGCCTGACACATCCTTGATGTGAAAACCGACTAGCGAGATGGTCAGAGCGAAGACGACAAGCGCAGTGGCACCAAGCTCGATCAGGATACCCCTTCGCCTGACCAACGCCCTGTCAACAGCCATCGCGTCAGACCTTCTCGATATCCGGTTTGCCAAGCAAGCCCGTGGGCCTGAAGATCAGCACGAGAACAAGGATGGAGAAAGTTGCGACATCCTTGTATTCCAAGTTGAAATAGCCGGCGAATAATACTTCGATCAGGCCGATCAGCAGCCCGCCCAGCATCGCACCCGGCAGAGAGCCGATACCGCCCAGAACCGCCGCTGTGAACGCCTTTATGCCAGTCAGGAAACCAACGAAAAAGTCGGTGGCGCCGTAACGCAGCATGAAAATCAGGCCGGCAACCGCCGCCAACGACGCGCCGATGACAAAGGTGAGTGAGATTGTCCGGTCCACGTCGATGCCGAGCAACGCTGCCATCCCGCGATCCTGCTCGCACGCCCGCTGTGCTCTACCCAAAGCTGTTCGCGTGATGAGGTAAGTGAAAACGATCATCAGGACGACGGTCAGCACGATGATCATCATTTGAAGATAGCTGAGCGAGACGACGTAGGCTTGCCCAGCCTGGTTTGTTGTCTCGATTACCTTTATGCTGCCCGTAATCTGTGGCGGCAATGGCTTGTTGCGGGCGCCCTGCAGCAGCTGGACATAGTTCTGCAGGAAGATCGACATGCCGATGGCGGTGATCAGGGCGGCTAGACGTGGCGAACCGCGTAGCTGCCGGTAGGCGACCCGCTCCAGTGTCCAGCCATAGGCAGCGGTAAAGACCATCGTGGCAACAAGCACCAAGAAAATCGCAAGCGGCAGGAAGATTCCGCCAGCCAATCCCAGGATGAGGAACACAACCAGCGAAATGAATGAGCCGATCATGAAGATTTCACCATGGGCGAAGTTGATCATGCCGATGATGCCGTAGACCATCGTATAACCGATGGCTATCAGGCCATAAGTGGCCCCCAAGGTGATGCCATTGATTAGTTGATCGAAAAAATAGGCAACGTGATACATGCGTTAGCGGTCGCTCCTTTGCAGCCCGGCGACCGGAAAAATCACCGACCTTTCGCCTTTTGCCCGTCTGTCTTCTTTCATCGCTGACCCGAGTTCTCGGAAAGTCCGGCTTGCTGCTGCTTGTAATCACTGCGCGGAGGCGCAACGCCTTGCAAAAGCTTGGATTTTTGCTATGAAGGAAGCAACCTTAGATGCTGCGATGCCTGACGCAAGCGCGTTTCTGCTGCGGCAAAATCGACCCGCTGGGCTGTCGGCGAACCACGGTACGCCATGTTCCTGCGAGCCTCGCCTCGACTGCTTTTCTGGCTTGTTGTCATCCTGCTTGGCCTTCTGGTCGGAGCAGGTTCGGCTCTCTTGGTGATCCGAAAGGCTCCCTCGTCGAAGGAACCTTGGATTGCGGGACAGCCTGCGAGGTCAGAAGAGGGAAATAGCCTCGCTCGGGCGCGGAAATCGCTCTGTTGCCTGCTCGCACCTGATCACAGGGAAGCAATCTATTACCGGGTAGAAAAGGATAGCCGCAGTCGGCCCTTGCGTGCCGAATGCAACTATCAGGTCGTGGGCAGGTCGCCGGATGCGCGCTGGTGGAGCCTAACAATCTATGACAGCGATTTCTTCTTGATCGAAACAAGGTTCGGGCGACATTCAGTCAACTCCGGCAACGTCGAAGTGAATAGCGATGGCACCTACAGCGTGTCCGTCGGACCATCGCAGGTTAAAGGCGCATGGCTCCCGACAAGAGGCGAGGGCCACATCTATTTGCTGTTGCGCGCCTACTACCCCGGCACGGCTCTCGCGGCGCAGCCGGAAGGCGCGCCGCCAACGACGATCCGGCTTGTTGGACAATGTGCATGAGACGGCTGTTGATCGTCGCGGTCGTCCTTGCTGTAGTCAGCGTAACGGCGCATATCCTGACTGTCTGGATCACACCGCGTCTCGCGATGCGCGTGACTTGGGACCGTATTACCGAACAGTATGGCGTCAACAACGCAGGGCGCCCGCCGTTGCCTACCGCGGCTTCCCGCAGCGTGGCAATGCCGAACCCTGACCTGCTGCATGCCGTCTGCGCTTTCGACATTCCCAATGGTTATCTGCGCGTCAAGGCGAGAGTACCGCCGGGATACTGGTCTCTTGCTGTCTATGCCATGAACACGGATGTCCTATTGTCCACCAACAACAGGGTTACCGGCGAGGGATTGGTCGAATTCCTGATTGCTCCAGAGAATGTGACCGTGCCGGTTCCAACAACAAGCTACGTTTGATCAGGGTACAAAATACTCGCGGGCTGGTGCTCGTTCGCACTTTGGTGCACTACCGAGCAAATATGGGTGATCAGAAAGCCGCACAGGCTTCGGTGGTGTGCAGCCTAGAACAAAATGATTGAAGGAAAGAGCTACAGCATAACGCCTGCCGGCTGAATGGCCATTACGGCGACTTTCGAGCTACCATCTCTGGACGACACAAACCGCGCATGGCAGTCGAATCGTATCTCTGCCTGAGGTCACGGTCGCTACTGTCGCCACTTGCGGCAGGGGTGATCCGGAAGGAGGATTCAGCAGACACCGCGGAAACCCAAATAACCCTGCCGTGGCCTTGACGATTGCCGTGCCGATCCATAGATAGCTCGCCTGTTCGGGACCGATGAGCCTCTGATCTCGGCGGCTGGGGCGCATGGCGAATGGGCGCGTAGCTCAGCGGAAGAGCGCTGTCTTCACACGGCAGATGTCGCTGGTTCAATTCCAGCCGCGCCCACCATTTTCTTTTATTTATCAGACAGTTAGCCCTGATATTTCATGATGGCTACGCTGCGCAACCGACTTGAATTGCTTGAAGACCCATTCCCCCTGCCCCCTGAGACGGTCTCTGTCGAGGATCGCCTCCGGGGCGAACCCGGATTCGGGAAACGGAGTGAAGACGATCAACGTATTTCGCGAACCACAATCAGGGGGCCGTTCGGATGATCCGGATTCAACAGGATATTGTGGTTTATGTCATGAATCACGCGGGCCGCCCCGAACCACCCCATTCGATAGGTCTTTTCGTCAGGTGATTGAGTTTGGCAAATCTGAACTGCGCCGTTGGTCTGGTAACTTTCGGCAAGAGCTTCAGCCTCATTCCGATATTTTTCTGCGATATACGGTCCAACCGTATGATTCGTTCCGGATCTGTCATCATATCGGCATGCGCCGAATCCTGATCGCATGATGTCGGAAAACGCCGGCAACAAACTGGCTTCAACATTGGCAACCAGTCCGCCAAAGCCGGGGCGCGCTCCATGACAAAGGCAGCGGGTCATCAAGTCTTCGACGGTCGCATCCAGGTCGTCGGCATCCTCAAGATCGACCGTCCGGATATTCCTGAAGTGGGTATGCAGGGGAATGCCGTTTCGCTTCGGCGCAAGTGACACCATCGCTGCGGCGGCTCGGCTTCCATGGAAGTCCAGTCGCTTCAGGCCAGTTTGGCGTGTGAGGGCCATCCCGGCATCTGTCCCCGTTCCCTGGACGAGATTGAAGACGCCGCCCGCCGCGCCGGCCTGATCCAGCGCATCCGCAAAAAATACAGGTGACAGGGGGGCCTTGATCGACGGACGCACGATGACCGTGTCGCCGGCAGCCATATCCTGACAGAGCGTTTCAACGCAAGTCTGTAGCGGATTACTCCACGACAGGATTTGCCCAATCACACCATTCACACAAGCGTTGGGGCCTGATTCGGTCGCCAACCGCAGCCGGGCGGCATTTATGGAAGCGAGCGTGTCATCACGTGCAAATGGTAGAGGTAGCCCAGTATCACGCGAAACGACTATCGCAACCTCATCAATCCGGTTCGCCAAATCTTCCAGTGCCGTGTCGACGATGTGAGCCCGATCCGCGCTGGAATACTCATTCCAGATCGGAAGTGCGCGCACCGCAGCTGCCTCCGCTTCGGCAATATCGCGATGCGTTGACAGGGGGACGGTGGCAATGACAGTGCTGTCGGCAGGATCGTAAATGTCGAAACCATAGCCTTCCCGGGTGAATTTCCATACCCCGCCGATATAGTTGCGTTCGCAGAGCTCACGCCATGAATGCGAATTGCCCGTGACCTCAGCTATCGTCAATGGTGACAGCATCTAAATCGAATCGGTCATGGCAGACTCGGTATCCAAGAATCAGATCGACGCACACAGCCCGAGAGATGACATCTTTCATCCTTGGGCCAGCGAGGTACATTTCTTTTCCGAAGAGACTCTGTTCCCTCGCCATCACAACATCGCCGACAAGACATTGAGCGAATGGCAGCCTCCGCTGCATTCCAGCCAGTCGCGCAGGGCGACATGGATGTTAATGGTGCCAGATGACTTGGCGATTTCGGTCAACTCATTGATGCAAAACAACTCCACCAGAGTATCGGCGCCAAAGTACAGATCGATTGGCCTGCTGCACAGGTGAACGATGTCTCGTCATGGAGCGTGACGCTGAATGTCCTGGGGAACCGAACTGGTAGCTGCCTCGGAGATGCGGCTCAGGCATTGCCGCTTAAGCCGGCCTGCCACTTCAACTCGACCCATTTCGCGAGGACATCTTCGGCGATCGTCTGTGCCTCCAAGGCATCGACATGCTCCGCAATCATCGCCGCGCCGGATTGAACGATTGTTTCTGCAAGGTCGTTCCACCCGCCGGCAAGGTTACGCAAGGTCTCGCGATGCGCGGGATCTTCATCAATGATGAAAGTGGTGGCGGAAACCGTCCACCGGTTATGGCGTTCGCAATCCACATAGAGATTCTCGAACACCAATGCATCGAGTTCATCTCCGGCGAGGCGCGCCGCACGGGATAGTTGATTGACGAAAAGGTTGTCACAAACCGGTCTAATCACGAGGTTGAAAGCGACAAGTGCCTCGTCCCACTTGTAGGCAATCATGAGCTTCTCGACTGCTTCTCGAACCCCTTGCCAACCTGGCGCATTTTCCCAGGTTTCCCGCTCACTGCTTCCAAATCCATGGGTCGGATGCTCAGTATCCAGCTGCCTGGTCCGGTATGCGACTCGCTGGACTCGTCGGAGCTGGTCGGCCACCTGGAAACCGGCGCAGTTGCCGATATAGGACGATGGTGCCAGCTGGTGAATGTAGGCTGACAGCATCTGCTGAACATGCGCCAAATACCGGCTGGGCGTCATCACGCTACGCAGCAGATTGAGACAGTTGTCTGAAAGCTGACTGTCGATGCTGTCCTCAGCCGTATAGGATGCGAGCAGGTTATCAACGTAGGCTTCCTGTTCGTCCTGCATCTTGACGTAACCATCGTAGGTCAGCCGGTCCGGATCGCGGAAGGCGTCCCAGTTGGAGATCTTGATCGAGATCTCGTCACGATACCGTTTAAGCCAAACGTTGCCGTGAACATTCGGCCCCATTTCCAGCGGTGTCTCGCCGGTCGTGTGGTTCATGTTGTGGGTCACGATTTCGTAGTCGTTCGGCTTGCCGGTCAATTCACCGAAAGCGCTCCACGTCTTTTTGCGAGTGCGCCGGCGCGCAGCTGTCTCTGTCATCATTTCCTCCCGCATTGGCGTGTTGTTCGGGGTCAGGTGGCGTAGTACCAGCGCATCTGCTCTGTGGTGGACTGCATTCGGCCCTTGAAGGACGGCATCTCGGCTTCGATCATCGCAAGATCAAAGTTTCGACCGAGATGCTTCTCCATTGATGCCTTCGTCAGAATACAATCGTGGTCAGTATGGATGCGGACGTAGTCGCCGCGTTCGATCACGAAGACTTCACGCTCCGGATTGTCATCGATAACCGCATCAATAACGGCCTCCGCCAAGGCACCTGTTCGGATCACCGGGCCTACCAGGTTTTCATCCATTTCAGTGTGGTCTTCGGAGTTCATGGTCCCTTGTTCCTTCATCGCTCTATTCCGGCTCGGTCCCGACATAGACACGGCCATTTTCGACCTTCACCGGAAAAGCCTGCAGGCACTCGTTCGCAGGATTGACGCCCTTGCCGTTGTCGGCCCGAAACTGCCATTGATGGGCGCCGCAGATAATCAGGCCGTCTTCTGTCAATTCTCCATCTACGAGGGCGACACTCTGATGCGGACACAGGCCGTCATAGGCGAAGTACTGTTGTCCAAAATGAACGAGCAGGATCTCATGGTCGCCGACGTCGAAGGCATCCATCTCACCGTCCCACAATTCATCTTCGGCACAGACTTCGACATAGTCGATATCCTTGGTCTTCTCCGTGGAGACGGCGGCTACTCCTTCCATCGGACTTCGAACCATTGGAGCGGCAGCACAGGCGTCTCCGCCATCAACTCCTCGAGGCGCTGATCGCCAGGCAAGATATCCCCGTTCAAAAGCACTTCATATCCGTCTGCCGCCGGATTCTCGGGCATCCGGCGGCCAACACTGTGCACAGCCACCTTTTCAGCGATCTGATCGAAAGTGTCTTCGGTGTCGACGGCCGCCAGATGGGGTACAAAGTCACCGGCAAAGCGGCCTATGATCGGAAAGAGAGCCATAACCCTTGCTCCTCACTGGGTGTTCGCGATTGTCTTGCCGGTGCCGCTATCATGCCGCCACTCGCATGTCCTTGTAGTCTTGAGCCCAAGCGTACCCGTAAGCGTCGTCGCCCATGACTTCAGGCGTGATGCTCATCCACTGCAATCCGCCTTCAAGATTCATGGGCTGGATCTGACCGGCGATGAAACGATCCACGACGTTCATGTGTCCGGCATAGCGCTCTGGCTCCAGTTCGAAAATCCATTTCGAAACTTCACTGTCGAAGTGATAGACGCGGCCTTCATGAACAACCTGGTGGCATCCCAGATGGTGGCGGTCCAGAGCAGATCCGAGTGGCAGTTGAGTAATGTTGCAAAGTGCCGGCAGCGTCTCGGGATATGTTTTCTCCATCTTGCCGTCGTTGACGTTCTTGATGATTTCGTCCCAGAGAACACCCCAACTGTCATCCCAGCTCGGGTACTTTTCGTTCAGCCAGCGACGCTCTGCCTTCGACACGCCGGCGTTAGGTTTCCAGAACAAAGTCGGGCGCCAGAACCAGGTACCTATGTGCATGGCATGATGCCCATGCTCCAGCGCTTCCTCGAATTGCGACCAATACCAAGGCTTCTTCAAGCCATAATCGCGAAGGATTCGCTCGTGGTGCTTGATGATCCACTCAAGCATGAACTCCTTGAATGACATTTTCCGTTTTTCGACCGGCGTGTAATAGTCCATCGATGTGCCGGTGAGTGTCTGGAACAGGCGGAAGGCTCGCCAAAAGGAAACGTCCAGAATCTGCTGTGCTCGCTTGGGGTCGTGCTTCATCACGACATCCAGGGTCGGAAAGCCGAGTTGCGCGTGGCGGGCTTCGTCCGTCTGGATGCTGGAAAGAAGACTGGAGAAATTGACATCGCCGGCTTCCATGGCGTCCGACGCCATCGCGACAAACTGAATGTTGGTGAAACCATGCTCTACGGTGAGCGAGGTTGCCAGTGCTGCCTCGACGCAATCGGCGTTCAGCATCACGTCGTCGAAGAAATTACGAACCGCCAAGACGCCCCATTCGTTGGTATGGAAAGCCTTCTGGCACCAATCGAAGCGAGGGTCCTCGTTCAGGAGATCGTGGCTGAAGCGCATATCGAGCTGCGCGTGCCGTATCTCATCAAGCATGCCGAACGCACCCAGGCTGCGCCAGCGGGCACAAGGCGCGAAGCGGGAGAAACGGGACTGCATCGTCACTGCCATCTGCTCGACCATGCAGGTCGTACCCATGTGAAGCTGTGTTGACGCCTTATGTCCGTCATCAAGTTGCTGATAGGCTTTCGCACGAACCATTGCTTCGCGAATGGCACTCACGCCGGCTTCCTTCTCACGCTGCACCATCACGTATTCTCGGTAGGAAACGCGGAACGGTTCGTCCCAGTCCTCCCAAGCTTCGAGCGGGATGCCTTTCGCACCGACCCATTCCTCCGGGAAGGCCTCATCGCGGTCGACGTATTTCAGCGTCCAGTCGACGTCGCGAGCTATGTCGTACCAATCGTCACGATTCAGTAAAGCCATGATTTTATCCTTTCCTACGGGCGGAGCGGAAGGCGTGACCTCCCGGGTAAATATCTGGCGGAGCGCGTCTGCCGTACACCGCCTGAGTGAGTGATCTAGATATCGAAGCGCTGTTTGACCCGATCCAGATAGCTGGCCAAGTTCGCTTTTCCTGCCGCATAGTCCTTCGTATCGAAGTTGAACGGCGTATCGATGATGTGGCGCAGGATCGATGAAACGGCGGCATCAATGGACCGAGGCTCTTCACCCATCACAAAGCCATTCCCGCCGATTCGGGCATCAAGGGCATCAATGTCCTCCCGCGCTCTCTGGTAAATCACGTCGCCAGACATGCGACCCCATCCGCCATGCATGAATTCAGTCACGATGCGATGCCGGAAATCATCGGCGAATGTCTGGAGCGGCGGCGGCACATCGTCGGTGCCGGCAATGATGCGAAGGTAAATTTCCCAGTTGGGAGTCTCACGCCAACGCGGCTGAATGACGGCAGTCCAGTACAGGTGCTCGTCGATCAGCCGATTCCAGGCATGCATCTCCGCTTTTTCCTGGTCGGAGGCGTTAGAATCCAGCGGATCCCCATATTTTCCTTTGAGATACTTGATAATGGCGGTCGAGTCGGCAACGGTTTCATCGCCGTCATCGATCTTCGGCAGTTTGCCGAAAGGCGTCTCTTCGTCGAGCTTGGTCAGATCCTGGCCAACGATCTCATGCTCGATCCCCACCATTTTCATGTAGTTGATCACCTTGGTGACGTAGGGGGAAATGCACGGTACCGTCCAGGCTGGCAGGTATCGGTAAATCTTGATCATGGTCGCTCCTCCGTTCTTGTCGTTGTGCTTGGCGAGTCATCGAATAACTGCTTCACGCGATCACCACGCCAACTCCTCCCCGTTTGCGTGCCAGAACCGGCCGGACGTTTCGAGACTGAGTACATCCATGCGCTGGAGTAGCCCTTCGGCCGCTTCATCTGGCGTGATGTAATCGAAGTCTCCCGGGAAATCTTTCGTCAGATCTGTTGCAACCATACCTGGATGCAGGGCGGCAACGGCGATGCCACGCTTCGAAAGGTCGTGGTGGAGATTGAGAGTCACCATGTTCGCGCCTGCTTTCGAAACGCGATAGGCGTACATCTGGCCGGATCCGTTATCGGACAGAGAGCCGACTCGGCTCGTGATCACCCCGATCTTTGCATTTGGTGCCAAATGCGGCATGGCAGCTTCGACGGCGCGCAGGGGCCCGATTGTATTGATCTCGAACTGTCGACGGACATCACCGTAGTCGATCTTGCCCAACTCATCAAGGCCGAGGACGCCAGCGACATGAATGAGGACATCCATGGTTTCGCCCCTGGCGGCCAGTGCAGCAGCCATTCCGGCAATCGCACGATCAGAGGTCACATCAATATTCGGGACCACTTCGATCACTGTTCCTGAATAAGCATCGCCTGCACCCATACAGACCGAGACGACTTTATCTCCCCGATCGGACAACTGACGGCAGATAGAGTAGCCGATACCGCGGTCCGCGCCGATGATCAGATAGGTTGCCATTCAGTTCGTTCTCAATTTGCCCCGATCTAGCAGGAAGCCTTGGATGATCACACGACACGATCCTGGTCGGATGGTTCAGGACAAGGCAGCGTCTTTGCACCCCGAATTCGACTTAGCCTATGCAGCTCGGGCAAGGGGGGCTATAGCAACTTCCCAAATGAATTGTTCCGTAGGGTCGAACAATGGACTTGAGGCATCTCTATCGCATCAGCGTCTTCCAGAAGGTCGCGGAAACCGGCAATTTCACGCGCGCCGCCCAGGCGCTCAACCTGAGCAAATCCGTTGTCAGCCAACATGTTAGCGACCTTGAACGCGATCTCAATGTCCGCCTGCTCAATCGATCGACCCGATCGGTCTCGATCACCCAGGAAGGACATTCACTCGCCGACGCTGCGGAACAGATGATCGACATCATCGGCACGGCCATCGAGCGATTGGAAAACGAGCAGCATCTTCCATCAGGGATGATCAGGATAACGGCGTCGCAGAATCTTGCGATCGTCTATCTGGCTGGTGCCATTGCACGTTTTCGAGAGGCGCACCCGACTGTCGAGGTCGAGCTCGACACGCAAGACAGCATCACGAATCTGATCGAAAGCGGATATGACATCGCCTTTCGTATCGGCTGGCTGAAAATAACCGAGCTTCATGCCGTCAAGATTGCCGACTTCGAGATGGTCCCGTGCGCCTCTCCGGCGTTCGTGAGAAAGTTCGGACCGTTCGACTCACCCATGGACCTGTCACGAAAACCCTGGATTGTCCTGACCATCATGTCGGATTATGACCGGTTGACGCTCAGCAGGAACGATCAGGACAACATGAGCGTCAAACTTTATCCGTCGATCCGAACAAACTCCGGGATGACGGCGAAGCAATTCGTTCTTAACGGAGCCGGCGCCGCACTTCTTCCGGATTACGCGGTGTCTGCAGAGATCGAAGAAGGTAACCTTGTTCGGCTCCTGCCGGGTTGGCATCATCGACCAGGCGAAATAGCGGCAACATTCGTCCATCGACGCCGCATGCCGCTGCGTCTTCGCGCCTTTATTGATTTCCTCAAGGAAGATGCAAGGACCACGTTCAACAAGCACTGAACGCGCTGGTCAGTCTTTCTTGATATTCACCACGACGGTGTTCGTATATTCCGACAAGCCTTGAACGCCGCATTCGACGCCAAGACCGGACTGGCGGATGCCGCCATAAGGAATCTCCGGCCCCATCGACGGATGCTGATTGACGAAGACGTTTCCAGCCTGGAGTCTGACGGCGACCGCTGTTGCAGCGTCTATATTTCGCCCCCATACGGAGCCGGCCAGGCCGTAAAGTGTATCATTCGCCCGGGTGATGGCGTCCTGGAGATCGTGGTACTTCAAGAAAGCGAGAGCAGGCCCGAATTGCTCTTCCCGAACGATCCGTGCCTCATCCGGCACATCCCTGAAGAGGGTAACCGGATGGTAGAAGCCAGGGCTTTGCGGCACATCACCCTTGAAAAATGCATTTGCGCCACGACTGATCGCATCTTCGACCAGTTCGGTGACGATGTCCAACTGCTGACGATTCTGGAGAGGTCCCAGTTCGACATCCGGTTCGTTCCACGGCCCCATCTTCACATTGGCCGCTATCGCGGCCAGTCGGCTGCACAGTGCTTCGTAAAGTTCGGACGGAACGTATGCTCGCTTCATACAGGCGCATACTTGCCCGTTGTTTGCGAAACCTGCCCAAAACAGTTCTTCCGCCTGCGTATTGATGTCGAAATCGGGCATGATGATCGCAGCATCGTTGCCTCCCAGCTCAAGCGTCAGACGCTTCAAGGTTGGCGCCGCGTTCGCCATGATCGCCTTTCCGGTATCCACGGATCCCGTAAAGGCAATTTTGCCGATCCGATCATGCGCCGTCATCCAGCGCCCGAGGTCATCGCCTCCCGTCAACACATTGATGACCCCGGCCGGAAAGATGTTCTTGGCGATTTTCCCCAGCCGAAGGGCGGTGAGGGGCGTCGAAGGGGCAGGTTTGAGTATGAGGGTATTGCCCGTCAACAAGGCTGGGCCGATCTTCCACAAGGCGAGCAACGCAGGGTAGTTCCACGCAGTAATCGCACCGACTACGCCGATCGGGCGCTTCTCGACCCGGACATACTGATTGTCGGTATCACGGAGCACCTCGGATTTCAGTTCCAGGTTCGCGAATCCGCGGACAAAGAAAAGTCCGCCATTTGTTTCGCCGATGCCCTTGGCAAGCGGTTTGCCAGCTTCCTGAGCAACTAGGGCACCAATGTCGTCTGCTTCGGCAGCGACAGCATCGCAGAACTTGAGAACGAGCGCACGACGGTCGGACCACGGCATCGCGGCCCAGGCAGGGAATGCAGCTTCAGCCGCAGCGACAGCATCATCCAGGTCTTGTTGGCTCGCCTCTGGTGCCGAAGCAAAAGCTTGACCGGTTGCAGGGTCGAGAACATCGAAGCTGTTATTGATCTGCCTGAGCTTGCCACCGATCACCATGGCCAACCCGTCGTGCGCTCTCTGGCCGTTTTCCGGCACCGTTGTCTGGATATTCATGTTACTCCCTTCTTGCGCCGGTTGAGCCACGAGATCAGGCCAAACAACGCTTTTTGGCATTACCTACAGCGCATAATCCTTATCCGACGTCTTTACCTTTGTTTTCGCCGACAGCAGGTTTTACCTTTGCCCTCTGCGTCCCGAGGTGCAAGGCCCCTATCTGCAATACACCAGCTGGCCTAGCGCGGCAGATGATCACCGGAATTTCCCGGACGGCGATATCGTCAGACATTCTTGATCGTGCTGCTCGCAACTGGAAACATCGACCCAACGAATGAAGGAGGGCCGTCTCCACTCATCAAGAGCGATCAGCAGCTTCCGACCGTTGAGCGATCGATAGTGATCAATCACGCCGATTCGCCGGCCAAACCCGGACCGGGAACCACAACCGGGCAAACCTTGTCCGATGAATGCCGTCGACATGTTACTCGGCGGCCACCGAAACGGCGTTCAAGGTGATGTCCTGCTCGCCGCCAATGACACCCTGTGCATGCAGTTCCCGAATACGGTCTTCCGCAAGGCCGACTTCCAGTAGGATGTCGGCGCAGTGCTCGCCAAGCTGCGGCGCGCCCGACCGGTTTGTCGCGGGCGATCCCTCGAACCGCGCGGCATTGCGCGTTTGTCGTATGCGGCCGGCAGTGGGATGATCGCTTTCGAAAAGTATCTCGCTCGCGACAACCTGGGGGTGATCGGCTACGTCCCGGCGTGACAGAGCCGGGGAACAGGGAACGCCGCATTTCTCCAAGATGTCCATCCACTCGTCAGTCGTTCGCTCACGCAACACCTCCTGGGTCATTTCCAGGCGCTCGTTGACATGAGCATCGCGGGCCGCCGGACTCGCAAAGCGCTCGTCTTCCAGCCACTCCTTGCGATCCAGTGCTTCGCAAAGGCCACGCCATTCCCTGTCTGACATCACGGCGACGGTCATGAAACCGTCCTTTGTTCGGTAAATCAGATCAATGAAACTGGCAGCAGCCTGATTGGAAACCTCTGCCTGAGGGTAGGTCTGTGCGCCAAAGTCGGAAGCCCAGAGGAAAGAGAGGATCGCATCCAGCATGGACAGCCGGACGTGCTGCCCCTCGCCCGTGCGTTCGCGCCGGAACAACGCCGCTCCCATAGCTTGCGCTGCCGCCATCGCCGAAAACTTGTCGGGCAGGACAGTGCGCACCAGGCGTGGACGTTCTTCGTCCGAGCCGGCCTGGATTGTCGTGAGACCGGAAATTGCCTGGATGACAGGATCATAGACCGGTTTGTGGACCCAAGGCCCCTTTTCACCAAAGCCCGAAAGCGACAAATAGACAATATCCGGTTTGACTGTTTTGACGTCCTCGAAGCCGACTCCAAGCCGCTCCACCACGCCGGGACGAAAGTTCTGGATGAAAACATCAGCCGTTTTTGCGATCTCCAGAAGCAAATCACGGCCTTCCGGCTTCTTGAGATCAATGGTGATGGAGCGCTTGTTTCGATTGATGTTGAGAAACATCGACGACATGCCGCCGCGGCGATTGCCGAGCGAGCGAACGTGATCGCCTTTTCCGGGCACTTCCACCTTGATGACATCCGCGCCCTGATCACCAAGTATTGTCGTCGCCCATGGTCCCGAAAGCATCGTGGTTATGTCGACGACCCGAACGCCTTCAAAGGGTCCACTCATCAAGATAACTCCCGCCGAAATTCAATTGGATGAAGTTAGGCCGTTTTGCGGCGCCAGGATACGGTGGTTTCCCGAACCGATTGTGCGCCCATTTCGAACAATCGACATATTCGAACTCCAGCGACGGACTCCGAAGGCGCAAACTCCCATTCAGTTCGTCTGCTTGGGAACCGCCTTTGCACACGGCGACAACAGCTTTGGCAGCCACAACGCAAACAACATGTCCTACAATATTGGCTGGCGCCGTATCGCCACCTTCGAGAAAAGCTCAACCGAGATGCCGCCAAACCACGCGCAGCATCCTAGAAACTGTAGATCAGGCCAAGCGACACAAAGCTGTCTCGGCGGGTCGCGTAGACGACCGTATCATCCCTATCAACATGGAGCATGAGCACGGCATTCGCCTCCACGGATAAAGCGTCGGTGAGGCGTCGTTCAAATTCCAATGACAACGTACGGGTGCCATAGTCGAGATCGACCACCATGCCGAGGGTGAAAGATGCGCCTTGGACGTCATTGAGCGACAGGCTCGCGCCGAGGAACAGGTCGTTCTGGTACTGGTTGTTCGCACGATGCCGCCGCCCGTCGACGATCCACTCGGAAAGCAGGCTGAGATCAGCATCCGATTCGAAGATACCGGTGAACGTGTATTCGCCACCGACGACGAAAGCAGCATAAGATTCCTTCTTGTTGGCCAGATTGCTCGCACCGCTGCGGTGGATGGCCTCCAGCTTGAGCAGCCATGATTCGATAGTGAGCTGGGCATCCAGCCCAAACTGCAGGATCTGTTCGTAGTGCGGCGCCAGCACAGGTTCAGTGGGGCTGACCGGCACGAACTTCATGGCCGGCTGCCGATTGGTGCCGTCGAACACGCTCAGGCCGAGATCAAGCGGTCCAAGACTATGGCTGTAGCGGGCCGCGAAATCGAGATGCCATTCCTTGGCTCCGCTTTCGTAGGTCGCCAAGTCATTGTCGATTCGCAATGCCGGGCGCAGCCGACCGGCCGGACCGGGAAATGTTCGCAGCCGATGAAAGGAGACCACAAAAAGCTCGGCCACACCCCAAGTCCCCGACAGGGTGGAATGGGCCATCAACTGACCCAGTTTGGTCTTCTCGTCAGGATCTTCGACCAAGTCGGTCTGGTTGATGATATTGACCAAGTTGTGCACTTCCGCAACGCCCCAGAACACCCGGTCAATGCCCAGGCGCAATTCCCATTCGTTCTCTCCCAGCGAGCCGTTCAGCAGCAGATAGGCTTCGCGCACGTCGACATGTGTGTACCTTCGGTCTATGGCGTCATAGCGAAAGAAGGGAGCGATCGTGACGCTGAAATTCTCCTCATCCTCAAGAAACAACTGGGGTTCGACGGCGAAGCCGGCGTTATAGTTGCGTTGGTCTTCGAAGCTGGCGGAGCGTGGGAACCAACGTGTCTCCATACTGGTCCTGCCGGAGAATTGATAGTCGATGGCGGCGGCTGCATCCGCCAGACATACAGCGAGGACCGCAAGCACAATCCGCCGTCCGCCCTGCCACACGCATCGCATCGCCGTTCGCAGGCCCATCAGAGAACCCGTCTCGGTCCGATTGGTGCGAGTTCGCCCATGATGAGCGAATTCGAACCATGCAATCCCACCCGAACATGTCTCTGCTTCAGTCCGTCTGGTGATTGGCAGTTTCCATCTTGCCGATACGCCGTGAGCGATCCAGAAACAGCTTCTGACCGTTGACCGCCGAGGTCTTCAGGCAGACGTTCCCTGGGCCGCAACAGGCGAGTTTCCCGGCGCGCACGTTCATTTTGCTGCGCCAGCTGCGTTGTTGGTGACGAGCCAAACGAATGCTGCGCCGTCGAGGCGATGTTGCCGAGACCCTGATCTCGGTTGCAGACCTTGCAAGGCGAAACCGACTTCCGCCGCACTGACAGGTGTGCATACGAAAGCGTCAGGCTGTAGGCGCCGGGCGCGAATGACATTTTCGTCGAACAATCGTGGCGCAAGCAAAACATCGGTTCATCCTGCCAATTCGACCATGCAAGGATATGCAGTTGGGTATTCATATTCCATTTGGCGGCCAACACAACCGTCCATGGTATACAGCCATCGGCATTGATCCAGCAGGTATATGGCGCGCTTCCGCTCGCTTGTCTTTTACGACATCCAAGACTGCTGATGCGCCGCGCCCTATCATGAGAAGCTGGTCTGTTGCTTGATTTGGTGTAGAGTCCGAGGGTAGCGGGATAGTGTCGGACTGACTCATTACGGAGAGTGCCTCATGAGCGTACTGGCTGAAGTCGTTCGGAACGGGTCGATGCAGAGCGAGCCGGCTGCAACTCAAGCGCTCGCCTATATCCTGAATTCGTCTCCCGATATCGCCCGCGTCTTCGTCCGCTTGTTACGTCCGGCAAGAGGCGACTTCGAGCCCGGGCGTATTGAAGCCGAACTTGGTCATGAAGACAGCCAACCGGACTTGACGGTCCATGACAGCCATGGACGGGTGCGGGCCTTTGTCGAGAACAAGTTCTGGGCCGGGCTGACTGACGCACAACCTGTATCCTATCTCGCGAAGCTTCGCGGTGATCCCCCGGGCTGCCTCCTGTTCATCGTTCCCCGGCGCAGAGTGGACACGGTCTGGAATGAACTCGGGCTGCGATGCAGTGAGGCTGACCTCGAATGGGAAGCCGACCCGGGCGAGACCAGCGTCCGTTGCTCCCGCGTCGACGGCAAGATCATGCTGATCACGAGTTGGGCTCATGTCCTCGAAGGGTTGCTGGACGCTGCCCGCGCCGGGGAGCACGACGCCATCCGACACGACATCCTCCAGCTTCAGGGGCTGACGAGCCGGATGGATGCGGAAGCTTTTCTGCCCCTCCGCGGCGACGAAATCACCGATCAGGAAACAGCACGCCGCCTGATCAACTACAACGAACTGATCGAAGACATCACGTCAAAGCTCAAAGACAGCGGTGTCGCCAACACCCAGAGGTCGGTAGCCTCCAACGGGCGGCACACTACTAAGCGGTTGGTAACCTCCCACGGGCAGCACACTAGCGGCCGTTACCTTATTCTCCACGAGAAATTCGAATTGTGGCTCGGGATCGATCTCCTAGTTTGGCGCGACTTCGGGATCACGCCTTTGTGGGCGCAATTCGCCAATAACGATTCTTCGGGCGTCGCCGGTCACCACCAAACCATCCTCGGGCTCTTCGACGATGCACAAGTTTCTGAAAATTATTTATGCATTCCCATTCGCCTCAGGACCGGCGTTGAACGGGATCGGGTCATCGACGATGCAGCTGCACAGATGACCCGACTCGCCGACACGCTGCGGGACCAGATCCCGGACAGTTGATCCCCGGCTTCGATGGTAAGACCCACAAACACTCCGGTCCAGAAAATGGGATCGTCTCCCGATCATCCATGATGTTCAAGATTTCCGATCGCCGCGGTGGTTCGTGTGGCGACTCCTACCGTTTTGCTCATCGGCACGGCCGCATAAGTAGCTCGGAGCAAACCACTATTCGACCTTCCCGCCCGTTCCACGTTTTGCCCACCGGCACCCAATCTGCAGCGCTCCCGTAATTTTGGGCTTCATCGTCGAAATGATATCGAGATCACCTTAGACGGGGGGCGTTCCAGCACGCATGCGCCGACGATGATCAAAAGTATACTGTATACAAAGACTGCTGGTAGTCAGAAATTCAGGGAATCGCCTTCGTCACCTCACGCCAGCAGGAGACAGTTGACCGCCAACACCTTGATCGAGATCCTGCTGACACAATCAAGCGGATAGACAAAGCCTGACATATAAAGCCGCCACTAGCTTGGCAAACGGCAGCTGGAACCTTTGTTGGAATACAGCGATTTTCACCCCGACACAGCTCCATCCTCGCGGCATGGTTGGAAGGTTTACTCATCCGAAACGGCACCTCGGCCCTGGCCGTCGATTTCCACCTCTGCATTGATGCCGATCGTTGGGTCCGAAACCTTGATCGGGGCCCGTTCGCGGGGGTTTTCGCTGTCCTCGTCGAGGTCCAGTTCCCGGATCTTGTCGCCGCGCTTGATGATCTTGCGGGTCGACGTCTGGATACGTTCGATATCGCCGTTAGCCCGGGTGAAGTGGGTAGTCAGATTGCCGACCCGGTCCTCAAGCCGGCCAACATCCGCCATCATCGTCTCGACTTCTTTCTGTATCACGTGAGCCTGCTCACGCATCCGCACATCGCGAAACACAGCGCGGACAGTGTTCAGCGTCGCCCAAAGTGTCGTCGGACTGACAATGTAGACCTTCTCACGGAAACTCTGCTCCACCACGTTCGCGTGACGGGCATGAAGGTCTGCATAGACCGCCTCCGATGGCAGAAACATCAAGGCCGCATCCCCCGTCTCGCCAGGGATGATATATTTCTCGCGGATATCCTTGACGTGTTTCAGGATATCGTTGCTGAAGTTCCGAGTGGCCCTGAGGCGCTCCTGGTCCGTCTCCGCATTCTGTAACTGCTGCCAGCCTTCCAATGGAAACTTGGCGTCGATCGCGATCGGACCAGGCGGGTTCGGCAGGGTGAGCAGACAGTCGACTCGTTTGCGATTGGACAGTTGCGCCTGAAACTTGAAGGCGCCGGGCGGCATGATGCTTTCCACAAGATCGCGCAACTGGATCTCGCCAAACGCGCCGCGGGCCTGCTTGTTGGACAGGATGTCCTGCAGACTCACCATCTGGTTCGAGAGGTCAATGATGTTCTTTTGCGCTTCATCCATCACGGCGAGGCGCTCACCAATATGCTGCAGCGAGGCCTTGGTTTTCTCCGAACTGGCATCCAGGCTGGCGCCAACCCGCTGACCTACCGCATCCAGCCGCTGGTTCATCGCCCGCTCCTGGTCCAGCAGGCGGGCGTTGAAGGTTTGCTGGGTGTTTTCCTGTGTCGCAGCCAGATGGCTCAAACGGGCGTTGATTTCCGTCTGGCCTCTCAGGGTTCGAAAAGTGAAGAGGAGCGCCAGCAGGCCGAGGAAGGCTGCCAGTCCCAGAAAGATCAGCGTATTGGGGCCCATGCTTTCCATAGCGAAAACATCGTATCATACCCCCATGACGCGGTCATCGTTCTTTTTGTGTTCTCGATCCGTGACTGACATCGCAGCGCTCGTTGACCTTTCAGACAGGCTACCTAATTGGCAGGACGTTGGGGAACTCAAAGAATCAGACAATTCCATGGGAACCGCGCCATGGCGCTCATGCCCATCCTGACAGCGCCTGATCCGCGCCTGAAGAAAAAAGCCCGGCCTGTCGAAGCTGTGGACAGCAAGGTGCGCCGGCTGATGGATGACATGCTGGAAACGATGTACGACGCGCCAGGCATCGGTCTTGCGGCGCCACAGGTTGGCGTGTTGAAACGGGTAATCGTGGTCGATGTGGCAGAGAAAGAGGCGGCGCCGGAGCCATTGCAATTGGCCAATCCCGAACTTGTCTGGGTTTCCGATCACGATAATACGCACGAGGAAGGCTGCCTCAGCGTCCCCGAACATTATGCCGATGTCATTCGGCCAGATGAAATCCGCCTCCGCTATCTGGACCGGGACAACAGGATTGGCACGTTGGAGGCCAACGGGATTTTGGCAACCTGCATCCAGCATGAGATCGACCATCTGAACGGAATCCTGTTCATTGACCATATCAGCGCCTTGAAGCGAAACATGATTCTCCGCAAGCTGCTGAAAGAAAAGAAATTGGCGCAAAAGGAGGCGGCAACGGCATGATCGTTTGGCCGAACGGGCCGACGACCAACCATGAGAAAGTCGCATGCGCCTGATCTTCATGGGCACGCCGGATTTTGCGCTGGTATCCCTGAAGGCTCTGGCCGCCGCGGGCCACGACATCGTCGCCGTCTACAGCCAGCCACCCCGGCAAGCAGGCCGCGGCAAGGCGCTGCGTCCGTCGCCAGTCCAGGCATGGGCCGAGGCCAAAAGTCTGACGGTCCGGACGCCTGTTTCGTTCAAGAACCCGTCAGAAATAGCCGATTTTTCGAACTTCGCTGCGGATATTGCGGTTGTCGCTGCCTATGGCTTGCTCCTGCCCCGGGCGGTGCTGGGTGCGCCTACGAACGGGTGCCTGAATATCCACGCCTCGCTCTTGCCGCGCTGGCGCGGCGCTGCACCGATCCAAAGGGCAATCCAGGCAGGCGATACGGAAACCGGTGTCACCATCATGCAGATGGAAGCCGGGCTGGACACCGGCCCCATGTTGCTGAAGCGCGCTATTTCGATCACGTCTGACACTACGGGTGGCAGCCTGCACGACGAACTCGCCACGCTAGGTGGAGCGATGATTGTTGAAGCGCTGGAACAGCAGACCACACTCTCGTCAGTGGTTCAGTGGGCGGAGGATGTTACCTATGCCCACAAGATCGGCAAGGCCGAGGCCCGGGTCGACTGGTCGCTTCCGGCTGCGGAAATCGAACGGATGGTGCGGGCCTTCAATCCTTTCCCCGGCGCGTACTTCGAAACCAGAGGCCAGCGCATCACGATCTTCCGAGCCAACGTTGTCGCAGGAAATGGCGTTGCCGGCACCGTGCTGGATGACAGATCGACGATAGCCTGCGGTCGTGGAGCCCTTCAGCCGACAGTCGTCCAGAGGCAAGGCAGGACACCGATGACTGTCGAGAACTTGCTGCGCGGGTTTTCCATTCCAGCTGGAACGGTCGTGGCGTGAAACGGTTCAAGCTCACTCTGGAATATGACGGCCAGCCCTTTGTCGGCTGGCAACGTCAGAAAAATGGCATGTCGGTGCAGCAGTGCGTCGAAGAGGCTATCAAGAAGTTCTGCGGTGAAACCGTGGTGGTCCATGCCGCGGGCCGGACCGATTCCGGCGTTCATGCCTTGGCCCAGGTGGCGCATGTCGATATCGCTCAAACGGCTGATGCCTTTCGGGTGAAGGAAGCTCTGAACCATCATCTGAAGCCCAATCCGGTCGCCGTCATCGCGTCGGAAGAGGCCCCTGACACCTTCCACGCCCGGTTTTCGGCAACCGAGCGCCGGTATCGCTATCGCATCATCAATCGACGGGCGCCGCTGACGCTGGATTCCGGCCAGGCGTGGCGAATCGGCAGGACACTGGATGCCGATACCATGCACGAGGCCGCACAGAGACTGGTCGGTTTCCACGACTTTACCAGTTTCCGCGCCGCAGAATGTCAGGCGAATTCGCCTGAAAGGACGCTGACAGATATCCGGGTATCCCGGTATGGCGAAGAGATCGACATTGCCGTTCGCGCGCCGTCATATCTGCATCACCAGGTGCGCAATATCATCGGCACCCTCGTGCCGGTTGGCGAGGGCAGGAAGCCGGTATCGTGGCTGGCGACCGTCCTGCGTGCGAAAAGCAGGGCAAAAGCCGGTGCAGCGGCGCCAGCCTGCGGTCTGTACCTTGAAAAGGTGATCTATTGACTGCCGGAACAGACCCAAGGAACTTTTCGGCAACAGCCTGATTTCGGTGCAGTGGCGGAAACGCCTAGGAAGACAGACCACCCGTAACGCTCGGGACATCCAGAGGCATGAAGCCGTAGTGCTTCATCCAACGAACATCCGTTTCGAAAAAGCTGCGCCCATCCGGAATGCCGTACTTGAGCATCGCTATCCGTTCGCATCCCATGCCGAAGGCAAATCCCTGATATTTCGATGAGTCCAGTCCGCAATTGGATAATACGTTCGGGTGCACCATTCCACAGCCGAGAATTTCCAGCCAGTCGTCATGCTCATCGTCGAAGTGTCCAAAGCGGAGATGGCCGCCCTTCTTGTTGCACGCAATGTCGACTTCCGCCGAAGGCTCCGTGAACGGGAAGAAGGAAGGACGGAAATTCAGCTTGATGGTGTCAATTTCGAAATATGCCTTGCAGAAATCGATCAGGCAGCCCTTGAGATGACCCATGTGCGTCGACCCGTCGATGACCAGGCCTTCGAACTGGTGAAACATCGGCGTGTGGGTCTGGTCCCAATCACTGCGATACGTTCTGCCCGGAACCAGAATCCTGATCGGCGGCTCCTGCTCCATCATCGTACGGACCTGCACTGGCGAGGTATGCGTGCGCAGCACCATCTTTGTTCCGTCGTCCTTCGGCGGCAGATAAAATGTATCCTGCATTTCCCGCGCCGGATGGCCTTCCGGAAAGTTCAGCGCCGTGAAGTTGTGCCAGTCGGTCTCGATGTCCGGGCCCTCCGCAATCACGAAGCCCATATCTCCGAAGATCGCGCTGACTTCCTCCATCGTCTGGCTGATGGGGTGAATCCTGCCCATTGGGGTCGACCGGGCCGGTAGTGACACATCCACCCATTCTTCGGCCAGACGTGCGTCGAGTTCGGCATCCTCCAGGGCTGTCCTTCGTGCATCAATCGCCGCAACGACCTCGTCCTTCAGAACGTTCAGCGCCTTGCCCATGGCCTTGCGCGCCCCGGGCTCCATCGCGCCCAGGCTCTGCATCTGTCCGGTGATTCGACCTTTTCGGCCCAGGGTCTCGACCCGAATGGCGTCCAGGGCTTTCAGGTCCGCAGCAGCATCCACGGCAGAAATCAGGTCTTCTCGGAGGGTATCAAGTTCGCTCATCGGGCTCGTCCGGTGAGGCAGAGCGGAACGGCGTCAGTAACGCAGTCTCCAAGGGTCAGGCTAGTCGAGCGCCTTCTGCGCTGCGTCGACAACCGCCTTGAATGCATCCGTATCCCGCGCCGCCATATCCGCCAGCACTTTCCGGTCCAGTTCGATATCGGCCATGTTGAGGCCCTTGATGAAACGACTGTAGGTCAGGCCGTGTTCTCGAACGCCTGCGTTGATGCGCTGGATCCACAGACGCCGGAAGTTGCGCTTGCGAACCTTTCGGTCGCGATACGCGTATTGCAGATTTCTCTCGACCCGCTGGTTGGCCGCCCGGAACGTATTCTTCTGCCGGCCACGCGCCCCCTTGGCCTGTTTGATGATCCTGCGATGCCGAGCGTGCTTCGTAACACTCCGTTTGACTCGCGCCATATCTGCTTCTCCGTCACTGGAGGGGAATCGATTTCGGAAACCAGCGTCTATTTCTTCGCATAAGGCATCATGGGCCGAATGATCTTGTCATCGCTCTTGTCCAGAATGGTCGTTCCCCGATTGGTCCGCTTCATGGTGGTGGTTCGCGATGTCAGGTTGTGCTTGCGGAAGGCAAAGTTGCGTTTGATCCTGCCGCTACCCGTCACCCCGAACCGCTTTTTGACGGAGCTTTTTGTCTTCAGTTTGGGCATTTCGATCCTCGTTTCCGGAACACCCGCCAAAGTCGCGCCGGATCGTGGGGATTGGCGATACGAGGCATGCGCCTAGCCAGCCTCAAGCGTCACACCAAAACGTCGGGAGCCTCAAGGCTGCAGCATGCACGTCTGCAATGCAGTGCAGATTGCTGAACGTAATCAGGCGACGTGCCGACAGCAAGCATGGGAAATGCGACATTTTCTGTGCCGTTTCGGGTGTTGGGGCACCAGCATTTTTTCGTCCCGCGCCTTTACCCGGTGACAGGGAGTCGCCATTTCTGGCCTAGCCACCAGCCAACCCGTGCGCTTGACGAATCTGTATGCCTGTCCGTCAGCGCATGAACGCCCTGCAGGGCGCACCGAGACAGGCCCGGGACTTTAGAACGCACATGAGCGATATGACCACCGCTGATACCCTGTTTTTTGATCGTACTGGCATGAATCGTAACCAGGTCGAGGGACTTGTTGCAAACACCCTCCACGGAGCCGACGACGGTGAGTTGTATCTGGAATATACTCAATCGGAAAGCCTGGTATTCGACGACAGCCAGCTCAAGAGCGCGACTTTCGACGACAGCCAAGGCTTCGGCCTGCGCTCGCTGGCCGGCGAAGCAACGGGATACGCCCATGCCTCCGATCTGTCGGAGGAGGCCATCAAGCGCGCCGCGATGACAGTGCGGGCAGTGCATGCCGGTCACGGCGGATCGCTCGACGTGGGACCGCGCGGCACTAACCAGGCGCGTTATGCGCAAGTCAATCCCTTGCAGGAGATGCCTTTCGAAAAGAAGGTCAAGCTGCTTGAAGATATCAACGAGTACGCCCGGTCGAAGGATGATCGAATCCGCCAAGTTTCGGCATCAATATTTGGCAAATGGCAGGCGGTACTGATTGTCCGCGGCGATGGGCAACAGGCGTCGGACATTCGCCCGCTGGTTCGCCTCAACGTTTCCATCGTCGTCGAGAAGGACGGCCGGATGGAATCTGGATCTGCCGGTGCCGGTGGCCGCGCAGCTTACGAGGGATGGGTCGCTCCTTCCGTCTGGCAAGGGCAGGTCGACGAAGCACTGCGGCAAGCACTGACGAACCTGGAATCCGTGCCGGCTCCTGCCGGTGAGATGCCGGTGGTTCTGGGCCCGGGCTGGACTGGCGTACTTCTGCATGAAGCGGTCGGACATGGCCTTGAGGGCGATTTCAATCGCAAGGAAACGTCAACTTTCTCCGGCCGTGTCGGCGAACAGGTCGCAGCAAGAAATGTCACGGTTGTTGACGATGGCACCGTTCCAGATCGCCGCGGCTCCCTGACGATCGACGATGAGGGGACGCCGACCAGCCGAACTGTCCTGATAGAAGACGGTATTCTGAAAGGCTATATGCAGGATCGATTGAATGCCCGGTTGACGGGTGTAGCGCCAACCGGCAACGGCAGACGCGAAAACTATGCCCACCATCCCATGCCGCGGATGACCAACACGTTCATGCTGGCTGGCCAGGACGCTCCGGAAGATATTCTGAAATCTGTCGACAACGGGCTTTATTGCGTCAATTTCGGCGGAGGCCAGGTGGATATCACCAGCGGGAAATTCACCTTCAGTTGTACTGAGGCGTACAAGATCGAAAAAGGCCAGGTTGGGCCGCCCGTGAAGGGTGCTACCCTGATCGGCAACGGCCCCGAGGTCATGAACCGAATCAGCATGATTGGTGATGACCTGAAACTCGATACCGGAATAGGCACGTGCGGCAAAAACGGTCAAGGCGTGCCGGTCGGTGTCGGACAGCCATCGGTCCGAGTCGACGGCATTACCGTTGGCGGAACCGAAGCGGCCTAGGACAAAGACGTCACGAAGAATAACATGAGCGGTGTAGAACCAGCCCATGCCGCCTGCAGCGTCCTTGGCCGCATGAATGTTCGCTTTTTGGAGGATCGGCATGTTGCTGGCGGACAGCGGGGTTCCCCGACGACCGTGAAAGATCAGGAGGTTCGCAAGATCAATGCAACACGCGACACTCAACGTCCCGATGCAAACCGGCAACAACCCCGCCGCTTCGGCACCTGGCCAACTCAGGGAGCAAGAAACGAGGCGGTTTTTGAGCTACCGCACAATACCTGATGAGCTATCCTTCTCTCTTTTGAATATGAAGGTGCCGACACGGCTCAAGGGGGTTGACGCGGCAGGCGACCGCGTGAACCTGAAATAGTAGCTGCGCCGTGACCGACCCTTGGCGCCAGCAGAATGAAGGCAACGGTCCTAGAGGTATCCCGGAGGGCAACACCTTTCGGGATCTGATCCCCAGTTTTGTGATTGTGGCGGCCGTAATCGGGGCGCTAGCCTTGGCGGGCTGGTTGATAGGCGATGCCCTTGGCGTCTTCCCAAGCGCCGAAGACGGGCTTCATGTCGGCTTCCTCATCGCGATTCTGGTGTTCCTGTGCAGCGGTCTGATCACCGGCCTACGTGCCAACATCGCCGGTGCAATCAAGTCGATTCTTGCCTGGATGGCGATCGGTCTGATCGCCATCACGGGATACGCCTATCGCGACGAGTTGACTGTCATCTGGGACCGCATTGCAGGCGAGCTGTTGCCGGGGTCGGCCGTTCGTGCCGATCGCAGCCTGATGATGCGCGCGGCGGTTAACGGCTCATTTTTCATGGAAGTCTTCCTGAACGGGCAACGGACACGCATGCTCGTCGACACAGGCGCGAGCGCGTTGGCCCTGTCGCCCGGAGATGCACGAACCGCCGGTCTTGATCCCGCGCGCCTCCGCTATGACGTGCCAATCCGGACAGCTGATGGTGCGACGCGAGCAGCAAGGGTCGTCTTGGGAACCGTCCAGGTTGGCGGCCTGACCTTACGAAACTATCCCGGCCTTGTGCTCCGGCAAGGAACAATGTCTCTGCTTGGCGTCGACATCCTGCGGCGCTTTCGGTCATTCGAGATCAGGGGCGACCGGCTAATCTTGCGGTGGTAGGCACGTCGAACACCTGGACCGGTTTCTCCCGACCGGTGAGAACTGACGGATCCAAGGAATTTCAGCGCAGAGGCCTTGAGTGTGCTGTCTGGAAGCAGATCAGGCTTGATCACACGGGACCACCACCCATCATCACGAATTGTTTTACCAAACCAAGCAACAACGCGATTACGAAAGCCAGGCTTTCGATCAGCAACGCCTGAGGCCAAGAAACATCCAGAGTAAGACGAATGATCAGCGCTTCCGCCGCCAGCACGACGATAAGGCTCAGCACTATCAGATTGCTGGTCACCGCCAATGGAAACAGCGCGAACGCGATGATGATCAGGGCCATCCGCAAGCCGGAAAGGATGATCTGCGCCCAGTTATAGACTGTGATGTAGGTGGTATACTTGTCCACCAAGCCTGCACCGCGGCATATATAGTACGAAATCAGCGGCCACAGCGCCCAGTTCAATGGGTAGTTGATGATCTCGATCAGCCAGAAGCGCCCGATGCTGACATCCTGCGGTACAGGGACGCTCAGCAGAAACAGGATATAGATCGGGGCCAGATAGACAGCAGCATAGAATGATCGCCAGTATCCGTCGATCGTCAGGTTGAAATCCTGCAGAGCGTTCGGATCCATGCGCATGACGCGGACCGCTCCCCCGACCGACTGCTTTGCCTCCTGCCAAACGCTCATGGCCCGGATGTAGGCGGTTCTGCCTTCCCTGTCGATTCTGATCGGCAGAATTTACGGTCTGGCCGACCGTGCGTGGGGATAAAACAGCACCTTGCCATCGATTCGGAACGATCCGATGGCGCGCTGGCCTGAGGGCGATAACAGCCACCGGACGAAGGATTGCGCCGCGCGCACATTGACGTGCGGGTGTTTCTGCGGGTTAACCACGATAACGCCGTAGGGATTCCGCAACAGGTAATCGCCTTCGAACAACAAGACCAGTGATCGTCGGTTCGCGAACGACAGCCATGTACCGCGATCGACCAGCGTGTAGGCTGGCATGGCTGCGGCAATGTTCAGTGTTCGCCCCATGCCTGCGCCGATTTCCCTGTACCAGCCTTGCTGAACAGACGGGTCGATGCCAGCCATGCGCCATAAACGGCGTTCCCGTTTGTGGGTTCCGCTGTCATCACCGCGGGAAAGAAACGTAGCCATGGCATCGCGAATGCGCATCAGCGCCTGAGTGATGTCCGCGGCCTCTTTTATCTTTGCCGGATCCCGTTTCGGACCGACGATGACAAAATCGTTGAACATGAGGGGATGGCGGCGAAGGCCATAACCCTCCCGCAAGAATTTCTCTTCGGACGGTTTGTGGTGAACCAGAAGCACGTCGACATCTCCGCGGCGTGCCAGCCGGATGGCCTGCCCCGTGCCGACGGCGACGACCCGTACGGCGATGCCGGTCTTCCTGGTGAATTGTGGGAGAATGTAGCCGAACAAGCCCGAGGCTTCTGTCGAGGTTGTCGATGCAACGCGGATGGTTTTGTCCTTGGCGAGAACAGGCCCGGCGGGGAAACAGACCAAAGACAGGATAGCAGCACCCAGCGTCAGATACGCCCCCTCGTTTACCACCGCAACTCACCCTTGAGGAAAGCTTCGAGTTCCGCCGTCCGCGGCGCGGTCAGCAACGTCGCTGCGGCGCCGGCCTCCAGCGCCCTGCCACGATGAAGAAACACGAGATCGTCGGCCAACCGGCGCGCCATGGCGAGGTCGTGAGTCGACAGGATTACAGTCCGGCCTTCGCGGCGCAACTCGACAATAATCTCCTCGATTCCCCAGCCGGCAGCAGGATCAAGGCTCGCAGTCGGTTCGTCCAAAAACAGAACCTCCGGATCGCGCGCCCAAGCACGGGCAAACGTCAGACGCTGCTGCTCGCCGCCGGACAGGCTGCGCGCCCGTCGTCCAGCCAAATCCCCCAATCCAACCCTTTCCAACGCCATGTGCGCTCGGTGAACGGCCGCTGCCTTGTCGATCCCTTGCAGGCGTACGGCATGAACAATGTTCGACAAAACAGAGCGATTCAACAGAACCGGTTTCTGGAAAACCATGGCCTGGCGCGTTTGCGCCTTCGCCCCTGACAGGTTGGACCAGCGAACATGGCCGGCGTCCGGGGAAATCAAACCGTGAGCGACCTTCAGCACCATGCTCTTGCCAGCGCCGTTGGGGCCCAGTACGACCGTTGTCCGTTGTCGAGCCACCAGCATGTTGATTCGATCCAAGATCGGCAAGCCCTCGTGCTGAAGCGAGATATTCTCAAGGGCCAAAGGAAGAATGCTAGGACCTTGCATCGTCCTGCCCTCAACGATCCACGCCCAGCAGTGCCGCTTCCGGCATACTGCGCTCTCGCACCATCCACGCAGCGGTATTCAGGAGTATGGCCAGCGTGACCAGCACAATGCCCAAACCCAGTGCCAAGGCCAGATTCCCGCGACCGGTCTCAAGCGCAATCGCGGTCGTCATGGTGCGGGTATGGTGGGCGATATTGCCGCCAACGATGATGACGGCGCCGACTTCGGCTGCAGCGCGACCGAAGCCGGCAAGAACGGCGGTAAACAGGGCAGCGCGGCCATCCCACAGCAGGGTTGGAATAGCTCGCATCCGGCTGCTGCCCAGTGACGTCAGTTGTTCTCGATAATCCAGCCAAAGCGCCTCGGTAATCTGCCGAGTCAGGGCGGTCACGATAGGCGTTACCAGGATTGCCTGGGCGATGATCATCGCGCCCGGAGTAAAAAGAATGTTCAGGCTGCCGAGCGGCCCGCTGCGCGACAGCATCAGATAGATCATCAGGCCGACCACGACCGGAGGCAATCCCATCAAGGCGTTGATCAGGATAATGAGCGCCTTGCGGCCTCGAAACCGGTAAACTGCCAAAGCGCCGCCCAAGGGCAGGCCAATCAGACAGGACAGGAATACCGCCGCCAGATTGACTTCCAGAGACAGGGCAATGATCTCCCACAGCCCGGCATCGAAGCTCAACAACAACTGGAAGGCGGCGGCAAATCCGGCAGCAATATCCGTCATCGGACCGATTTATGGGAAGGAAGCACGTGCGGGATAGAGGCCAATTCGCGCCGCAGGCCCATCACGGCTTCGCATCCAAGCCGGACTTGGACACGCGCCTCGATGCGGCCTGTGAATTGGCAGCCAGCAGTTCCCGGCCACAACGGCGGACTGGCTCCGAAACGCGGGCGCCCTTGGCAGGCTTTCGCGTAAATCGCTCGCGCAAGGGTTGTGTAGTCGCATGCAGGGGCACGACCTTGACGGAAGGCGCGCCTTCGATCTGCGCGCAAGATTCCTGGCAATCAGGACAAGGTATGCTTGATGAATGACAAAAACGGAAATCCCGCAAACACGAATCAAGTGTGATGGGAGAGACAGACCTGGTACCTGGGCCTGCCCCTCAGGCCGGAAAGAGCTTATCGAGAACCCGGACGTAAATTCGCATCAGGGCTTCCAAGTCCGCCACCGGCATCTGTTCATCCACCTTGTGCATGGACTTGCCGATCGCGCCGAACTCGGCAATCGGACAGTACTTGTGCAGAAACCGGGCATCGGAGGTGCCACCGGTGGTTCCAAGTGCCGGTCGTCTGCCGAGTTCTGCTTCCACAGCGTCGGCAATGGCGTCCGAGAATGGCCCCGGCGGGCAGAGGAAAGATTCGCCGGATACCCGGATTGACAGGTCGTATTGCTCCCCGGCGCAGAGAGCGGTGTCGAACCGTTCGCGGATCCAGGCTTCCAGCGTTTCTCCGGACCACAGGTCGTTGAAGCGTGAGTTGAACGTCGCGCTGGCCCGAGCCGGAATGATGTTGGAGGCAGGGTTACCGACGTCCACTGTCGATACCTGTAGCGTGGTCGCCTGGAAATGCTCCGTCCCATCGTCGATTTCGGTGCTGGTGATCGCAGCCAGCATCCGGACGAGTCGATGGATCGGGTTGTCGGCCAGATGCGGATAAGCGGTGTGCCCTTGAATACCCTGGACGATGATCTTTCCGGTCAGGCTGCCCCGCCGGCCGATCTTGATCATGTCGCCCAGCGCCTCGGGATTGGTCGGTTCCCCGACCAGGCACATATCCAGCTTCTCACCCCGTTTATCGAGCCACTCCAGTACCTTCGCGGTGCCGTTGATGGCGTCGCCCTCTTCATCTCCAGTAATCAGAAGGCTGATTGAGCCGCCGAAGTCCTTGCCGCGGCGGTCGAGAAAAGTCGACCCCGCTGAAACGAAAGCGGCGATTGCCCCTTTCATGTCCGCGGCGCCGCGTCCGTGTAGAATCCCATCCTTGACTTCACCGCCAAACGGGTCGTGAGTCCAATCCGACGGATCGCCTTCCGGGACAACGTCGGTATGCCCGGCAAAGCAGAAATTGGGCGCAGCGGCACCCAAACGGGCATAGAGATTGTCGACCCGCGCCGCGCCGACGCCAAAGGACAAGCGATGGCAGCTGAATCCCAAGCTCTCCAGGGCCGCTTGCAGGACACCCAGGGCGCCTTCGTCCCGCGGCGTGACAGAAGGTTTTCGGATCAATTCCTGGGCGAGAGGAAGTGTTTCAATCATCTATCACCTGCACACCAGTGGCGAGAACGCGGCGGTCGATGCCGCCGCGAGGGTCTCAACTGACAAAAGCCTGGATTCCGTCCGGCATGACGCAGGCGGAATTCCAATCAGTCACGCAGCAGTTCGTTGACGGACGTCTTGGACCGTGTTTGGGCATCCACCTGCTTTACGATCACTGCGCAATACAGGCTCGGCCCGCCATCGGGATCCGGCAGAGAGCCCGGGACAACCACTGAATAGGCTGGCACTTCGCCGCGATGCACCTCGCCCGTGGTTCGGTTCACAATCTTTGTCGAGGCGCCGATGTAAACGCCCATCGATAGAACCACGCCTTCGCGTATGATCACGCCCTCGGCGATCTCCGAGCGCGCGCCGATGAAGCAATTGTCTTCGATGATGACCGGATCGGCCTGCAGTGGCTCCAGGACGCCCCCGATGCCGGCGCCACCGGAAATATGGCATTTCCTGCCAATCTGTGCACAGGACCCTACGGTCGCCCAGGTATCCACCATCGTCCCTTCGTCCACATAGGCGCCCAAGTTGACGAAAGACGGCATCAGGACGACGCTTTTGGCGATAAAGGCCGACCGGCGAACGATACAGTTAGGGACAGCGCGAAACCCGGCATCGCGGAATCGGCTGTCGTCCCACCCCTCGAACTTGGACGGCACCTTGTCCCACCAACTGGTCTTCTGGCCCGGACCGCCGCTGATCGGTTCCATGTCGTTGAGACGAAATGACAGCAGAACCGCCTTCTTGACCCATTGGTTGACGGTCCAGTTGCCGTCCCCGCCCTTCTCGGCCACGCGAACTTGACCGGAGTCGAGAGCGTCCAGCGCATTGTCGACGGCTTCACGGACCGCGCCGGTAGTGATTGTACCGACCGAGTCGCGGTCTTGCCACGCGGCGTCGATCGTGGCGGCGAGGGTGTCGTGGGTCATGGCGGCTGATATATCGGTCATCACAGGGACGATAAACCTTAGCTGCACCCTGTCCCCTGTCAACGCGCTGCTGCGCACATGTCCTCAAGGAGAGCCTGTCATCCCAAATCGCAGCGATCGACGCCAACAACTCCTTGCACGAACGCCAGTGCTCGTCATGGAGCGTGCGCAGTACGAGTTCCAGCGCGACGATCGACAGCCAGTGAATGGGTGCCGCGAAGTAGCAGCGGGCAAATTCGTGTCGGCTGATATCCGGCAGCTGCGAGACAGACATGGCCGCCTCGGGCGATACTTGCTCTGCGCTCATTTCGGTTCTGTTTGGTCACTAAGGTTTATCACATGCACGGCCAGTCTGTCCCGGAGCGAAGCACCGCCGTGCCAGCGTCAGACGCGCCGTGCCGACGCTTCTGTCCGGCTCAACGACGGATGATGGGTGGTCGATATGCTCGGACCCTACCGGAAGCATTTAAGTCTTCGATCAGAACGCGCCTCGGCCGCAGAGGGGAATCATGCAGCCTTGCTGGAGGTTGTATCCGTCAATAGCGCATACAAGGCATCCCGGCTTTCCGAGCCGCGGAGCTTATCGCACATCGCCCTATCGCGCAAGAGTCGCGAAACCCGGGCCAATGCCTTTAGGTGATCTGCGCCGACATCTTCCGGTGCGAGGAGGAGAAACATCAGATCGACGGGCTCGTCGTCGATTGCCTCAAAATCAATCGGTTCCTCCAAGCGGGCAAACACGCCCCGTAAATCGCTGAGTTCCGACAATTTCCCGTGCGGAATTGCGACGCCGCGCCCGACTCCCGTCGTGCCGAGTCTCTCGCGTTCCCGAAGCACCTCGAAAATGCGCCGGTCGTCTATCCCGGTCGCATCAGCACCGCGTTGCGACAACTCCTGTAGCGCCTGCTTTTTACATGTGGCCTTCAAGGACGGCACGATACTGTCAGGCGTCAAAAGATCAACTATCTCCATCAAACTCCCTACCCCGAATGCGTTCTTGGGCGCTATTTCGTTTACGAAACTCTTTGCGGGTCCACCCAGCCGACATGACGTGTCGTCACGGCGGTATATCATATTCAGCCCACCATCGGCAGCTTTGTGGAACATGATGGCTGGCAGATTTGCCAAATCCATGCGCATCAAAGCTTCACCAGCTGTCAGCGAGGCTATTTTCGTCGTCATTTCAGCGACCACCACCAGTTTTCCCGACTGTCATGGGCAGCATTCGCGTCGGTCTGGCTGGATCCAGACACCTCCTCATTCGCCAGAATGTAGTCTTGCGTGCTCAGCGTCGCAAGATCTCTTGATGGGCTGGCGTGAACCTTGACATCCACGGAAAACGCATGGCCGCTCTTATCGAACGTTATGTGAGCGTCCCTGGCATGATCAAAGAACTTGCCGACTGCCTCATCCAGCACATTTTCAACATGCTTGCGCAAGGATTGGCCGACACCCATATGCGATCCGTGACCGTGATATTCCTTCCGACATTCCGACGACAGTTGGCTTCCCTGTCAAGGGATAGCCGATCACAATTTGCTTCGGGGCGGCGGGCGAATACAGCAAGGACCAGATCGCCTCTGAAATGTCGCCCTGATCGGCCTCGCAGCGGCTAGGAACCTGTCCCCTTCGCCAAGCCGGCTGCTCGGGGGCATTTGCGAACGACGGAGGATGGAATTCTCAGCATTCCACGATATTTCGCAACGGTGCGACGCGCGACGTCATATCCCTCGGAACGAAGCTGACGGGTCAACGCCTCGTCAGGTGTAGGCGCTGCCTCGGCGCTGATCAACGCCTTCAGACGTTGTCGAACAACTTTCGAGGCATGATCCCGCCCTCCGTTCAGGTCGCGAACCGAATTGCTGAACAGGAATTTCAGCGGCACCAGCCCCTGAGGCGTCGCCGCAAATTTCCGGTTCACAGCGCGGCTGATCGTACTCTCGTGGACTTCGGTGACGCGCGCAATTTCTTTTTGTGTCAAAGGCTTGAGGGCTAGGGGGCCACCCTCAAGGAAGCCTTCCTGGCGACGAAAGATTTCGACACCTATCCGCAAAAGGGTCGCCGTGCGCTGTTCAATGGCTCGAATCAGCCATGTTGCGTCCCGGGACGAAGTCTTGAGATAAGCCCGTTCCTCCTCGCGGCGTGCGCGTGCGCGCAGGATATCCAGGCCAGTGCAGTCCAGTGACAGTTTCGGAACCAGATCCAAGTTAAGCCCAACCGTCCAGCGACCAACGGCCTGAACATGCTCGCTGTTGTGTGATGAGTGGGTGCCAATGGGCAAGACGATAATGTCCGGAACAATGACTGGCGCGGTCTGGCCCGCGAACGCGGTGCCGGGACGAGGGTCGAGTTGGCGCAGCTTGTCAAGGCCTAGGGACACTTCATCGACATCAAGGCCCACCGCCGCCGCCAACGCAACCGGGTCGTGCTCTGCCAGGATTTCCAGGTGATCCAGAATCCGGATCATCACCTCATCCAAGGTGCCGCGATCCTTCAGCTGGAGCCGCAGGCATTCTTTCAGATCGCGGGCGAACAGCCCTGCTGGTGCCGCCTCCTGCAGCCGGGCGAGAACATGTTCGACATGGGCAGCCGGCACTTTTCGATATTCGGCGACATCTTCCAGATCGCCGGCCAGATAACCGGAATCATCGAGGAGACCAGAGAGATCCAGGGCAATTTGTCGTTCAACCGGATCGTCAAACGTGAAGGCGATATCTTCCAGCAAGGCATCCTGCAAGGAGCCGCCGTCCTGCACGCCAAGACGATCCGGGTCCGCATGTCCACCAGCCATCATGTCTGCGCCGCCAGGCGTCTGTCGGGTAACCTGCGCCGCCGAGCCGAACAGACAGATTGCCTGAGGAGAAAGGCGATACCCGGCACCAGATCGGCGCTGGACCGGTGACGGGATCGTCGGCGCAAGGTCGGTTGACGCAGCATCGGCAACCAGCAACGGGTTGGTTTCCAACGCTTCTCGCACCAAGGCATCCAGTTCAAGTCCGGAAAGCTGCAGCAGTTTCAACGCCTGTTGCAACGCCGGCGTCAGCGCTGGCGACTGAATCTGGCGTTGACCGATTTTGAGGGATAATGCCGAAGCGACCATGTCGGCCTACGTCAGGAAAGGTGAATGACTGATACAGTCACAGACGGAAAGTATCACCCAAGTAGACCTGACGCACTTCCTTATGCTGAACGATGGCCTCAGGGGGGCCTTCCGTCAGAACGAAACCGTCATGAATGATATAGGCGCGATCGACGATATCCAGCGTTTCACGAACATTGTGATCGGTAATGAGGACGCCAATTCCCTTGTCCTTCAGGTGCGAAACCAGATCACGGATGTCACCAACAGCAATGGGATCAATACCGGCCAACGGCTCGTCGAGCAGAATGAAATCAGGCTTTGACGCCAGCGCCCGGGCAATTTCAATGCGCCGACGTTCGCCACCGGACAGCGCCATGGCCGGCGTATACCGAAGATGAGTGGCCGAAAACTCTGCCAACAGGTCATCCAGCATTGTTTCACGGATTTCTCGATCACCCTCCACTATCTCCAAGGCTGCACGGATATTGTTCTCGACCGTCATGCCGCGAAAGATGGAAGGTTCCTGGGGCAGGTAGCCGATACCCAGGCGTGCGCGTCGATACATGGGCAGGTCGGTAATGTCTCGGCGGTCCAGCCTGATCGACCCTTCGTCCAACCGGATCAGTCCAGTAATAACGTAGAAGCAGGTTGTCTTGCCTGCGCCGTTGGGACCCAGAAGGCCAACAGCCTCGCCACGCTGTACATTCAGGGAAATATTGCGCAGAATCGGCCGCTTCTTGAAACGTTTTCCCAGATTTTCTGCGACAAGGCCGGAATCCTCGGTAACGAGATGCGGACCTGATAGCGCACCGCCGGGCAACTCTGCGTCCGCTTCAGCCACGTCCGTCGCCATGAGCCCGCCAGCAGCGTTGTTGACGGTCCTTATGTCCTATCGGTGCAGCAATTGCCACTGCACCTGTGGACACAAAGCACCTTCTCGCGTCCCGAAGACGCTGCTGCGCAACCGCCGGAGATATCTGACCTTGCGTGATTCTCCAAGCGGTTTAACGGAATCTCCGGCGTAGCGGCGTGGCGCATGGTGCTTGCCGTCTGTGGCGGCGTTGATCTTCCCACTCTCGTTGCCTCCGGCAGCGAGAACCGCGCCAGCGTTCTACTTGCGATCAGCATCCTGCCCCGGCTTCACATTGTCCCGTCCCGACAAACCGGGCGCAACGACATTCCCTTGTTGCCCGCCCGGAGAGTTATCGCCTGGAACCATCAGAACTTTGACACGCCCAACCATCCGGCTCACGCCGGTATCCAGATTCACGATCGCCTTTTCACCGTTCAATTGGCTGTTGCCGCGGGTCAATTTCACGTTTCCGGTCAGAGTCGCCAGCTTGGTTTCGCCGTTATAGTCACCCAGATCTGCACGGATCACGTCGTTCTGTGTTGTAATGAGCACCTCCCCGTGGGCTTCGACCCGGCGCATCAGCATCTTGCCGTTCGCGCCTTCTTTCAGGAAGGCGACGAGGCGACTGGCTCGTATAACCTTGTCGTCCTCGACCACTTTCGCATTGCCTATCACGTCGGCCCGCTTGTCCGCACTACGGTATTCGATCCGGTCGCTGGCCGTGATGGTTTGCGTCGTGGTTGCAAGCTTCAGGTTCCGCCCCCGCAGAATGAAGACGCCGCTTCCGACCAGATAGGTCGCCACATCGCCAGTCGCCGTTTTCTTATCGGTCCTGATGTCGACTTCGCCTGTTGCGGTGACTTTCCAGACCTGGGTCTTGCCGGCGGCGCCCTGACGGTAGTGCGCCTTCAATTCATTTGCCCGGATGCGCGTCTGGCCCTGCCTGGCGGTCGCATTCCCACGCGCGACATAGATTTTTTCCTTGCGGCGCCATTCCACACCCTGTTCTGCCTTGATCACGACGGGCGTCTTGGACTTGCCCAGCAAGCCTGTTCCCTGGGCTGCGGCCCCGCATGTTGAGGCGATGACGATCGCCATCGGAACGGCGGCGATGTGCGCCCTGATACCGCAAGATCTCCGGGTCACTGGCCCTCGCCTTGCGCCGTTCCGGGCTTCTGTTTGGGAGCAGAAAGTTCCCTCATATCTTGATTGTCAGGTTGAAGGAGAACTTTCGACTTGCCGATGAAAATTACCCTGTCCCCCCTGCCGATGATGCGGAACCCCTCGGCCGAAATCGTAGTATCGGGGCCGCTGGCATGTACCCGCTGGTCGCCCCAAGCGGCATTCGTTCTCATGTCGATGGTCGCTTGGTCTGTCCGAAAGCTGTAGTTCGGGCCCTGATGGACGCTGACCTTTCCGGTCAGGTTCAAACGATTCTTCTTGCGATCGAAATGCCCACGCCGAGCACTGATGCGCACGTCATCACCGTCTGAAAGACTAACCGTCGCCCTAGGATATTCCAGCGCCACCGTGGTCGACTTTTGGCTCTTCAGCCATGCCTTGGTGGCTGTCAGGCGGTAAGGTCTGTTCCGGTCGTCAGTAGCCTCATATACAAGCGATTCCATTTCGAAATTGCCCAGATTTGCTGGCGTCAGGTTATCGCGTGCAATTTCTGATGCCTGCTTTCCGGTGCTGGCAAAATTCGGCCATAACAGAACAACGACGGTGATTGCGAACGCCAAACCGGGCAACGTAAACTTCATCATGGTGACGATGCGGGTATAGCGATCCTGCGGGCGCGGCAATTCATCAGGTTTATCGCGTTTTGCAATCAGTCTCTTCATGCCACACCTTCGCGAAGGCAGTCATGCAGGTGGATAAAGCCGACCGGTTGCATGTCTCGTAAGGCAAACAGACCAGTGACCTGTCGCGCGTTCATCAATCCCAGCGCCTCAGCCGCCAGCGCCTCAGGCCTTATCGTCAGCGGATTCCGGGTCATCACGTCCGAAGCAGACTTTGAAATCAACTCGCTGTCCATGTGGCGCCGCAGGTCTCCGTCCGTGATGATGCCAACGAGCGTTCCGGCAGCGATTGCGACACCGGCACACCCCATCCGGTGAGAATTCATGACCAGCAAGACGTCCGCCATGGACGTTTCAGGCGCGACCAAGGGAATGTCCTTTCCGGTGTGCATGATATCGGAAACGCGCATCAGTCGTCGACCCAGCTTGCCACCGGGATGCAGAATCTGAAAGTCGTCGGCAGAAAAACCACGGCGCTCCAGAAGGGTGACCGCCAAGGCATCCCCCAAGGCCAGCATCATGGTCGTAGATGTCGTCGGCGCAAGGCCCAAGGGGCAGGCTTCCGCAGCGCGCGGCAGGATCAAGATCACCCTCGCGCCTTCCGCCAAGGCGCTCTCCGCGCCACTGGTGATGCCTATCAAATGGATTCCAAAGCGGCTGCAGTAGCCAATAATATCGCCCAGTTCAGCTGTTTCGCCCGAGTTGGACAGAGCAATCACCACATCCTCGGCGTGAATCATGCCCATGTCTCCGTGGCTGGCTTCGCCCGGATGAACGAACAAGGCAGGCGTCCCAACGGACGCCATCGTCGCCGCAATCTTGCGAGCTACATGGCCGCTCTTGCCCATACCGGTCACGACAACCCTGCCGGCGGAGGCAGCGATCAGATCGACTGCAGCGGCAAACGCCTGCCCCAGTGCGCCGTCCATTGCCTGAGAGACAGCACCGATCCCGGCGGCTTCAAGCCAAAGGACACGCCGAGCCGATACCAGATCGCCAACGGAATTGTCAGCGACGGAAGCAGCGTCAAGCAATCCGTCCTCCGAGCCGGCAGCGTTATCAGAACCGTATTTCAGGTCTTCAACGTGGGTTAGCGGTTCCGCCTGTCTCATAACTCTCTTGCCACCGCGTCCTGCTCGATTCGCAAGCGCGAAGCCTAATGCCGATATCATATTATTTATTCGGCTTTCGGGCTGCGGATGTGGGCAGATGTCATATCCGCGCCACCCCTTCCTTCGGCGATCACGGAAAGAATAGAATCAACCGTTATTCCACAAGTGTTCTATAGGGAATATCTATCTTATTAAAGATGGTTAGGGAACCGGGATCACGAATGAGAAAATATGTCGCTTTCAGGCCATCCCGCTACATCCAGCCGGGCGCGGTGCGGCAAAAAATCGAAACAACGCTGTGCCAATTCCGTCCGGTTTTCACGCTCCAGAAGACCATCCAGTTTTTCCTTCAGCCGATGCAGGTGAAGAACGTCGCTCGCCGCATACAACATCTGGTCGTCACTGAGCGTCTCTGCGCCCCAATCCGAACTCTGTTGCTGCTTGGAAAGATCAATGCCCAGAAGTTCCTGGCACAAGTCTTTGAGACCGTGTCGATCGGTCATGGTGCGGACGAGCCTTGAGGCGATCTTGGTGCAGTAGACCGGCGTGGTCAGGACACCGAGGCGCTGCAGAAAGACTGCAATATCGAAGCGGCCAAAGTGAAATAGTTTCAGCGTCGATGGATCTGCCAGCAACGTTGCAAGATTGGGAGCCTGGGTCTGACCACGGGCGATCTGAACGAGATGGCATACCCCGTCGCCGACCGACAACTGAACGAGACACAGGCGGTCCCGTTGCGGACTCAGACCCATTGTCTCCGAATCGACCGCAACCGACGATCCGGACCTGAACGTGTCCGGCAAATCGCCTTGATGCACCAGGATGTCCCGAACAGTCGTCATGATGGTGGCGTTTTTCCTGTCGCCCAGAGGCAGGGCTCGTCCTTAACTTAAGTGTTCCACTCAAATTCTGTGAAAAAATGGTGCCCAGGAGAAGACTCGAACTTCCACGGCCTTTCGGCCACAGGTACCTGAAACCTGCGCGTCTACCAATTCCGCCACCTGGGCACTGCTTGCGGGCGCTGGTGGTTTGGGCGCCACATGAGACGCGCGACAACCGCGTCCGACTGAATGAGGGCCTGTGCGTAACCTTGGCACTCATTGCTGTCAATCGTGCCGACGATGTTCAGTTCCGGGAGCAATGTCGCGGGGTCTGGCGTAAAGGACAGATAGTCGGCACACACGCCACACGAAGGATGAGGAACCGGCGTGGCTGGCGGGTCAGTTTTGATTTTCGGTGCTCGGAGGCTTCGCAACTCTTTCGTGTGTCGCCCAAGCCGACCTGACGATCCTGTCCCTGCAGCGCTGCCCCCCGGATCAGGTCACATAAGCGCCAAGTTATCAGGGTTGAACCCATCACTTCGTCTCCAGTTTTCATCGTGTTGGCGGTTGGATGAGGGCGCGAGTGATGGTGTTCGATTCTTTGAGCATGGGGTTCAGACCGCGAGGCGTTTCGATGTCTCGACTGATCTCGTTGAGGACGAAGAGGCAGTCTGCCCCTTGGTCATCTCACGTCGGTCTTGACGACCCCCATGATCACGGTGTCGAGAAGCTCGACGCGGGTGGGCGTCCCTTCGCAGGACTGGCCGCTGAACGTCAATCCTTCCTGAAGAAAATCGTCGGCGAAGAGAAACTGCTACTGCGCTTGTCCAGCCGTACCTTTTCGACGCTCTCTGCGGCGCGGAACCGCTCGTTGAGCTTGGTGCCGTCGCGAATGTCCTTCATCTCTGCCTGGAGATAGGCGCCGCCCTTGCCGGGCTGCGTATGCTGGATCTTGGCGACGCGCCACAGGCGACCGTTATGCTCGATAATGTTGCCAGGGCGGATCGCATTGCCGTTGATGCGCATAAGCAGCGCCTGTCTGGATAGCCAGCTTACCGGGGGACGGATACGGAGCAGAAAGCTGGCGCCGACGGCGACTGGGTTCAATTCTCGTCAATCAACCGCTGAACAAGCGCTCTCAGCCGTTCAGTGCCTTGGCATGGTAGTCGACATGGTCGCCCATGAACGTCTGTACGAAAAAATAGCCATGATCGTAACCCTGCTGCATACGTACGGTAATCGCTTGGCCGGCGTCCTCGCAAGCCGCCCGGAAGGCGTCGATCTTCATGGCACCCGCCTTGAAAAACTCGTCCTCGTCGCCCTGATCGATCAGGATCGGTGCGCAGTTGCGGCCGTCCTTCACAAGTTCGGTCGCGTCGTACGCGCGCCAATCCGCGCGGTCGGCACCCAGATAGGCACCGAAAATCCTTTCGCCCAAGCCGGTCTGTATCGGCGCGCAGATCGGCGCGAGCACCGAGACCGAGCGGTAGCGGTCTGGGTTGCGTAGCGCGATAACCAGCGTGCCGTGGCCGCCCATCGAGTGGCCGAACAGACCGGACCGGGACATGTCGGCTGGCAGGCCAGCACTGACGACTACTGGCAACTCGTCGACGACATACTCGTACATCCTGTAGTGCGCCGACCAAGGCGCCTGCGTGGCGTTGACGTAGAAGCCTGCTCCGGCGCCAAGATCCCAAGCTTCGTCATCTGCCACGTTGGCGCCGCGCGGACTGGTGTCGGGAGCGACAACCAACAGACCGTGTTCGGCAGCATGGCGCTGCACTGCCGCCTTCACTGTGAAATTTTCCTCGGTACAGGTGAGACCCGACAACCAGGTCAGCACCGGAACCGTCCTGTCCGTGGCCTGCGGCGGCACATAAGCGGAAAACTGCATCCGGCATCGTGTCACCGCCGATTCGTGTGCGCAGACATATTGCGTACCACCGAAACATTTGCTTGCGCTGACGATCTCGAGAGTCATGGGCGGAGTTCCCGTTGACAGGACACGGTCTCTAACGTGACACAGACACACCCTGCGGTGCCAGCGGCTCCGGGCCGCAGGGCGCAACGAAGAGTTTCACGCTGGCCAGATGGTAGAGGGCGATCATGGGTAAATCGAGACATGCCGCGCTTCAACTGGCCGCCATCGGCAGGACTGAGGCAAGGCGCGAAACCGACAACCGCTTCCAGCATATCAGCCGCGCCCACTGGATCTTCGAAAACTGCCTCGCCACTGGGTTCTTGATGTCACGATGAACGACGACCTCCGGCTCAACCTCACACGCCCTGTTTACTGACAGATCCAAATGCGATCATCCTAGGCTCGGCCGGCAAAGATCAGATTATGGCAAGAGGACTTTGTCCCGCCTTGGCAGTCGGCGGCAATTGAATTCAAAGTGAGATACTACCATTTTGGGCACAGCGACTTGTCATTAAAAGAGCAGATTGCTAATCAATTGTTCCTGTCTTCGTCTTGCGCGTCTCGAGTCTTCGGGTTCCCATGAAACGAGTTACGGTTTTTGGCGGATCTGGATTTGTCGGCCGCTACATCGTCAAGCGTCTGGCGGCGCAGGGATCCATCGTCCGGGTCGCAGTCCGTGATCCGGAACATGCCCTGTTTCTGAAACCGATGGGCGCCGTCGGCCAGATTGCGCCCGTCCACGGTGATGTCCGCAACGAAGCTTCAGTGCGCGCAGCGGCCAGCGGTTGCGATGCCGTGATCAACGCCGTCGGTTTCTGGAACTCGTCTCGCGCGGGCTTCGACGCTGTTCATCATCACGGAGCCGAGCGGGTTGCCCGCATCAGTCGGGAATTGGGCGTCGACCGGTTTGTCCATTTGTCCGGCATCGGCGCGAAAGTCTCGTCGGCGTCCGGCTATATCGTCGCCCGAGCCAGGGGCGAAGCGGCAGTACAATCGGCGTTTCCCGGCGCTATCCTGCTCCAGCCGTCCGCAATCTTCGGACAGGAAGACAGGCTTTTGAATCTTATGGGACGCATTTGCAGGGATGCGCCCATCTTCCCGGTCATAGCCGGCGACACGAAATTGCAGCCGGTCTATGTTGGCGACGTTGCAGAGGCGGCTGTTTCCGCACTCCGAAAGCAGGGTCATGTCTACCAATTGGGTGGTCCTCGCGTCTATCGGCATTCAGAACTGATTGATCTGGTGATGCAGATGTGCAGGCGGCCTCGACGTCGTATCAATCTGCCCATGGGGCTGGCGTCATTCATGGCCGGAATTTTCGCCCTCTTGCCAGGACCAACTCCGCTTTCAAAGGATACACTGGCCTTGCTTCGGGACGATAACGTCGTCGAGGAAGGAGTTGCCGGACTTGAAACACTGGGTATTACGCCGATGGCGGTTGACGCGATCGCGCCCTGCTATCTTGATCAATACCGGCCAGGGGGACGATTCCGTCCCGCCAGAATGGCATGAGGCGCGACATCGGGGTTGCCAGCACCTCGATCATCACACTGTCAAGCATATCACTGAAGGCTCAGGGCAACGCCTTCGACATAGATCAGGTATAGCAGCAAGCCGCCCAGCAGGATGCGATAGATCACGAAAGGCGTGAAAGTGGCGCGGCGCAACCAGGCCATCATGATGGTAATCGCAATGAGCGCTGACACAAAAGCCAAGGCAGCCGCCACGATGGCATCAATCTGAAGCGCGAGGTTACCGGAGTTGTACAGGTCGTAACCGAATAGGGCCGACGCGCCCAGGATCGCCGGGATGGCGAGAAGCATGGAAAAACGGGCTGCATCCGATCGCTCGAAGCCCAGCGCCCTCGCCGCTGTCATCGTGATCCCGGATCGACTGGCGCCGGGGATCAGTGCGAGTATCTGAGCAAGTCCAATGATGAGAGCCTGTTCCCAGGTTGTCTTCTCCACCTTGTTGATCGTCATGGTGGACCTGTCGGCAATCCAGAGGAGGACGCCGAAGCCGATACTTGCCCAAGCGACGACTTCAACACTGCGCCAAGAAACCCCGAGAGCATCCTTGACCAGGAAGCCAGCGACGACCAGCGGAATGCTCGCGGCCACAATCTGCAGGAACAACCGTCCGTTCGCCGTCATTCTTCCGGTCAGAAGTCGGAGGGCACCGCCGGCGAGCTGGCCGACATCGCGCCAGAAATACGATATCGCGGCGCCGAGGGAACCAAGATGTACAGCAGCATCCAGCGCCAGCCTCTCGGCGGCGTTGGCTGAGGGCAACGGCATGTCGGCCTGTGCGAAAACCTCCCAAGCCAACACGAGATGCCCGGACGAACTGATTGGCAGGAATTCAGTGATGCCCTGAACGACGGCCAGGATGATCATTGGCAACAACGCGGCCAAACTCTCCTCCGATGCGACTGCGTCAACATCATGCAACCTATCATATTCATCTTTGAAGCAACCATCGCCATTTAGTTCCGTTTTGGTATTATATGATGAAAAAAAAGCCAAGACTGGAGATAAAATGTCCAGATACTGGTGAATCATATTAAAATAAGACAGTATTACTGTCTTAAATGTCGCTTTTGGCCTCGCCTTTTCAATTCAGGTGGCCTAACATTTCTCTCAGGCGGTCGGAGAGACCGCATAGCGCCTGCATCATGTCGGGAACAAGTCGAATGCACGTTGGCGCTCAATCGCCGTGCGGATGCGGCCTACAACGCTTCCATGCGGTGTTTTGAAGACCTGGGAGGACGGCGACCGCCAGAGCCATGTCAAACAACATGCTCAAGTTTGTAAATGTCAGTCAGGAGATGCCGGACAAACGCGATGCTGAGGTCCGACGCAGCGATTTCGACGAGATCTACGGCGATTACATCCAGGAAGGCGCTGCCCGGCAGGCCAGCCGATGTTCGCAGTGTGGCGTACCGTTCTGCCAGATCCACTGTCCGTTGCATAACAATATCCCGGACTGGCTGATGCTGACGGCCGAAGGACGGCTGCGCGAAGCCTATGAGATATCGTCGGCCACGAACAACATGCCGGAGATCTGTGGCCGGATCTGTCCCCAAGATCGGCTGTGCGAGGGCAACTGCGTAATTGAACAGGCGGGCCATGGAACGGTGACAATTGGTTCCGTGGAGCGGTACATCACCGACGTGGCTTGGAAAAACGGCTGGATCAAACATGTCGTTCCGGTGCGCGAACTGGACAGCAGTGTCGGGATCGTCGGCGCTGGTCCGGCTGGCATGGCCGCGGCCGAACAACTGCGCAAGATGGGCCACCAAGTGCATGTCTACGACCGCTATGACCGGGTCGGCGGGCTGCTTATTTACGGAATTCCCAACTTCAAGCTGGAGAAGCAGATTGTCGAAAGGCGAGCGCAGCATTTGATCGACAGCGGCGTGAAGTTCCATCTGCAGGTCGATGTGGGAGATACTGTGATGCTTGACGACTTGCGGGAGCGCCACAACGCCGTGTTGATCGCCACAGGCGTCTACAAGGCTCGGGACATCAAGGCGCCCGGTGTCGGCCTCGACAATATCGTGCCCGCCATGACGTATCTCACAGCGTCCAATCGCAAGGGGCTGGGCGATACGGTACCTGCCTACGATTCCGGCGCGCTGAGTGCCCGGGACAAACATGTCGTGGTGATCGGCGGCGGCGACACGGCCATGGATTGTGTCCGGACCGCTGTCCGGCAGGGGGCCAGGTCCGTCAAGTGCTTGTACCGCCGCGACCGGAACAACATGCCCGGCTCCATGCGGGAAGTTTCGAACGCCGAAGAGGAAGGGGTGGATTTTGTCTGGCTTTCTGCTCCCAATGCATTCGATGGCGGCAAAGCGGTGTCGACGGTGCGGGCGCACCGCATGCGCCTCGGCGCCCGGGACACCACTGGCCGAAGCGCGCCAGTACCATTGGAAAAGAGCCAGTTCACACTAGATGCAGATTTGGTCGTGAAGGCCCTGGGGTTTGATCCGGAACCGCTGCCGGACCTCTTCAACTGCCCTGATCTTCAAGTCACGAACTGGGGCACCGTGAAAGTCAACCATCGCACCCTGATGTCAAATTTGGATGGCGTGTTCGCCGCCGGTGATATCGTGCGCGGCGCATCCCTTGTAGTTTGGGCAGTTCGGGACGGTCGCGACGCGGCTGCCTCCATCAACGCCTACATAGGCGCGCAGAAAGCCGGTGTGCCGAAGTCGGCGCTCGCTGCCTGACAGAGACGGTGGAATGAACGATGCATCTAACGCGATGAACGGCGGGTATTTGCGCTGGCTGGCCCGGTGACTGCCGGGCCTGAAAAGGCGCAGGGGAAAAACATGAGTACAAAAACCAATCCGAGCTGGATGGACCAGCGGGAGCAATTGGCCGCCGAAGGGCTTTACGACCCAACGCAGGAGCGCGACGCCTGTGGTGTCGGTATGGTCGTATCCATCGACGGTACTCCCAGCCGGACTGTCGTCGAAGGCGGAATCAACGCGCTGAAGGTGCTATGGCATCGCGGTGCGGTAGACGCCGATGGCAAGACCGGCGACGGGGCAGGCATTCATGTCCAGATTCCCCAGGATTTCTTCGCAGAACACATCGCCCGTACAGGACACAAGCTGCTGCCCGGGCAGATTGCAGTGGGCCAAGTCTTCTTGCCGCGTACCGACTATGGCGCCCAGGAGACCTGCCGTACCATTGTGGAATCCGAGATCCTGCGGTTCGGTTACGTGATCTACGGTTGGCGGCAAACGCCCGTGGAGGTCGCAGTCATCGGCGAGAAGGCAAACGCCACACGGCCCGAGATCGAGCAGATCATGATTGCCAACACGCGCGGCGTCCAGGAAGCACAGTTCGAACTGGACCTTTATGTCATTCGCCGTCGCATCGAAAAGGCGGTCATCGCTGCGCAGATCAAGGACTTCTACATCTGTTCGCTCAGTTGTCGGTCCATCATCTACAAGGGCATGTTCCTGGCGGAGCAGTTGACAGCCTTCTATCCGGATCTTCTGGACCATCGATTCGTCTCGAACTTCGCCATCTATCACCAGCGCTATTCGACCAACACGTTTGCCACCTGGAGTCTGGCGCAGCCGTTTCGGGTACTGGCCCACAATGGCGAGATCAACACGCTGCGAGGCAACGTGAACTGGATGCGCAGCCATGAGGCACGTCTGGAACACGACTGGTTCGGCAGCAATATCGAAGACGTGAAACCAGTCATCCAATCCGGCAGTTCAGATAGCGCTGCCTTGGACACCGTAGCCGAACTGATGGTTCGCGCCGGAAGATCCTTGCCCATGGTCAAGACGATGCTGATCCCGGACAGCTGGACTTATCGAAAGACCGTGCCGGAAAACCATCAGGCCTTATATGCATATGCAAACGGCGTGATGGAGCCTTGGGACGGCCCGGCCGCGATTTGTGCCTTCGGCGGGCGATGGGCAGTGGCCGGCATGGACCGAAACGGTCTTCGGCCCCTGCGCTACACGCTGACCAGCGACGGCCTGCTGGTCGTCGGCTCGGAGACCGGCATGATCCCGGTAGGAGAGCAGCGCGTTGTCGAAAAGGGCCGCGTTGGTCCCGGCGAAATGATCGGCGTGGACCTGGTCGAAGGCAGGTTCATGCGAGATACGGAAATGAAAGATTGGCTGGCGGGCCGGCAGGACTATGCCAGTTGGAACAGACGGGCGACTCATCTTGATGCGCTCATCAACGACGGCGCGCCGGCAAAGCCACAATTCGATCGCCAATCACTTCGTCGACGACAGATTGCGGTCGGCTGGACGATGGAAGAACTGGAACTGATTCTCCATCCCATGGCAGAAGAAGGCAAGGAAGCGACTGGCTCCATGGGCGACGACACCCCGCCCGCGGTCCTTTCCGATTACTATCGGGGCCTGCACCATTTCTTCCGACAAAGTTTCAGCCAGGTCACCAACCCGCCAATCGACTCGCTGCGCGAACGGCGGGTCATGTCTCTCAAGACCCGCCTCGGAAACCTGGGCAATATCCTGGCCGAAGAAGCCAGCCAATGCGACATGCTCCAACTGGAGACCCCCGTTCTTCTGAACGCCGAGTTCAATGCGCTGGCACACTATGTCAAGGACGAAGCCGTCGAGATCGACTGCACATTCGACCCGACGCAGAATGGAGCCCTGCGCGAAGCGCTGAACCGGATTTGTCTAGAGGCGGAGCATGGCACTCGCGGCGGTCGGAAGCACATCATTCTGAGCGACCGGAACGTCGGCAACGAGCGTGCACCTGTTCCGATGATCCTGGCAACCGGAGCGGTTCACACCCATCTTGTTCGACAGGAACTGCGGACGTATACGTCACTGAACATCCGGTCCGCGGAATGCTTTGACGTCCATTATTTTGCCGTCTTGATCGGTTGCGGCGCCACCACGATCAACGCCTATCTGGCGGAAGAATCGATTGCCACTCGGCATGCGCAAGGTCTGTTCGGCGACCTCGACTTGGCCAAGACGTTGCAGAACTACAAGACAGCTGTCAGCAACGGTCTGCTTAAAATCATGTCCAAGATGGGCATTGCGGTCATCAGTTCCTACCGCGGTGGCCTCAATTTCGAGGCGGTCGGTCTTTCTCGCAATCTCGTGGCGGAGTTCTTCCCGGGCATGCCGTCCCGCATTTCGGGGATCGGCCTGCCGGGCATTCAGCACAAAGTTGCGTTGGCACACAAACGCGCCTGGAGCGATCATGTCGAGACGTTGCCAGTGGGCGGATTTTATCGGTACCGCCGGTCCGGTGAACAACACGGCTTTGACGGCACGCAGATTCACATGCTGCAGAATGCAGTCTCCATTGACTCCTATTCGTCCTACCGGAAGTATTCGCAGGCAGTACACGCCATGCCACCGGTCCATTTGCGGGATCTGATGGATTTCGATTTACCCGAGGTCGGCGTGCCGCCGGAAGCGGTCGAATCAATCACCAAGATTCGCAAGCGTTTGGTCGCTCCAGGAATTTCTCTCGGCGCCCTGTCACCGGAAGCGCACGAAACCCTGTCGATAGCCATGAACCGTATCGGCGCGAAGTCCGATTCCGGTGAAGGCGGCGAAGACCCGGCGCGTTACCAACCACGGGCAAACGGTGACAATGCATCCTCGGCGATCAAGCAAGTCGCGTCCGGACGCTTCGGTGTGACGGCGGAGTACCTCAATAATTGTCGGGAAATCGAGATCAAGATCGCCCAAGGTGCAAAACCGGGCGAAGGTGGACAACTGCCCGGCTTCAAGGTCTCGAACCTGATCGCGAAGCTTCGGCATTCGACGCCGGGCGTCACCCTAATCAGCCCACCGCCACATCATGACATCTATTCCATCGAGGATCTGGCACAACTGATCTACGATCTGAAGCAGATCAACCCGGATGCCAGCGTCTGCGTCAAGCTGGTAGCGCAGAACGGCATCGGCACAGTCGCCGCCGGCGTCGCAAAGGCTATGGCCGATGTGATCCTGATTTCCGGGCACAACGGAGGCACGGGCGCCAGCCCGCAGTCGTCGATCAAATATGCTGGCATTCCATGGGAAATGGGCCTGTCGGAAGTGCATCAGGTCCTGTCATTGAACCGCCTGCGCCATCGTGTGCGCCTGCGGACGGATGGCGGCCTGAAGACCGGCCGCGACGTTGTCATCGCTGCCATGCTGGGAGCTGAGGAATTCGGGATAGGCACAACGGCGCTCGTGGCGATGGGCTGCATCATGGTGCGCCAGTGTCACATGAATACCTGCCCTGTCGGCGTGTGCACGCAGGATGATAGCCTGCGCGAGAAGTTTGCCGGGACGCCAGAGAAAGTCATCAACCTGTTCACATTCATCGCGGAGGAAGTGCGCGAGATCCTGGCAAAGCTCGGTATGCGATCTCTGGAAGAGGTGATCGGACGAACTGACCTGTTGTCTCAGGTCAGCCGTGGTGCGGCACATCTCGACGATCTTGATCTCAACCCGTTGCTGGTTCATGCCGATACTGACGGCTTGCCTGCCTTCTGCACGCTGGAAGAACGCAATCCGGTGCCCGAGACCCTGGAAGCCCAGATGATGAAGGACGCCAAGCGGGCGCTGGAGGCGGGCGAGAAAGTGCAGTTGGCCTATAACATCAGCAACACGCAACGGTCGATCGGCACACGTCTGTCCTCCTTCATCACGCGCAAATACGGGATGACGGGATTGCCTGACGGCCACATCACCCTGCGGCTGCGTGGCTCGGCTGGCCAGTCGCTTGGCGCGTTTGCCGTTCAGGGCGTTCGAATCGAAGTTCTGGGCGATGCTAATGACTATGTCGGCAAAGGCCTCTCGGGCGGCACGATCATTGTCCGACCGCCAGCATCATCACTGTTGCAGTCCCATCACAATGTCATCATCGGCAACACCGTGATGTACGGTGCTACATCCGGCACGCTCATGGCAGCCGGTCAGGCCGGTGAACGGTTTTGTGTGCGTAACTCCGGCGCAACGGCGGTGGTCGAGGGTGTAGGGTCAAACGGCTGCGAATACATGACCGGTGGGCTGGTCGCCATTCTTGGACCGATCGGTGATAACTTCGCGGCAGGCATGACAGGCGGAATGGCTTTCGCCTATGATCCAGACAATCGGTTGGAAGACCTGATTAACGACGAAACGGTCGTTATGCAGCGGGTCGAGACCCTGCATTGGGATACAGTGCTGCGCAGCCTCGTGAAGCGGCATGCCCAACTGAGCCATTCGGCCCACGCTGAAGGGCTGCTTCGGGAATGGGATCTGCAAGTCGGCAAGTTCTGGCAGGTTGTACCGAAGGATCTCATAGCCATAGGCGCTCTTGATGCGCCATTGAAGGATGAAAGCATGGACCAGAAATCGGCCTAGCCCGGAGATTTCAACGCGCCGTGCAAAGGCGTGTTGTCCTGCTGGATGCGAATCCCTTCAGCCCTTTCCGCTTCGGTTGCCAACAGCCAGAGCCGGTTATGGGGGTAACGGTTTAGAACAGAAGGTCGATATCTGGTTTTCAAGGGAATGCTGACATCCCCTGCTCCACTCATTGTCGTCTGTTTCTAACCCGTTTCGGGTTTATCGTATCGGGCATTCTTGATGTGGTTGTGGCCCCTCTTGGGCTTCGATGGTTTCGATGAGGTGTCGGAGATGACGTCGGGTTTCATCAAGAGAACGCTTTCAGGCATCGCGCATAGAGCGCTTGATTTTGGCGAATGCCTGCTTGATCGGGTTACAGTCGGGCGCGTAGGCCGTCAGGAACTAACGATGGACATCGGCACGGCCGGACCGGCCTTTGTCGAGGATGACGTGATCGCCGGGCTCCAGGGTCAGGATGAGAAGCTGCCCGACCGGGATATTACGCTCTGCAAAGATAATTCCCTGATGGCCGTCTCTTGCGCAAAATTCTGTGAGGGTCGCCAGCTTCACCCGGTTCGGGAAGAATGGAACCTGCGGCGGGGATTGTAGCTCCAGACCGCAGCGATGAAAAACACCATGGTGCATGCCAGACAAACCCCCAATGACATGACGTTGAGTTTTCCATACAAGGCAAACCGCAATAACTCCACAGCATGAGAGAAGGGATTGATGGCGCAGATCCTTTCCAAGAGCGGACTGGACTCAGCCATCTTCCAAAGCGGATAGAGCGCTGTCGAGAGGAAGAACATCGGAAAGATCACGAAATTCATCACGCCGGCAAAATTTTCTATCTGAGTGATGAGCGACGACAACAGCAGACCCAACGCGCCCAACATCAGGCCGCAGAGAATCAACGCAGGCAAGACGCCGACAAATCCATCCAGCGGTATATGTACGCCATATACCCTCGAAATCAGGAGAAAGGCATAGACCTGAAGCAGCGAAACCGCGACGCCGGCAAAGAGTTTCGCCAGCAGCAGGAACCAACGCGGCAGCGGTGCCGTAAGCAACAGGCGCATCGATCCCATTTCCCGGTCATAGACCATGGAAAGGGATGACTGCATGCCGTTGAACAACTGGACCATGCCTATGAGACCCGGCACGATGTAAACCTCGTATGTCGTGTATGTCTCATAAGGTTCTTCTATCGACAGCCCAAGCGCCGCGCGGAAGCCCGCCGCGAAGATGACGAGCCAGACCAGCGGCCGCACCAGCGCAGCAAGGAACCGCCCCCGTTGCCGGAAAAATCGCAGGACTTCGCGCAGGGCAACACCGCGAAAGGCACGCCAAGCCATGGCCGCGTTCATCGTTCCAGCGCGGTCAAGCCTTTGCCGTGCGATAGTATGCAAAGGCTTCAACCAGATCGGCCTTGCCCGACTGCTTGACCAGTTCGCCGGCGGCGCCAGCAGCCAGAAGACGCCCTTTATCCAGAATGAGCAACGTATCGTCTTCCCGGACCTCGTCAATCAGATGTGTCGCCCACAACAAGGCGATGTCATTCCGGCGCACCAAGTCATGCAATTGCGCAACTAGCGATTTGCGAGCGTCGATATCCAGCCCGACGGTTGGCTCGTCCAGCAGCAAGAGCGAAGGCTGGTGCATCAGTGCACGGGCAATTTCCAGGCGCCGGCGATGCCCGCCGTTCAGGGTGCGGACCTTGTGGTCCAGCCGATCGGCAAGATCCAGGGCCTCCAGTTCTTCGGTCATTCGCAAGACGGCTTCCTTTCGACCCATTCCCTGGAGCGCCGCAAAATACAGCAGGTTCTGCGCGACCGAGAGATCAAGATCTAGCGTCGTCTGCTGAAAAACGATACCGACGTGGCGCAGGGCGCTGCTTCCCGTCTGATGAAGATCCATGCCGAGAATCTCAATTCGCCCACTGTCGGGCGCAAACAACCGGGTCAGCAGCGAGAACAGCGTCGTCTTGCCCGACCCGTTCAGACCCAAAAGAATCGTCACGACGCCGGAACAAACATCGAAACTGAGAGAATCGAGCGTCGGCGTTTTCCCGTAACGAAACGACAGACGGTGAACTGCCAAGGCTGGCGACGGCCCTGTCACTTGGCTGGCCGGATTCTCACACCCCAAGGAAAGCGCCCGACCTTGATTGTCCTGATGGCTCTCAGCGCCCTGACATCAATCACTGTCACGTCCCCGGAAACGCCGTTGGTTGTGAATACCTTGTCGCCTTCAGGCGTGACAGCGAGATGCCAAACGCGCCGTCCGACCAGAATGTATTTCAAAACCGCCAGTGTCTTCACGTCCACGACAGCAACATGATTGGCTGGCCCCAACGCGACAAAGGCCAGACTTTCGTCTGGCGTGAGAACAATCCCCACAGGCTGGATGCGGTCCTTCGCAATTCCGGGAATGGTGAAGGAAATCTTGTTCGTGATCCGGCGACTCAGCACATCGATGAGCGCAACCGTACCGCCGATTTCTGACGACACGAAGAGCCGCTTTCCATCTCTCGTGAACTCGGCATGGCGTGGTCGCGAATCGACCAGGGTGTTGGCCGTCAACTTGAATGTCCTGGCGTCGATCCAATGCACCATATTGGTTGTTTCGGACGTGGTGACTGCCAGCTTTCCATCAGGGCTGATGGCCATGCCTTCAGGCTCGACACCAACATCGATTTCGGCAACCACCTTCTTGGTCAGGGTATCGATCACCGTCGTGATCGAATCGTCTTCGTTGGCGACATAGAGGTGCCGGTCATTCGGGTGCAGCGCGAATTGCTCTGGATCATCGCCGGAAGGCAACGTCGAAATGATCTTGCCGGAACTGACCTCCAGAACCTGCACCGTGTCCGAATCCGACGCGCAAATGTAAAGTTTCGTGAAGTTCTTGTTGAAGATGATGCCGCGCGGCCGTAACCCGACATGGATCGTCTGGACAACCTTGTACGTGTTCGTGTCGACCACGGTGATCGTGTTGTCTTTTTCGTTTGAGACATAGGCGAGGTGGGCATGCGCGGTCGACGTCAGAAAAACCGCCACAAGAAGCGTCATCAGACTTTTCCCGAACCCCGACATGATCAACTCCCGCAATCCGTTTCGGCCCTGTCGAACCCCAAGGTATCAAGTTCCGTGCGGCGGTGCAAGAATCCCTCCAGCGGCGCCAGGGAAACGAGCGCTCTTGCGTGGACAAGAGGAATCGGCTGCCGCAATTGCCCGTTCCACGAGCGGAAACTCAATTTCCGTCCCTTGAAGCCGGCGAGGGAGAAGTCCCGAGAACGCATGTAGGCGGCTATTTCGGCGGGGTTGTCGGTCTTCAGACGGGTCACAGCCGCGCTGACCGAACGAACGGCAGCCCATCCCGCGTAATCAAGGCTTGTCATCTGACGTTTCGCGAGACGGCGAAAGCGGCGTTGAAGCTGCGCAGCGCCCCATTGCTCGACGACTGCAGACCAACCGACCGGCCTCAAACCATGGCTCAGCGCCACCGGTCGGGGCAACCATGTATTGTAGAGGAAGTACTGGCCGAAATCGCGATCCTCATCGGCGACAACGACGGCGTCATAGTCGGCGCCTTGCGTGAAAAGCGGAACTTCCTGACCGGCGTTGCGGCGGATATCCGCGTCTGTCAGCCACTTCCTGTCGGAGACAAGTCTGGCGCGAAACTTGTCGACCGATCGACGAAAACTGCTTGCCAGCTTCTTGTCTCCGGCACGTCCCCCCTCGACCAGCATCAGTCGGGTCCATTGCCTCTTGACCAGATACTGCACCAGCGCATCAGTCAACATGGCTCGGCTGGGCGCGGTGTGAAAGACATTCGGTTGACACAAACTCCGCCGCAGCCCGTCGTCCAGGCTTCCTGCGTTGATCAGGACGGCCGTGCCCCCTTCCACCACAGAACCGAAGCGTTGCGCGAGCTGTCCGAACATGGCGGCAGGCGTATTGAAGACAATAAATCTTCGTCCGGCTGCCAAGACGGCGTCAGCCACTTTCTGAAACCCGGTTTCCGGCGAAAAGATTAGTGACTTGAGCGTATAGCGGTGCTTGAGAAAACGACCGGTTGACTGGCTGTCACGAATCCCCAGCCGGGCGCCTTGAAGCCCGGCGTCCGAAGGTGGTTTGAACAGGTTGGAGAGGGTTGGCCGATCAAGACGCTTGACTTCAAGATACAGCATGTCAATCGACAGCGGCTGAGCGTTGGCCGGTTCGAAACGCCAGGCGGTCAGAAGAAGCACGAAGAAGGCGGAGAGCAGAAATCTGGACATAACCTTGTATCGCACCATTCTCCTGATACGTACACCATGCTTGCCAGACAGCCCGTGAGGCATGGTCACAAATCCGATCTTGACATCCGATTTTCCAAAGAGGCTCATCTCAAAATTGGCGACGGCCTCAAGCGAGTTTATGCAAGAAAGTACCAGCGTCTCCCGCAACCCCGCGTCTTCCAGCAAAGCCTGCAGCCAGAAAACAGATTCCCATGCTTGCCAAGGCATGGTTGGGGTCGCCGGGGATCGGTTTTGGCGC